>NZ_JBIPKI010000001.1:0-311275 GCF_044068515.1 Desulfurivibrio nitratireducens
ATTTCCTTTGCTTGGAAGGCAAAATCGAGTTAACGAGAGCCATGATCCCGCGCCGGCCCGGCTTTTTCCGCAGGGAACTCGGCAGGATGTCGTCTACCAATTTTCTTCGGGAGAGCCGGGCGCGGCCCCCGGCGGGGTTGGGGAGCCCGAGCCCAGGATCGGCGCGGCTCCCGGTTTTCCCCCCGGTCCCGCCGGAGCAACAGCCCCGGGGGAGGAACTCCCGGGCCCGGATCCCGGCGTCGGGGAATTGGCCCCGCCCCGGTTGCTCGGCCAGGTTTTGCGCTCTTATATCCTGTGTGCCGGCGGGGACGGTCTGTTGGCCATCGATCAACATGCCGCCCATGAGCGTTTGCTTTATGAACGCCTGCGCCGGCAGTACGAAGAAAATGGGCTCAGCCGCCAGGCCCTGCTTTTCCCGGCGGTGCTGGAACTGGTGCCGGCCGAGGCGGCGGTGCTGGAGAGCCGGGCGGCGGAAATCAGTCGCCTGGGTCTGGAGATCGAAGCCTTCGGCGGCATGAGCTATCTGGTCAAGGCGGTGCCGGCCCTGCTGGCCGGTCACAGCCCCGCCGCCATCGTTGCCGGGGTGATTTCCCGTTTCCAGGAAGAAGGGCCGGACCAGCGCTCCGGGGCGCGACTGGAAGAGGTTCTGGCCGGCTTGGCCTGCCAGGCGGCGATCAAGGCCGGCCAGGCCCTGGAGGAGGCGGAAATGGAGCGCCTGCTCAAAGAAATGCAGGCAGCCGGCATTTTTTCCCGTTGCCCCCACGGCCGCCCGGTGGTGCGGCGCTTCAGCGCCGCAGAGATGAAGAAGTGGTTCAACCGTTGAAAAAGGGCGGCCCGGCCAAGTTGCTTGGCCCAGGCCGCGCCAGGGGCTGAACAGCTGGTAATCCGGCCCGCCTTGGCGGGGATTGAGAGTTCGGGCCCGGCGGCAAGCCGGCGGGCTGGTTGCCCACCGGCCGGCGCAGCAGGGAGGGGCGTAGTTGGCGAGATTAATAAGACATACCAATTACAGCTAGTTAAAGAGCAGCTTGGCCACGGGCCAGTTCCGGGGATTCACCGCCTTGCCCGGGGGGCCCGGCGGAGCTGCTGCGGGTGGCAGAGCAAGGGGAGTCCGGCCGATGAGTGAAAGCCAGGATTTGTACATCCAGATGTTCAGTGTTCACGGCCTGGTCCGGGGGGAATCCCTGGAACTTGGGCGGGACGCCGACACCGGCGGCCAGGTCAAGTATGTCATTGAGCTGGCCCGGGCCTTAGGCAGGCGGCCCGAGGTGGCCAAGGTGGAACTGATTACCCGCTTGATCGATGATCGGGCGGTTTCCTCAGCCTATGCCCAAGCCATTGAACCGCTGAGTCCGGAGGCCCGGATTGTCCGCATCCAGTGCGGGGGACGCAAGTACATCCGCAAGGAAATGCTCTGGCCCCATCTTGACGAGATGGTGGATAAGACCGTCAAGCACCTGAAGAAAAGGGGTCGGATTCCCGATATTTTTCACGGCCATTACGCCGATGGCGGCTACGTGGCCCGGGAACTGGCCGCTTTCTTCGGGGTGCCCTTCGTGTTCACCGGCCACTCCATGGGAGCCCACAAGAAGGGCAAATTGCTCAACGAAGGTTTCAGCGGCGAGGAAATCAACCGGCGCTATCATATCGATCACCGGATCGCGGTGGAGGAAAGGATTATCCGGGATGCCGAGCAGGTCGTGGTCAGTACCCGCCACGAAATCGACCGCCAGTACAGTCTTTATGAGAACTTCGCCGCCGGCCATTTCAACGTGATTCCGCCGGGGATCGATATCGAAACCTTTTACCCTTACTACCAGGGCCAGTTCGAGCACAACTCGGCCGAGGAGCTGGCCCGCCAGACCCGGGTGGTGCTGCTGAGCGAGCTGCAGCGTTTCTGGAGCTCGGTGCACAAGCCCTTCATTCTGGCCCTCTGCCGTCCCGATCAGCGCAAGAATATCGCCGGCCTGATCAAGGCCTATGGGGAGGACCAGGACCTCCAGGCCATTGCCAACCTGGCGATTTTTGCCGGGATCCGAAAGGATATCGCCAAAATGGAGGAAAACGAGCGCAATGTGCTGACCGAAATGCTGCTGCTCATGGACTCTTACGATCTCTACGGCAAACTGGCTATTCCCAAGAAACATGATTTTACCATCGAGGTTCCCGAGCTTTACCGTTTGTGCGCCGACAGCCGCGGGGTCTTCGTCAATCCCGCGCTGGTCGAGCCCTTCGGCTTGACCCTGGTGGAAGCGGCCTCCTGCGGCTTGCCCATCGTGGCCACCCAGGACGGGGGCCCGGCGGATATCATCGCCAACTGCGACAATGGCCTGCTGATTGATCCCACCGACAGCGGCGCGATCGCCGCCGCCTGCAAGAGCATCCTGGTGGACCGGGAGACCTGGGACCGGTTCTCCCGCAACGGGATTATCGGGGTGCGCAATCACTATTCCTGGGAGTCCCATTGCGCCAGCACCGTCGAGGTTTACGACAAGGCCCGGGCGGCCATGCCCAAGCCCGGCCCCGAGGTGGCCAGGCAAAAGCCCCGGGCCATCGGCAAGCGTCTGGCCGGCGTAGATCGCTTGCTGATTACCGATATCGACAACACCCTGGTCGGCGATGAGGCGGCGATGCGGGAGTTGCTGACCCTGCTGGATGCCCACCGCGACCGGGTCGGCTGGGGGGTAGCCACCGGCCACAGCCTTGCGGAAACGCGCCAGGTGCTGGCGGAACACGAAATTTCCTCCCCTGATATAATCATCGCCGCCGTGGGGACCGAAATCTATTACGGGCCCGATTTCAGCCGGGACAACGGCTGGCAGCAGCACCTCAGTTACCAGTGGAAGCCGGCGGCCATCCGCAAGGCCCTTGCCGGTCTTGAGTTCCTGGAGTCCCAGGAAGGCGCCAGCCAGCATCCGTTCAAGATCAGTTACTACATGTCCGATGAAAAGGACCATCTGGCCCGGGTCCACTATGTCCTGCAGGAGAAAAAGCTCCATTACACCCTGGAATTTTCCCACGGCAGCTTTCTCGACATCCTGCCCTACCGGGCCTCCAAGGGCAAGGCCCTGCGTTACCTGAGCTACAAGTGGAATATTCCCCTGAACCGGATCATGATCTGCGGTGATTCGGGCACCGATGCCCAGATGCTGCGGGGCGATACCTGCGGGGTGGTGGTGGGCAACTATTCCAAGGAACTGGAGTCCCTGCGCGGTCTGCGCAAGCTTTACTTCAGCCAAAAGGCCTATGCCGCCGGGATTATCGACGGCATTCGTCATTACAAGTTTCTGGGCTCCGGTTAAGGTCGCGGCCCGGGGGATTGACCGGGGCCGCCCATTATTGCTTGAACAGTCTGCCCGTGGAAGTTGCCCGGCGGGGTTGAGCCGGGAACTCACGCGGGAAAGGAAGAGAGCATCATGTACGAAGACCTGAGCAGTTTTGTCGATGAACAGGAGATTCCCCTCCTGCGGGAATTTCTCTTCAACCTCTCCTGGCCCGTCCCGCCCTTGTTGCTGCGCAACGACATTCTGCTGGCCTTTCATCACTTCAGCCAGCAGCGGGACCCGAAGGAGGGCGATCTGGCCGGTTCGTGGCGCTTCCTGCGCAAGGTGCAGGAGATCATGCTGGCCGACGATCTGCTGATCATCATCTACCGGCACCGCCGGGCCAATTGCCGGATTTTCGCCCTGAACGCCGACAACGATCACTTGATCAATATTTCGGTGATGGATTTCCTTACCTTCAAGGAACGCCTGGTCCGGCCGGGGCTGCCGCCCCAGCAGCGCACCCTGACCATCAATCTGGCGCCTTTCTATGATTACGGCCCCGGGCTCAAGGATCCCCATACCATAGGCCAGGGAATCAAGTTCCTCAACCGCCACATGTCCGGCAGCCTGGCCAACAACCCGGATAAGTGGAACCGGTTACTCTATGAGTTTCTCAAGCTCCACCAGTTGCATGGCACCCAACTGCTGCTCGACGCCGCTCTGGTCCGGGGCCCCGAGGAGTTGGAGGAGGCCTTGGCCGGGGCGATGGATTTTCTCGAGCGCTGCCGCTATCCCGATGATGTCGAGAAAATCAAACAGCGCTTACGCAAACTGGGCTTTCTCGACGGCTGGGGCAACTCCCTGCCCCGGATCCTGGAAACCATCCACATGCTCCAGGATATCATCGAGCAGCCCGACGAGGCCAATCTGGAGGAATTTCTCTCCCGGATTCCCATGGTTTCCAAGGTAGCCCTGCTCAGCCCCCACGGCTGGTTCGGCCAGGACAATGTCCTGGGCCGGCCGGACACCGGCGGCCAGGTGGTCTACATCCTCGACCAGGCCAAGGCCCTGGAAGATTTCCTGAGCGAGGATCTGCGGGACGCGGGACTGGAAATCGAACCCAAGATCCTGATCATCACCCGGCTGATCCCCGAAAATGAAGGCACCACCTCCGATCAGCGCCTGGAAAAAGTGTGGGATACCAGGAATGTCTGGATCCTCAGGGTACCGTTTCGTCATCCCGACAACAGCGTGGTTACCCACTGGATTTCCCGCTTCCGGATCTGGCCTTACCTAGACCAGTTCGCGGTGGACGCCGAGGAGGAAATTCGCCGCGAACTGGGAGGGCGACCCGATCTGCTGGTGGGCAATTATTCCGACGGCAACCTGGTGGCCACCCGGCTTTCCCGGAGCATGGGGGTTATCCAGTGCAACATCGCCCATGCCCTGGAAAAATCAAAATATCTCTTCAGCGACCTCTACTGGGATCAGTTCGAGCCCGAATATCATTTTTCCATCCAGTTCATGGCCGACCTGATCGCCATGAATCAGGCCAATTTCATCATCACCAGCACCGCCCAGGAGATCACCGGTACCGACAACAGCATCGGCCAGTACGAATCCTACCAGTTCTTCACCATGCCGGGTCTGCTCAACGTGATCAGCGGGATCAACCTCTTTCATCCCCGCTTCAATGTGATCCCCCCCGGGGTCAATCAGGAGATTTACTTTCCCCATACCCAGAAAAGGCGCCGGTCGGCCCGAATGCGCAAGGCGGTGACCCGGCTGCTCTTCGAGCAGGAGGACCAGGATTGCCTGGGGCGCCTGGAGAACCCTGGCCTGCCGCCGCTTTTCACCATCGCCCGCCTGGATCGGATTAAAAACCTCACCGGCCTGGTGGAGGCCTTCGGCCAGGATGAAAAACTGCGCCAGCGGGTCAACCTGGTCATGGTGGCCAGCGTGGTGGATCCCGAGCGCTCCAAGGATGCCGAGGAGGCGGCGGAAATCCGCAAGATGCACGCGATCCTCAAGCAATACAACCTGCACGGCCGGGTCCGCTGGATCGGCAAATTCCTGGGCAAGGCCGAAACCGGCGAGGCTTATCGCCTGATGGCCGATCGGGGCGGGGTGTTCGTCCAGCCGGCTCTTTTCGAGGCTTTCGGCCTGACCATTCTTGAGGCCATGCATTCTGGTCTGCCGGTTTTCGCCACCCAATTCGGCGGGCCCCTGGAAATTATCGAACACGAGCAGTCCGGTTTTCTGGTCAATCCCACCGACCCGGCGGTGATGACCGCCCGGCTCACCGATTTTTTCCAGCGCTGCGAGGAAGATTCCCGCTACTGGCAGGGTTTTTCCCGCCGGGGGCTGGAACGGGCCCGCAGCCATTTTACCTGGCAGCGCCACTGCCGCAAACTGACCCGCCTCACCAAGGTTTACGGCTTCTGGCGCTATTCCATCTCGCAACAGGCCAAGATGCGGCTCAATCAGTACAGCGAGGCGCTCTATCACCTCTTCTACAAGGAGCGGGCCGAAAAAATACGCTAGCTGAAAACCCGGCCGCCGCTTGCCTGGCGGATCAGGCCGCTGGCCGTGGGTTTGGCCCCTGTTGCCCGGCGGTTTGCGGGTCTTTGGGGCCCAAGAGTTAAGAGCATCAGAGGACAAGCGATGATTGTGGCAATCGGGGAGGTGGTCTGGGACATTTTTCCGGACCGGGAGGTTTTGGGAGGCGCGCCGGTGAACGTGGCCTACCACCTGGCGGCGCAGGGCCTGGCCGTCCGGGTGATTACCCGGGTGGGCCGGGACGGGCTGGGGGACGCCACCCTGGCCCGTTTGGCCCAACTGGGCCTGCCCCTGGCGGGGGTCCAGCGCGACGAAGAGCTTGCCACCGGCCGGGTCCGGGTTACCTTCGGGCCGGATCGCGAGCCCCGTTATGAGATCGTCGCTCCGGCGGCCTGGGACAATATCGATCCGGCCGCCGCCCTGGCGACGGTCGGCGACCAGCCCTACGACCTGGTTTTCGGAACCCTGGCCCAGCGGGATTCCCGTTCCCGGCTGGCCATCCGCGCCCTGGCCGCCCAGGCCCTAACCTGTTTTTACGATGTCAACCTCCGGCCGCCGTTCACCCCCCGGGAGTTGGTCCTGGAGTCGTTGGCCCTGGCCGACCTGGTGAAGGTTAACGGTGAAGAACTCAGGCAACTCGCCGCCTGGCTGGATCTGCCCGGCCTGCCTGAAGATGCGGGAGAGCCGGGTTCGCCGCCCGGGGAGCTGGTTATCAGCCGGGACCAGGAGCAGCTGGCGGCCGCCGTCCGGGAGCGTTATGGTTTGGCCGCTCTGGTGATCACCGAGGGGGCGGCGGGAGCCTGGGTGCGGACGGCCTCCGCAACCCAGGCCGTGCCGGGGGAGCCGGTGGCGGTGGCCGACACGGTGGGGGCCGGTGATGCCTTTTTCGCCGCCCTGATCGCCGCTTACCAGGAAAAACTGCCCTGGCCGGAGATCCTGCGGCGGGCCAATCGCCGCGGGGCTTACGTGGCTTCCCGGCCCGGAGCCACCCCGCCTTAAACGACCGGTCCGATCCCGTCCTCCGGACTTTTGGAACCGGGAAAATCCTTGCCCTTTTTTCTTATTTTGACGAGAATGGCCCAGCCACCGCAAACCGCCATCCGCCGCCCGATTTCGGGGGCCGGCCAGGCGGTAAGATCCGGGCCAGCCGGGAGCCTGACTGCCGTTGCCGTGGGGCCGTTTGCTCCTGACCCTGCAGCCAATTACCCGGTGCCCGTTGCTCCGTCAGCTAACTTGGGAGTCCGCCATGAACCAGCCTGTCTATGAAACCGATTTCCCCGGCCTCAAATTGCTTCATCGGGGCAAGGTCCGCGATCTTTACGATCTTGACGGGTGGTTGCTGATGGTGGCCAGCGACCGGATCTCCGCCTTCGACGTGGTGATGAACGAGCCCATTCCCCTGAAGGGCGAGATCCTGACCCAGCTTTCCCTGTTCTGGTTCGATTATCTGGGGGATGTCATTCCCAATCACCTGGTCAGCGCCGATCCGGCCGATTATCCCGCGGTCTGTGCCCCTTATCGGGAGCAGTTGCGGGGCCGCAGCATGCTGGTGAAGAAGGCCCGGCCCTTGCCGGTGGAATGTATCGTGCGGGGTTATCTGGCCGGTTCCTTCTGGCAGGCCTACCGGGAAAACCCCACGGTGTGCGGAGTCAAGCTGCCGGCCGGAATGCGGGAGGCGGAAAAATTCCCCGAGCCCCTTTTCACCCCTTCGACCAAGGCGGCCCTGGGTACCCACGATGAGAATATTTCCCTGGACCGGATGGAGGAACTGGTGGGGGCGGAACTCACCGCCCAGGTGCGGAAGGCCTGTTTGGAACTCTACCGGAAAGCGGCGGACTACGCCCTGAGCCGGGGAATCATTATTGCCGACACCAAGTTTGAACTGGGCCTGGGAGCTGACAACGAATTGATCCTGATAGATGAAGTCCTGACCCCGGACTCCTCCCGCTTCTGGCCGGCGGAGCAATATCATCCCGGGGGGGGGCAGCCCAGCTTCGACAAGCAGTTTTTGCGCGACTATCTGGCCTCCCTGGACTGGCCCAAGTCCCCGCCGCCGCCGCCCCTGCCCCCGGAAATAATCGCCAAGACCGCCGCCCGTTACCGGGAGGCCCTGCAACGGCTCAAGGGCGATAACTGAAAATAACCTCTCCGAGTCGAAGATGGGTGGTTGGCTGGTTGGGGGACTTAAAGTCCGGTTTCGGCCAGCTGCTGGACCAGCTTCTTCTGTTCGGCGTTGAGCTTGCCGGGCAGTTTCAGGTTGATTTTGACCAGCAGGTCACCGCGGCCGCCGCCGGGTGTACCCGGCAGACCTTGGCCCTTGAGCCGCAGCTTGGCCTGGGGCTTGCTGCCGGCCGGAACCTTGACCTTCAGCTGGCGGCCTTCCAGAGTGGGTACCGCGACTTCGGTTCCCAGCAGGGCCCCGCTGAGGGGTATTTCTCTTTCCACCACCAGATTTTGACCTTCGCGGCTGAAAACCGGATGGGGCTGGACCCGGATCAGCAGGAGGAGATCGCCCGGGGGGCCAGCCAGGGGTGAGGGGGCTCCTTTGCCGGCGATGCGCAGTTTCTTACCGCTTTCAATGCCGGGTGGAATTTTGACCGCGACCTTGTCGGCCTGAGCTCCCCGGCCCAGGGAAATGGTCTTTTCGCTGCCGTGCAGGACCTCCTCCAGGCTCACCGGCAACTCCAGGCTCAGGTCGTTGCCCCGCACCATCTGCTGTTGGCGGGGATCCTGGCGAAAATACTGGAACTCTTGGCCCTGGCCCCCGCCTCTGCCCATGCCGCCGACTCCGAAAAGGTCGTCAAAGAAACTGGCGCCGCCCGGCCCGGCTCGAAAGGTGGCGCGACCGCCGCCTAGATTGATGCCGAATTCCCGCAGGATATCGTTGATGTCGCTGTTGCGAAAAATGTCCTCCTGGGAATAGCGCTGCTGGAAACCGCTGGAGCCGAAGGTGTCGTACTGCTTGCGCTTTTCCGGGTCGGAGAGGACCGCGTAGGCCTCGCTGATCTGCTTAAAGCGTTCTTCGGCCTCCTTGTTGCCCTGATTGCGATCGGGGTGATACTTGAGGGCCAGCTTGCGATAAGCTTTTTTGATTTCATCCGGACTGGCGCTTTTGCCCAAGCCCAGGGTTTCATAATAGTCCATTTGGGTTGCTTTTCCTTTCATGCCCGCTGATATTCGATTGATTGTGGTGGATCTTTATTGTTAGACTCAAGAGTATAAGTCCGGCGGCCGTTTTTGGCAACCATCGCGCCGGCACCGGCACCGGGTCCGGGCCGGCCTAGCGGCTAGCGGGCTACGACGAAGGCGTCAGGAAACCCGGCCTCGATCATGGTTTTTTCCAGGCGCAGGGCGCCGCTGAGGGTTCGACCGGCCTGCACCTGGACTCGGTGGAAACGCCGCCCGCCGTGGTCGTGTTCCTGGACCACGGCCGGGCGGCCTTCGGCCGCCAGTTGCCGCTGCAGGCGAGTGGCGTTTTCCCGCACGGTAAAGGCCCCGACCTGGACAAAAAAATCGCCATGTTCGAAATCCGGAGTAGCGGCGAAACGTTCACGGGTCTGGCCGTTTTCCACATAACGCATCGCCTGGCCGAGGGCGGTTATTCGTACCTGGGCCAGGCCCTGGTCGGCCATCCCCAGTTCCCGGGCGGCCCGGTAGGAAAGATCGATTATCCGCCCCCGGACAAAGGGACCCCGGTCATTGATCCGCACCGTGATTTCCCGGCCGCTTGCCAGGCAGGTCACCAGCAGGTGGGTGTTCATCGGCAGCGTCTTGTGAGCGGCGGTCATGGCGTGCATGTCGTAGATTTCGCCGTTGGAGGTCCGCCGGCCGTGGAACTTGCTCCCGTACCATGAGGCGATGCCGTTTTCCACGAAACCGTGGGCCGAGGGAATGGGATAGTAGGTTTTACCCTTGATCTGGTATGGGCGCTGGGTCGGGGGAATCCGGGCGGCTTCGGGCACCTGCTTGGCCGCCGGCGCCGGGGCCCCCACCCTGGTTTTGCCGTCGGGGGTGGCGATCAGGGTCGGCTGGGCGCAGCCACCTGGCAGTACCAGAACCAGAAGCAGGACAGTCAGGCGCTGCAATGAGCTTGAACTCAACATCACGATTCCTCTCTGGGCGGAAAATGGCCGGACCAGATGTTGTTCCGGCGGGCCGCAACAGCTTGGTCGGAACTGCAGTCGCCGGCCGGCGGCAGCTTTGCTGATCGCGGCCTACTTTAGTCATCTCGGCGCAAAAAGTCCCGGCTTTTTGCTTTGCCTTCCCGTGACTTGGTGCTATATTCCGGCCCGGATATACTTTTTTGCCGCTTGCGAGGCCGTTGCTTGCTCATCGTCGACCACCTCACTTTTTCGCCTTACCAACCCTATCCCTGACCAGGACCCATGAAACCTGCCAACCCAACACCGCAGACCAAGTTTATCTTTATTACCGGTGGGGTTCTCTCCTCGCTGGGCAAGGGACTGGCCGCCGCCGCCATCGGCGCCCTGCTGGAAAGCCGGGGACTGACCATCACCTTCCAGAAGCTTGATCCATATATCAATGTCGATCCCGGCACCATGAACCCCTTTCAGCACGGCGAGGTGTACGTTACCGACGATGGAGCCGAAACCGACCTGGACCTGGGCCACTATGAACGCTATACCTCGGTGAGCCTGAGTCAGAAAAACAACTACACTTCGGGCCGCATCTATTATTCGGTGATCAACAAGGAGCGCCGGGGCGAGTACTTGGGCGGCACTGTGCAGGTAATTCCCCATGTCACCGATGAAATCAAGGCCGCGGTCCGCCAGCTGGAAGGCGAGGTGGACGTGGCAATCATCGAGATCGGCGGCACCATCGGTGATATCGAGTCCCTGCCTTTTCTCGAGGCCATCCGCCAGTTGCGCGGCGATCTCGGCCGGGAAAACACCCTTTACATCCACGTTACCCTGGTTCCCTACATCAAGACCGCCGGGGAGGTCAAGACCAAGCCCACCCAGCACAGTGTCAAGGAACTGCGGGCCATCGGGATCCAGCCCGATATTCTGCTCTGCCGGACCGAGACCACCCTGAGCGACGAGTTGAAGGCCAAAATCTCGCTGTTCTGTAATGTTGATCGCGACGCGGTTATTACCGCCCGCGACGTAGAAAATATTTACGAGGTGCCCCTCTGGTTCCACGAAGAGGGTCTGGATAATAAAATCCTCAAGCTCCTCAATGTCTGGACCGGCTCACCTCGCCTGGAGCCCTGGCAGGAATTGGTGGCCCGGATCAAGAACCCCTCCCGCGAGGTCCCCATCGCCATTATCGGCAAATATGTCGAGTTGAAGGAATCCTACAAGAGCCTGCACGAGGCCCTGGTCCATGGCGGGGTGGCCAATGACGCCCGGGTGGTGCTGCGCTATGTCAGCGCCGAGGATATCGAAGCCCAGGGATTCGAGGGCGCGGCGGAGTTGCTGGCCGGTTGCCACGGGATCCTGGTGCCGGGGGGGTTTGGCGGCCGCGGGGTGGCGGGCAAGATCATGGCCATAACCCATGCCCGGCAAGAGAAGGTGCCCTTCTTCGGCATCTGCCTGGGAATGCAACTGGCCACCATTGAGTTTGCCCGCAATATCGCAGGACTGACCGACGCCAACAGTACCGAGTTCAATCCCGGTACTCCCCATCCGGTGATCTACTTCATCAAGGAATGGTACGATTACCGCACCAGTCGGGTCCAGGTCCGGGACGAATCCACCGACCTGGGTGGAACCCTGCGCCTGGGGAGCTATCCCTGCCGGCTGCTCCCCGACACCTTCGCCCGGGCCGCTTACGGAGCAGAGCTGATCGACGAGCGCCACCGGCACCGCTATGAGTTCAACAACGAGTACCGCCGGCAGCTTGCCGACAAGGGGCTGGTGATCAGCGGCACCTCGCCGGATGACAAGCTGGTGGAGATCGTGGAACTGGCTGACCACCCCTGGTTTCTCGGCTGCCAGTTTCACCCCGAGTTCAAGTCGCGGCCGATGCGGCCCCATCCCCTCTTCACCGCTTTTATCAAGGCGGCCTTGGAACATCAAAAAACCGAGGGGTAAGCGGCATCAGGGCCAAGGCTCAAGGAGCAAGGAGAATGGCCGGGGTTTGCGGATCTCTCCCCCTTGTCGCTGCGCTCTGTCTCCCTTGCAGCTTGGCCCTGCCGCACCCTGAGCCTTGACCATAAAAAAGTTAACCTGATGAGCAACTTATGAAACCGGTCGATATTGCCGGGCGTTTTCAGATCGGACCGGGGCAGCCCCTTTGCCTGCTGGCCGGACCTTGCGTAATCGAGTCCGAGGCGGTGATGCGGGAGATCGCCGCCACCCTCAAGGAGGTCACCTCCCGGCTGGGGATTTCCCTGGTTTTCAAGGCCTCTTTCGACAAGGCCAATCGGACTTCGCTGGGATCCTACCGGGGACCGGGACCCGAGGAGGGCCTGGGCCTGCTGGCCGCCATCGGCCGGGAGTTCGAACTTCCCCTGGTTTCCGACGTGCATGAAAGCGGGCAAGTGGCGGCGGCGGCGGAAGTTCTGGATATTATCCAGATCCCCGCCTTTCTCTGCCGCCAGACTGATCTGTTGGTGGCCGCGGCCGGGACCGGCAAGCCGGTCAATTTGAAAAAGGGCCAGTTTGCCGCCCCTTGGGATATGGCCCATGCGGTGGCCAAGGTCCGGAGTGCCGGCACCGGCGGCCTGCTGCTTACCGAGCGGGGCAGCAGTTTCGGCTACAACAATCTGGTGGTGGACATGCGTTCTCTGCCGCTGTTGAGTGAACTGGGCTGCCCGGTGATTTTCGACGCCACCCACAGCGTTCAGTTGCCCGGCGGGGCGGGGAGCAGTTCCGGGGGCCAGCGCCGCTTTGTCCCGACCCTGGCCCGGGCGGCGG
This sequence comes from Desulfurivibrio nitratireducens, assembly GCF_044068515.1. Lineage (NCBI taxonomy): Bacteria > Pseudomonadati > Thermodesulfobacteriota > Desulfobulbia > Desulfobulbales > Desulfobulbaceae > Desulfurivibrio > Desulfurivibrio nitratireducens. Next base: position 12,704 of record NZ_JBIPKI010000001.1, read on the forward strand.
TGGCCGCCGGGGTTGACGGGCTCTTTATGGAAGTTCATCCCGATCCGGATCGGGCCTTGTGCGACGGCCCCAATTCCTGGCCCCTGGATCAGGTGGAGGTCTTGCTGCGGGATTTGCTGGCCATTCACCAACTGCCCAGAGCAATAACCTGAAAGCAGGGGCGGTTCTCCAGTCCTTTTGATAATAAAGGTTGATGATGACGGCTAATGGTGGCGGCAGCAAGGAAGGGTATCCTTCCGATTGTGAAATTACCCAGGGCTTGCGGCAAAGGGCTTTAGAACGCGCCGGGGCTGAGGGGCGGGGCTATGCCTGGAAGAACTGCCTGCCGCGGGCCGCCAAGGTGGAATTGCTGCTGCTGGATGTCGACGGAGTAATGACCGACTCCACCATCGTTTATGGACCCGAGGGTTACGAAATGAAAGCCTTTTCCACCCGCGACGGCCTCGGCATCCGTCTGTTGCGGGAAGCCGGGGTGGAAACCGGGCTGATCACCGCCCGCACCTCCGACGCGGTGCGGCGCCGGGCTGAAGATCTGGGGCTGCGTCATGTTTACCAGGGCCGGGGGAAAAAAATCGAGGCCTTCCAGCAAATTATCACCGCCCAGAACCTGCGGCCTGATCAGGTCGCCTACATGGGAGATGACTGGCTTGATCTGCCGGTCATGCTGCGGGTGGGACTGGCGGCGGCGGTGGCCGATGCGGTGGCGGAAGTCAGGGCCGCCGCGCATTATGTTGCCAGGAGTCCCGGCGGCCGGGGGGCGGTGCGGGAACTCTGCGAACTGATCATCGAGGCCAAGGGGATGCGGGAAAAACTGCTGGCCGAATATGCCCAATGATGCACGGTATCCGTAATCTGCTCTGGCTGCTGCCTTTGCTGCTGCTGCTGACCTGGCCCCTTTACGGCGGCCTGGTCCGCTCCTTTCTGGCCCCTCCGCAGATCCGGGAGAGCGCCATCGGCGAGCGGGAGGCGGCTCCGGAGCAGCTTTTTGCCCTGGAGGAGGTTCGTTTTTTTCAGGAAATTGCCGGGGTTCGACAGTGGCGGATCGACAGCGATCAAATGCGGACCGGGGAGAGCGAGGATGAGCTGCTGCTGGCCGGGGTTGAGGCGTTCTTTTTTCGCAACGGCCGGGAACAGATCCATATCGTCGCGGACCGGGGCCGTTATGACGCCGTCGGCGAGATCCTGGATCTGGAAGACAATGTCCGCCTGCTCGATCAAGCCGGCTTTTCCCTGGCTACGCCGGCGCTCAGTTACCATGAAAAAGAAGGGCGGGTGAGCAGCCGGGCCGGGGTTGAGATCCGCACCGATGATATTCGGGTCAGGGGTCAGAACCTTGATTATGACTTGGTTGCAGGCCGCTATATCCTGACGGGTAATGTCAATTTTGTCATGAATTGAAGCCCTGCCGTTTGTCCGGGCCTCCATCCTCCTCGGCCCGGCCCATCCCACCGTGTCTGCCAGGCCGCTGCCGGAGTTGGTCGCTGGCTGCCCCCAACCTCCTGCTCAGATCCCCTCCGGCGGGCCGGCAAAACCCCCTCAACCCTTACTGGTCCTCGGCGAAGCGGTAGCCCCGTCCCGGCACCGTGACGATATAGCGGGGCTTGGAGGGTTTTTTTTCGATTTTCTGGCGCAGATGCTGGATGTGAACATCGATTACCCGGCTCCAGGAGTAAATTTTGGAATCCCGCCAGAGGCTTTTGCGGATTTCATCCCGGGTCACCAGGTTGTTGCGGTTTTCCACCAGGCAGGTCAGGAGCTGAAACTCCTTGGCGGTGAGGTAAACCTCCTGGCCGTCAATGGTTACGGTCTGATTGCGGATATCGATTTCCAGGTTGCCGGCCCGAAGCACCGGGGGGACTTGGCTGGCTGAAGCCGCGCGGAGCCGCGCCTTGATCCGGGCCAGCAGTTCGCTGGTTTCGAAGGGCTTGACCATGTAGTCGTCGGCCCCCAGTTCCAGGCCCACCACCTTGTCGGCCACCTTGTCCCGGGCGGTGAGCATGATAACCGGCAATTGGGGGTGGATGGACTTCAGTGAACAGCAGAATTCCAGGCCGTCGCCGTCGGGCAGCATCAGGTCCAGAATAACCAGGTCCGGACGCATAGTTTCCAGCACCTTGCGGGCTTCGGCCAGGGAGGAGGCGGTCTCTGTTTTGAAGCCGTGCAACTCCAGGTTGGCCTTAAGTACCTTGAGAATATCCTGGTCATCGTCAATGGCCAGCAGGGTGGGCGGGCTTTGGCGGTCAGCCATGGTTCGGGTCTCGCTTGCAAAGTGCTGGCGTCCACGCTCCGGTATTCGGGGTGCGGGGCCTGGGGGCCGCTGGCTTCGGTCCTACCGTTCCGGCGGGACCCGGGCTGATAATCCGGGCCCCCCTTTTGCCGGCCTGCTGTTTTCTGGTCAGCGGGGCCAGAGTTCCGGAGCTTATCACAAAAGAGCGATATTAACGCTAAATTTGCATAAAGGCGTCCGTCTCGAAGGCGCGTATGCCAATCCAATTGGTCAATTATACATATATTTACGGAAAATGCTAAAATAATGTAAATGACCCGCTCGGCTCCCAAAGCTTAGCTGAGACGGCCCCCCATCGGCACCAGGTTGGCTGGGCTCGACCGGGGCCGGTTGGAAAGCGGCGTGGGTTGCCCTGGTTCCATTCCGGCCCGCTCATTGGTTGGGAAGGTGGAAGTAAAAACAGGCTCCCGGACCATCGGCGTTGTTCTTGACGTTAATCCTGCCGCCATGGGCTTCGATGATGCTCCGGCAGATGGCCAGGCCCAGGCCGCTGCCTTCCTTGTTACCCAGTTTGTAGAATTTTTCGAAGATTTTCTCCTCTTCGCCGGCGGCAATGCCGGGACCCCGGTCCTCCACCTCCACCATGGTCCGATCCGGTTGCTGAGCAAACCGTATTGTGATGGCGGAATCCGGCGGGGAGAATTTGATCGCGTTGGCCAGGAGGTTGGTCATGACCTGGCGAATACGGTCCTCGTCGGCCCGCACCATCAGGGCCGACGGTCCGGTGGTTCTGATCGCCACTTTTTTGGCCGCGGCGGTCAGGTTCATTTCCTGGCGACTGTCCTGGATGACCTGGGGCAGGTTGCAGTTGCGCCAATTAAGGGAGGAAACCGTGCCCATCTCGATTCTCTCGATATCCAGCATCGTATTGACCATCCGAATCAGCCGGTCGGTGTTTTTGCGGATCAAGCCGAGAAAATCCAGCAGTTCTTCCCGCTTGCAGTCGCTCTCAGGCCCGGGTTCTATGGCGCCCAGGCGGGCATTGAGATACTCCATCCCTCCCTTGATCGAGGTCAGCGGCGTCCGCAGTTCATGAGAGGCCCGGGCGATAAAGTCCGACTTGCGTTCGTTGGTGGCGGCCAGCAGGCGGTTGGCCTGCACCAGTTGCCGGTTGCTGCGCTCCAGATCCTTGGTGGCGGCCTGAATTTTTACCTCCAGGTCATAGTGATAATCGCTGAGTCGGGCGGCCATCCGGGCAAATGAACGGGATAGTTCCTCGAACTCGTCGCCGGTCTGCAGAATGACGGCATCTTCCCGTTGACCGCTGTTGGAAAAACGCTGCATGGAGTTGGCCAGGGTCTGCATCGGGGTCAGCACCAGAAACCGGATCATCAGCATCATGGCCCCGCTTAATACCAGGACCACCATGGTCATGGCGCCAAAAAGAATCCGCCGGTTCCAGGCGGCTTCGGCAAAGGTGGCGCTCATGGGCAGAGTGACGCTGATGGCTCCCCGGACCTGGTTTTCCTGGTAGTTCTGATGACAGGGGATGCAAACCGCTTCGGTATAAAGAGGTGATATATAGCGCATGTAGAGATCGCGATTGATCGTTTCCAGGCTGATCAGCTCGGTCAGCCCTTCCTCCTCAAAGGCCACCAGGGCCTGATATTCCATCTCGTCGGGCGAGTTGGCCGGGTTGACCGGGTTGAGGCTGGTGATATGGAACCAGTAGCTTTCCTCCTCCTTGGCGTAATCGGCCAGGGCCTTGGTCACCATGGCCGGAGTTTCCCGGGTAAAGCGCCGGCCCTGCTGATCGATGATCTCAGCATCGGGAATAAAGGGGGTTGGTTTGACCCAGGGCAGGGGCGTTCTTTCCACGAAAATGCCGCCATGGTCGGCCACCCATTTACGGGTGATGATGATCTGGCGGAAGATGGTCCGGGCCTCATTCTCCGCCTGGCGCAGGATAAGTTGCTCCTGGCGGAGATTGATGATGTAGAAAATGATACTCATCGTCGCCAGCAGGGTGAGGCTGCAACCCAGGATCAGTTTCCAGGTGAGGCTGAGTTTCATGGTTTTTCCTCAATCTTGGCGGCAGCGGAGACCAAGCCGCGTCGGCGGCGGGGCGCTCTTGCCGGACTGTTGGGGGCGTTATTCCGACCGGGATCGGCCACGGTTTATGGCCCGATCGGCAACATCAACTGAGCAGGGCCAGAAGTTCCTCTTTGCTCCGGGGCGGACCCTGCCGGTTGCCGTTGAGCAGGCTCTGGGCCAGCTTGCGCTTGCGCCGGTGCAGGGCCTGAATTTTTTCCTCTATGGTGCCCCGGGCGATCAGACGATAAATGGTAACCGGCTTTTGCTGGCCGATGCGATGGGCCCGGTCCGAGGCCTGTTCTTCCACGGCCGGGTTCCACCAGGGATCCAGATGAATCACGTAATCGGCGGCGGTGAGGTTGAGGCCCAGTCCGCCGGCCCGCAGGCTGATCAAAAAAAGGTCGCCCCGGCCCTGCTGGAAGGCCCTGACCCTTTGCTGCCGGGCTTTGGCGGGGGTGGTGCCGTCGAAATACTGGTAGCTGATGCCCTCCCGGTCGAGGTGCTCCCGAATGATCGCCAGATGGTCGACAAATTGGCTGAAGACCAGGATCCGGTGCCGGTTTTCCAGGAGTTCCGCCACCACCTTGGCAAAGAGGTCAAGCTTGGCGGAGGGCAACCCGCTTCCCGGCAGCACCAGCCGGGAATGGCAACAGGCCCGGCGCAGCTTCATGATCTCGGCCAGAATTTGCAGCGGGGCGCCGCCCGAGCCCGGCATGTTCTCCAGGTTGGCCTTGGCCCGGCGGCGCAAGGCCTCGTAAAGGGCGGCCTCTTCCCGGCCCATCTCCACCTGCAGGGTTACATCGGTCCGCGACGGCAATTCCCGCAAAACTTCACCCTTGAGACGGCGGAGAATAAAAGGGGTCAGCAGTTTTTTCAGCCGTTGCCGGGCCCGGATTTCGCCATGCTGCTCGATGGGGATAATGAAATTTTTGCTGAAATGCTCCAGCGAGCCCAGCAGGCCGGGGTTGATGAAGCGAAAAAGAGTCCACAGTTCGGCCAGGTGATTTTCCAGGGGGGTCCCGGTGGTGATCAGCTTGAAGTCGGCGTCCAGCTTCATCGCCGCCCGGGAGCGCTTGGCGAGGAAGTTCTTGATGGCCTGGGCCTCATCCAGCACGATGGTGCGCCAACGGTGGCCGGCGAGAATCTCGATATCGCGCTGGAGCATGCCGTAACTGCACACCACCAGGTCGAAAGGGCCGGGATCCCGGAGCAGTTGCCTCCGCCCTCGGCCGCTGTAGTTGATGATCCTGAGGTCGGGGGCAAAGCGGCTCGCCTCTTCCTGCCAGTTCAGGCACACCGAGGTGGGGGCCACCACCAGGGTCGGGCCCGCCGCGGCCCGGGCCAGGATCAGGGCCAGGGCCTGAATGGTTTTGCCCAACCCCATGTCGTCGGCCAGGCAGGCCCCCAGGCCCAGGTCGGCCATTTGTCGCAGCCAGCGATAGCCGACCAGTTGGTATTGCCGCAGGCTGGCCTGCAACCCGGCGGGCAGTTCAGCCGGCTGCTCTTCGATCTTGTTCAACCGGGCCTGGAATTCCTGCCAGGAATGGTCGGTTTCCAGCTGGTACCGTTCCCTGCTTGGGGTCTCGGGCTGGCTTTCGGTCAAGAGGCGGGCAGCCAGGGGATGAAGCCTGATTTCTCCCCGCCGGACTTCGGCGTAGGCTTCGATTTCATCGATTTTGCGGCGCAGCGAATTGCTCAAGGCTATAAAACGGCCATTACCCAAAGGGATAAAGCGGCCGCTGCTGCGACGGGTAGCGCGCAGCAAGGTCTCCAGTTCCATGACCAGGCCGTCGTCCAAACGGAGATTGCCAGTGAGACCGAACCAGTTGTTTTTTTTGCCGATCTTGAGATGGAGCTTGTGCAGCTCGGCCGTGGGGCTGATCGAAAGAGCCTCGCCTTCCGGCCATTCAAGGGGAACCGCGGGTGACTGCTCCTGCAGGCGGGTCAGGATCTCCAGGCAATCCTGCGGATCGGGGAGCAACCAGGAGTCGGCCGGAATATCGCCTTTTCCCTCTCGCCGGGCTAAGCCGCCGAGGGCCGCAAGTTCTTGGGCCCGACCCACTTCCGCCTGCAGATCCCGGTAAACCAGGCACCGGCGGCCGTTGATGGCATGCCAGAGAACGGCCGGACCCAGACCGGGAGAAAAATCGGGCCCGCTGTGACCAAGAGGGCGGACCCGCAGACGGAGCCGCAGACCTTGGGCAACGGGCAGAAACTGGACGACCACTTGGCTATCGGGGGTTGCCGAAGCCCCGTCTGCGGGGATAATCCCCGGGGGGGCAAAGACGAATAATTCCGGGGGCAGGTCGCCGAGAAAGTCAAGCAAACCGGTCTGGGCTCTGGCCGGCCATTGCAGGCCTTCAGGGCCCAGCCGAGCCGCCAGCCGGCGCAGTTCCGGACTGAAGGAGATAACCTGGAAAAATCCCTCCCCCTGGCGGACCAGTACCTGGCCGGAAACAGCGGGAAAAGGGGTCAGCCGGACCAGCAGTTGGCCGGGGGCGACCGGCTCGATGATCAGGGCGGGTCGGCCATATTCCAGTTGCATTCGTACCGTGGGGTCGGTGGCGCCAAAAAGGTAAGGGTGACCGACCAGGAGTGCAAGATCCAGGTCGGGGGGCAGGTAGAAATGTTCGTTGCCCCGGAGGCTGGAACGCCTTATTTGAGCGCAGATCAGCCGATCCCGCGGGCCCAGGAAGCTCAATTCCTCGGGAGTTGACCCTATTTGGCGGCGGCGGGGTTGAGAGGAGTTGCCGGCAGTGGGCGCGGAGGCCGGAAGCAGGCTGATTGTGCTGCGGGGCGCCGTTGCAGGGTCGGGTTTGTTCTGCTTCACGCCGCGGGCAAGCCGGCGCAGGGAAATGGGTCTTCCCTTGCTCCAGGCCCCGTTTTTACGGCGATGCTGGACCACGGGCCTGAAGTTCCAGCTGCCGTCGCGGTCATGATAAGTCAGCCGCCAGGCCAGGCGGCGGGCGGGAACGTCTTCCTCCTTTGGCGGCGCCATGCAGCTCTTGCCCATGGCCAGCAGGGCGTTTTGCCAGGGTTCACTGGCTCGAATGATGCCGGGGAGCTGCCCCTGGCCCGTCAGCAGACTGTCGTAGCCTTCCGCCAGCCAGACATAGGAGTTCCGGCGGGCCCGGCTGCCAAGTTCCTGCAATACCGGGAGCATGGTGACGGGAATTTTGCCGGTCAACCAGCGATGGGCCAGCCCGGCAAACAGGGTGGTCAGGGCGTCATCGGCCGGGGCGGGCGCGGAGAGCAGAGTTTGGCGGCAGGCAATGGGCCGGTTCTCCAGCATGGCGGTTATGGCGCTGAAAATCCGATAGGTCGGCAGTAAATTATTGTGGGGCTGGATCTTTTCCAGTTGATCGAGGATGGTTTTGAGCTGTTGCAGGTGGCGGTGGTTATCCTCGGCCAGCAGGGTCAGAAGAAAAATCAAGCCTTCATAGCCGGTGAAATAGGCGGCCGGATTTTCCTCTCGCTGGCGCAAGCGGGCCAGGTCGGCGGTGAAGGAGTCCGCCGCCGCGGCGTAGTTCCGGGCCAGAAAGAGCAACCAGCCCTCCAGGCCGCAAGCGGTCAGTTTCTGAGGATGCCTGGTATAAAGGGCCGCGGCCTGTTCCGTTTTGCCCTGAAGCAGCAGGGCCACGATCAGCAAGTAGAGAAAGGATTGGTCGATTTCCGGGCTGGAGCCGGTCGCGGCAGCTTCCCGGCTTAAAAAATCGACTTGTGGTTCCAGGCTGATCAGCCGGGGGATATTGGTCCGAAAAATCTCCTGCAGGGCATAAAGCCTGGCTTGGGGGGGCAAGCGGCCGAAATGTTCCGGCTCGAAAGGGTTGGCGCAGAGCTCGAGGAGCGGATCGGCAAAGCTGGCCCGTTGTGCGAACTGAAACCAGCCCAGCAAGGCTTGCTGAAAACAGTCCAGGTTCCCGGAAGTCAGCGCTTCTCTTAAAGCCTCGATAATACCTTGATATTCAGCAGTGGCCCGCGATTTTTCCGCCACTGTTACCTCCTGCTGGTCTTGCCCCAATAGCCGGCGAGCTTGATTCCGGCGGTTATGCTCGAGAGAACTGGCTATTATATTACAAATATCTTTACAGTACGATGATAAATTGTCTCCGTTTACGAATGGTTGTTCCTGTTCGGGCGCCCAAGCCGCTGGGCCGGGGACGGAAGATTAAACCGGATCCGGAAAAACCCTGCCATCACCATAGTGGATTGAGTCGGGCGGGACCGGGGCCGGGGCCGCCCGTTGTCGGGCTTGCAGAGTGCGAAACCTGGCAGGGTGGGGGTGATGAGATCGGCGGAGAAATCGCTAAAGGGGTCGAAGCGGCAGGATCGTTCCCCGGTGGAGCGCCATGATTCCACCGGCAATGTTTGCGGCAGGTCTGCCGGCCAGCGAGGATTGGGGATATCCGAGCCCGGCGGCCCGGCAACCAGCTTTCAAGCCGCCCAGGTTCGGTCTTTGCCTCAAGGAGCCGGGAGCGCGGTCCTAAGGCTCAGTTGCCGTACTCCCGCTGGTATCTGTCCTGGAGGACAAGGAGGGTGGCCAGGTATTCTTCCCGCCACTGCAACGATTCAACAGCCGGCATTTCGGCCAGCAGGCTGGCAATGGTGGGGCGGATGTCAAGACCGTGCCGGTTGAGCTGGGCGGCGTTGGCCCGGTCGAGTATCAGAACTGAGTAATACTGGGCCAGCAGCCGTACCCGGGCTTCGCGCCGGAATAGATAGGATCGGCCGCCCAAGGTGTTGAGGAAGAAGCCGGCATATTCGTAGAGCGCCGGCAACGGCAGGTTGATGGCGACGTCGCCGGCCGGACAGTCGGCTGAAATCAGAGACCAGCGGTAAAAAAGATCCAGGGTGACTTCCAGTTCTTCCCGCTCGTTGATCAGCACATCCTTAAGCAGCAAAAGGTCGTCCTTCTGCAAGACCCGATAAAAATGGGCGGTATTGTTGAGGATGGCGAAAAGGCTGTCGGTCTCTCCGCTCACCACCGGCGGATCGGCCAGGAGCCGGTCGCCCAGGGCGCCGAAATAAGCCTGGGCGGCGTCAATTTCCCTGGCGCGGATATAGTCCTGTTGCTCAAGGTGGGCGAAAAAATCGCCGATTTGCCCGCTGACCAGGGTGCATTGATCCTCCGGCTCCGGCTCCGGGCCGGCCGAGAGGGCGGGGTCCCCCGGCGGCAAAAAGGGCTCGGACGGCAGAGCGGGGTCGGGGGCAGCCGGGGGGGCGGGTTGGGTCAGCGGCGGGGGAGGGTAGGAGACCGCCGGTTCTTGTGGGGCCAGGGCGAGCTTCCAGATGGCAAAACCCAGTAGAACCGCCAGGATCAACATAATAAGCAAAACCGGCCGCAACGTCTTGCGCGGGGAAATGACTCTTTTGTCCTGGGCAGGCATGGAGGCGCGTCCTCTCTGGGCAAGGGGCTGATGGTAAATCAGTTACTGTAAAAGAGGATAGCCAAGAAATGTGTTATGGTCAATGGAAAATCCTTTTTTACCTTGTAATTACCGGTTATTAGCCGCTAAGGCGGGCAAAAAACCAGTTGTTAATCCCCGGAAAAAGGGTAAGGTTCAAGCTGGTCCAGAGGGCCGGCCGATGCGGCCCCGCCCGTTTATCAGCCCCAACAAATCCCGGCCCGGCGTGGCCGGAGCGGATGGTCAGGCAATGTCAGGAAAAGGCGGGAAAAAATGGCTGGAGCGCTACATGCCCTTTGTGGCCCGCAGCCCGGAAATGCAAGTGGAATGGCTAACCCAGGCCCTGCGCAAAGGGGTCTTGACCTCCGCTGAAATCACTCCCTATGTCCGCCTGCTACTGGAAAGCGAGGAGCCGGAGATCAAGAGCCGGGTCAGCGAAGCCTTGCGGGAGCTTACCCCGGCCATGATCGAGCAGTTACTGGAGGCGGCCGACATTTATGACACACCCAAGCTGCTGGCCCTGTTGCCCCAGTGCACGTTGGGGCAGCTGATGGCGGCGCTGCGCAAGGAGGCCCCCCCCTATGAACAGAAGCCCCGGTTGGTGCGGGACCGGCTCTTTTACGCCGTTTATTCCCGGGCCCCGGAGTTGTTTGCCCGGGCAGTGGCCGGTTTGCAGACCCAGGGTCTGGCCCCTCCCGGTTTTGCCGGGGCCCATGCCCGTTTCCTCGAACTGCTGGAAGATGAAAAACTGCTCAGCGCCCTTTATCCCAAGGCCAAGGCCAAGGATGAAATCGATCTCAAGGATCTCGAAGCGCTACGCTCTTTATTGTAAGGATAGGAAATGAGCTTAAACCAAGGAGATTTTGCCCGGCCGGCTGATCCCGTGACCGAGGAGGAGGCGGGCGGTTTTTTTTCTCACAAGCGGCACCGGGAAGTGCTGCAAAACTGCCTGGATGTCCCCGGCCAGTGCCCGGCCTTTCCCTTTCCCCTCGATGCCGTGGGGATCAGTGCCAAGACCGCTTGGGTCAGGTTGCCCCAGGGAAGGCTGCCCTTTGATTTGCGGCTGGAGGTTGAACTGGCCGCCGACCGGCGGGGCATTCATATGTCGCGTTTGGAAGAGGCGATCAGTGCCTTGGATGACCGGGATTTTATTGATTTGCGCAGTTACGCTCTGGCGTTGGCCCGGTTGGCGGTCCCGGGCCAGGAATCCCGGCGTGGCCGGATTGCCCTGGCCGGCCAGCTGCCCCGGCCGAGTCGCACCTTGATCAGCGGGCGTAATTCCCTTGATGCCCTTGATCTGCGGGTCGAAGTGGAGGCGGAAAACTCCGGCGCCGCCTGGCGCTGGCGGGTGGGCTTGGTGGTGGGAGTCCATCACATTACCGCCTGCCCCTGCACCCAGGCTTACAATCAACTGCTGCTGGCTCCCGCGGTGGCTGCCAGGCCGGAGGCCCAGCGGGAGGGACCCTGCTTTCCCTTGCCCACCCATTCCCAGCGCTCCCATACCACTCTGGGTATATTCGTCGAACACGACGACCCGGTCGGACCGGGGGAGCTTAACCAGGAAAACCTGCTGGCCTGTCTGGCCTCGGCTCTCCATCTAAGCCAGGACCTGCTCAAGCGGCCCGATGAAGCGGAATTGGTTTATGCCTCCCACGCCCATCCCCAGTTTGCCGAGGACTCGGTAAGGGAGACGGCCCGGGCGGCGGCGACCATTCTCGGTCCCCTGTTGCCGCCGGCCAGCCGGGTAGTGATCAACACCGTCGGTCTGGAAAGTATCCACCGTCATGATGTCCACTGCCGTCTGGAAACCACCCTGGCCGCCATCGCGGCAAGGTTGCCGGATGCTCCAGGAGAGTGATTGTTCCGCCCTGCTGGCTGCCTTGCAGAAGGTGCTGGCCGGGGCTGGCGACCCTCCTCTCTATCTTGCCGGCGGCGCCATCCGGGAATGGCTTGCCGCCGGCGGGAGTCGGCTGCCGGGAGCGTTGGCAGGAGGACCGGCCTTCTCCGCTCTGATTAAGGATCTCGACTTCACCCTGCCGGCCGGCGCCGTGGCTTTGGCTCGCAACCTGGCCCGGGAACTTGACGCAACTTTCGTACTGCTTGATCCCGAGCACGATGTCGCCCGGGTGGTCTGGCGGGGTTGGGATCTCGATTTCGCCGCTTTTCGCGAGCAGTCCGACACCATCGAGGAGGATCTGGGCCGGCGTGATTTTACGATCAACGCCATGGCTCTGCGGCTTAATCCGCCCGGGGCGGATCTTTGGCTGCCGACGGCGGGTCAGGAGCCGGGCCTGCCCCAGGGGCGCTTGCTTGACCCCTGGGGCGGCGGCAAAGACTTGCGGTCGGGACTTATCCGGGCCGTAAATCCCCGGGTTTTTATCGCCGACCCGCTGCGCCTCCTGCGGGCCTACCGCTTTCAGGCCGCTCTCGGCATGCGCCTGGAGTCGGCGACGGAAGCCCTGCTCCGGCAGGATCTGCCGGCAATTCGCAGGGTGGCGGCCGAACGGGTCCGCTATGAAATGGATGCGATTCTCGCGGCGCCAGGCGGAGCCGGGGCCGTGGCGGCCATGGCGGCCGCCGGCCTCTTGTACCAGGTTTTGCCCGAGATGGCCGCCGGGGCGGGCCTTGAACAGCCGAGCAGTCATCATCTCGATGTCAGCGGCCATGGGATTGAAGCCCTGGCTCAGCTCGCCGAAGTACTGGCCGCCCCGGCCCGCTTTTTCCCCCATTTTCACCGCGAGCTGTCCGCTTACCTCCATGATCCCGCTCATCCCGACCGGGGCCAGGCCCTCCGCTGGGCGGCCCTGCTCCACGATTTGGGCAAACCGGCCGTCCATCGGCGCCAGGAACAACGGATCACCTTTTACAACCATGACCGGATCGGGGCCGACCTGAGCCGGGGCATCGCCTGGCGTCTGCGTTTCAGCCGGGAACGGACGCGCCTGCTGCAGCTTCTGGTGGCCCACCACATGTGGCCCTTCCACCTGAGCAACTCCCGCCTGAAAACCGGCATCAGTCCCCGGGCCTGCCTGCGCCTGGTTCGAGCCGTGGGTGATGATTTGCCCGCTCTTTTTCTGCTGGCCATGGCCGACAGTCTGGCCGGCCGGGGTCCGGGCAAGCCTCCCGATATGGAACAGAACCTGGCGGATCTTTATGTCGAGATCATGACCGTGGCCCGGGAAAGGATCACCCCGGTACTCCAGCAGCCGCCATTGCTCAACGGGCATGATCTGCAAAAAAGCTGCGGCTTGACCCCCGGCCCGATCTTCAAGCGGATTCTTGCCGATTTGGAGCAGGCGCGGGTCGAAGGAATCGTGACCAACCGGGAGCAAGCCCTGGCCTGGGTGCGGCAATATCGGCCATAAATAAATTGACCCGGCTGTCCCGGGCACGTTACCTTGCAGGAGTACCTGGCTCAAGATCCGCCAAGGCGGCACTCCGCCCCTTGAGCCTTGCCCCTTGGACCTGCTCTTGGCATGAGGATAAAGATGTCTGACAAAGACCGCGAGACCTGCCCGCCGGCGGCCGCCGCTCCAGCCGGCCCCTACTGTACCCTGGAGGGGAAAATGAGGAGCGGGGAGGATCTGACCAACACCATTAATCATCACCTGCTGAGCTTCCTGGGGCGGGATCCCCTGCGGGCCGGCAACCGTGAGATCTACAAGGCCCTGGCCTACACGGTGCGGGATTTCCTGATCGAGCGCTGGATCAAGACCCAGAAGGAATTTTACGACAAACATCGCAAGCGGGTCTATTATCTGTCCCTGGAATTTCTGATCGGCCGCTCCCTGGGCAACAGCCTGATCAACCTGGGTTTTTACGACGAGGTGACCGAAGCGCTCAAGGAAATGGGTTATGACCTGGAGGAAATCCGCGAGGAGGAAGAAGACGCCGCCCTGGGCAACGGCGGCTTGGGCCGCTTGGCCGCCTGTTTCCTTGATTCCATGGCGACTCTGGGTATTCCCGGCTACGGATACGGCATTCGCTACGAATATGGCCTTTTTTACCAGCGCCTGCTCGATGGCTTTCAGGTGGAACATCCCGACAACTGGCTGCGCTACGGCACGCCGTGGGAATTTGACCGTCCCTGGAACCTGTACTCGGTGAGGTTCCACGGCCGGGTTTACCGTTACCATGACAAGCAGGGACGGCTCCGCCACGAGTGGGTGGACACCGACGAAGTAATGGCCATGGCCAATGATATCCTGGTGCCGGGCTTTCACAACGATTCGGCCATCAACATGCGGCTCTGGAGCGCCAAGGCCTCCCGCGACCTGGACCTGGCCTCCTTCCACCGCGGCGATTATATCCAGGCAGTCCAGGGCGTGGTGGAATCGGAAACCATCTCCAAGGTTCTATATCCTTCCGACGATATCCGCGAGGGCCAGGAGTTGCGCTTCAAGCAGCAGTATTTCTTCGTCGCCGCCACATTTCAGGACATTTTCCGCCGCTACAAAAAAAAGCACAAGGATTTCAGCGATTTTACCGCTGAAGTCGCCGTCCAGCTAAACGACACCCATCCCGCCATAGCCATCCCCGAAATGATGCGGCTCTTGCTGGACGAAGAGGGACTGGGCTGGGAAGAAGCCTGGCAAATTTGCGTCCAGACCTTTGGCTACACCAATCACACCTTGATGCCCGAGGCCCTGGAAACGTGGTCGGTCGAGCTTTTTCACCGGGTATTACCCCGCCACCTGGAAATCGTTTATGAAATCAACCGCCGTTTCCTGGCCGAGTTGGAGCAGCGCTATCCCGGGGACATGGAGCGCCTGCGCCGGATGTCGTTGATCGAAGAGGGGTCGGTCAAAAAAGTCCGGATGGCCTATCTGGCCATTGTCGGCAGTCACTCGATCAACGGGGTGGCCGAACTGCATACCCATCTGCAAAAAACCCGGATCTTCAAGGATTTTTACGATATTTACCCTGAACGCTTCAACAACAAGACCAACGGCATCACCCAGCGTCGTTGGCTGCTTAAGAGCAATCCCGGTTTGGCCTCTTTGATCAGTGAAAATATCGGGGTTGACTGGCATACCGACCTTTATGCCCTGCGCGGGCTGGAGCCCCTGGCCGAGCAGCGCTCCTTTCAGCGGCGCTGGCTGGCCTGCAAGAAGAACAATAAAAAGCGCCTGGCCGCCCTGATTCGGACCGAATGCGGCATCAAGGTGGACCCGGATTCACTTTTTGATGTCCAGATCAAGAGGATTCATGAATACAAGCGCCAGTTGCTCAACCTGCTCCATGTCATCGTGCTGTATCATCGGCTCATCAGCGATGGGGCCGGCAAGGCCCCGGCCCGCACGGTAATCTTTGCCGGCAAGGCAGCCCCATCATATGCCCAGGCCAAGTTGATCATCAAGCTGATCAACTCGGTGGCTGATACCATCAACCGCGATCCTCGCATCGGGGAGCGCCTCAAGGTGGTTTTCATCCCCAACTACGGGGTTTCCCTGGCCGAAAAAATTATTCCCGCCGCCGATCTTTCCGAGCAGATTTCCACCGCCGGCACTGAAGCTTCGGGGACCGGCAACATGAAACTGGCTTTGAACGGGGCTTTGACCATTGGTACCATGGATGGAGCCAATATAGAAATTTGCGAGGAGGTCGGCCGGGAAAACATGTTCATCTTCGGCCTTACCGCCGAGGAGGTCGAGGAGATCCGCCGCGACCCGCGGCGGACGCCGGAGGCGGTCTATCGGCAGAATCCTGAGGTTCGGCAGGCGGTGGACGCCATTGCCGCCGGTGATTTCAGCCGCGGGGATACCGCTATTTTCCAGCCCGTGGTCCAGGCGCTGCTAGACCCCGACGACCCTTATCTCTACCTGCAGGACCTGGAGGATTATGTCCGCTGCCAGGATGAGGTGGGCCGGGCGTTTCGCAACAAGGAGCTTTGGGCCCGCAAGTCGATTCTCAACGTGGCCCGGATGGGCAAATTTTCCACCGACCGAACCATCCGGGAGTATGCAGAGGAGATCTGGGGGGTAAAAGTATAGCCCTCTCCGACCGGCCCGGGCAGCAGGCTGGCCGGAGAAATTTTTTTATCGGGCCGGCGGCTCCCCGCCCCAGCGAAGACCCGGCCCTGATTCGCTCCTGACCAGCAGAGCAAATAACCAAGGAGGAAGAGCATGAAAGTCGTGGCATTCAGCGGCAGCGCCCGCAAGGAAGGAAACACAACCACCCTGCTTAACGCCGCCCTGGCCGAGCTGCAGGCGGCGGGCTTAGAAACCGAGCTGGTGGAGTTGGCCGGCCAGCCGGTGAGCGGCTGTATCGCCTGCTACCAGTGCTTCAAGAAAAAAGACCGGCGTTGCGCGGTGGAGAAGGACATCATCAATGACTGTATCGCCAAGATGGAAGAGGCCGACGGGATTATTCTCGGCTCCCCGACCTATTTCGCCGATGTTTCGGCCTCGATGAAGGCTCTGATCGAACGCTGCGGCATGGTGTCCCGAGCCAACAACGACATGTTCAAACGCAAGGCCGGTGCCGGAGTAGTGGCGGTGCGCCGGGCCGGGGCCTACCATGTTTTCAGTTCCCTTAACGCCTTCTTCCTGATCGGCCAGATGATCGTGGTCGGTTCCTCCTACTGGAACATGGGGATCGGCAAGGATCCGGGCGAGGTCAAGAATGATCCTGAAGGCATGAAAACCATGGCCGATCTGGGCCGCAATATGGCCTGGCTGCTGAAGAAGATTCGCTAGGATTGAGGCAGAATGGTCTGCAGGCACTCCCGGGAGTGGACCTCTCGCTGGAGCAGCTGGCGGCTGTAATGATTGAGGAAATTAAGGGCCTCCAGGGCGTTCTCCGGGGGCAGTTTCAGGCGGCTTAGTTTGGTAATGGCCAGGTCCTGGGCCTTGGCCAGCAGCCTGGCGGTGGCTAAAGACATGGGGATCAGGCTGTGGCGGCGGCTTGCCCGGTTGCAGGTCCGGCAGAGCAGGCCGCTGTCGGCCAGACTGAAATGGTAGGGCCGCTCAGCCTGGTCCAGGGAGCCGCAGCGCAGGCAGCCGGCGAGGTTGGGCCGGTAGCCCAGCAGACCCAGCAGCTTGATTTCAAAGAAGATCACCAGGGGGTTGAGCTTTTCGGCGGCGGCGGGCGCTGCGTCGATGGCGGTCAGAACCCAGACCAGCAGGGGAAAAATTTCAGGATCGGCATCGGCCTCCCGGGTCCATTGCCGGACCAGTTCTCCTACCAGGCAGGCGGCGGCATAGCGCGCGTAATCCTGGCGGATGCAGGAAAAGGGGCGCAGCAATTCAGCCTGGTCGATCCGCACCAGTCCGCTGCTCCGGCTTTCTTCGTAACTGATTTCCAGCAGGGAAAAAAGTTCGAGCTTGTTGACGAAACGGATGCGGCTGCGCTGGGCCCCCTTGGCGATGCCGGTCAGTTTGCCTGTTTCCCGGCCGTAGAAAGTGGCGATCTTGTCGATCTCGCCGTGACTCTTTACCGCCAGGACCACGGCGCTTGTCTCTTTAAGATGCATCTAATGCTGACCCCGACGCTCTCTGGGTGTCTGCCGGACTCAGGGGAAGCGGAGATCGACGATCTCGCCGCTAAAGCCCAGGGGCGGCAGAGGCTCGCCATTGTAAAAAAGGCTGGCTCCGCCGGCGTTGCCGATGCGCAGGGCGATCTGCCGGCCAGCCTTCCAGGTGCGGGCGTCTCCGGGCAGCAAGGAGATTTCCCGGGGAGGAGCGTCATCCAGATTGACGCGGCCCCAGGTCTCTTCGACGAAATGCGCCACCAGGACGTGGACGGGAGTTGGGGCCGCAGCCCGGTCCGGAATGTTAACGCTGCTCGCCGCGGCGGCTGCCGGGCCGGTGGCGGCGGATGAAGCGGGCTCGGCTGCCGGTTCAGGAGCGGGGCCGGTTTCCGGGGTATCGCCGGTCTCTTCACCGGCTGCCGGATTTGCATCCAGGGCGGGCTGCTCCGTTGCCGGAGGTGGCGGAGGGCTTTCCGGGACGGCTTCACCAGGGGGATTTGGCAGCGGTAAAAGGGGGCCCGGAGCTTGGGGACGCAGATAGTTGCTATAGGCCCAGTAGGCCAAAAAAAGCGCCACGACCAAAACCAGCAGGATAAAGACATGGTTGCCGGTCAGGCGCCGGGGGGGGGCGGCCATGCTTTGGGCGGTAAGAACCTCGTCGATGTGGATTTTCTCGGTGGTGGCCGCCGTCGGCAGTTTCTGTTCCTGGATATGGAGGCGCAGGGCTTCTTCGGGGTCAAGCCCGAGATAGGCGGCATAGATTCTGACGAAACCGCGGGAAAAAACCGGGGCGGGCAGAGCTTGACTATTGTTGTTCTCGAGGGCTTCGAGGGTGGCGGCGTGAATGCGGGTAGCCGCCGCGGCTTCGGCCAGGGAAAGTCCCTTGGCGTTCCGGGCCTGGCGGAGTTGCTCGCCCAGAACACTGCTTTTTCCTTCGCCGCTCCCGGTTGTGGCGGCCGGCGCATGATCCGGGCCGGCTGAATTTGGTTCCCGATTGCCGG
Organism: Desulfurivibrio nitratireducens; assembly: GCF_044068515.1. NCBI lineage: Bacteria > Pseudomonadati > Thermodesulfobacteriota > Desulfobulbia > Desulfobulbales > Desulfobulbaceae > Desulfurivibrio > Desulfurivibrio nitratireducens. The sequence goes on from NZ_JBIPKI010000001.1 coordinate 30,902, forward strand.
GGCTCATCGGGCGTCACTCGGAAAATTTTTCATGACCGCACGAGCCTCCTCACAGCATGATCCTGATGTAGGCGTCTTCCCGCAGGTTGCCCACCCATCTGGTGAACTGACTTTCCAGGGCCTGGCGATAAAGCAGTTCCCTGATCTCGTCCCTGGCCTCCTCGTAAGTCATTTGCGCCCGCTGATCGCCGCGGTCGGAAAGAAGTTGAAAAAACTGGTAGCCCGCCGGAGTTTCCAGCAGGGGGGAAAGTTCGCCGGGGGCCAGGCGGGGAATATGTTCCCGCATTACTCCCGCCAACTCATCCAGCTGAAAGACCCCCAGATCGCCCCCGTCGGCGCCGGATGGCAGGTCGGAATGGCGCCGGGCCACGGACCGGAAATCTCCCCCGGCCAGCACTTCCTCCCGGGCCTGCTCGGCTCGGCGCCGGGCCTCCCGGCGGGCTTCGGCATCTTCAGCTCTCCAGACAAAGCCCATTTGCAGAATATGATAGGCGGCCTCTTCCTGCCGGCCGGCGAAGTTTTCCAGGTAGTATTCTCGAATCCGGCTTTCGGGGATGACCACCCGTTCCCGGACTTCCAGATTGAGCAGGCGTGACTGCAGGATTTGGGAACGTAAGTCTCGGCGATAATTGGCCAGGGTGGTTTGGTTGCGGCGCAGGTCGCGGATCAGCTCCTCTTCGCTGATTCGGTTATCGGCCAGGATTTGGGCCAGAGCCTCGTCCACCTGCCGCTCACCGACCACGATCCCCCGTTTGGCCGCGTGTTGTTCCACCAGCAGCCGGTCGACCAGGCCGGCCAGAATCTGGCGCCGGGCTTCGGCCAGGACGTTTTCATGCTCCGCGGCCGGCACCTGCTTGAGAATCTGCTCCCGGGCCGGGGCCACCTCCTGCTCCAGTTCCGACCAAGTGATCACTTCGCCGTTGACCTCGGCCACCACCCGGTCGACCACCCGGGCTGACAGCGCCTGGGGGGCCCAGAAGATTGCCGCCAGCAGCAGCGCCAGACCCGGGGCGGCAATTTCAGCCCGGCACAATTTTTTCAAATTACCCAAGATAGCGAACATCATTGAGGAATATCATCCCCCATGAGTGCGCGCAACAACTTTTTGATTTCGTTGAAGAGGGTGGCGATGGAGGGCTTGGGCGGCAGAGGGCTGATCAATCGAGCCTGGGGAGTAAAGCGCAACCCTTTGCGGCGCTGGTTGACCAGGGCCAGGATGCGTTCGGGGGGGACCGGGGTGCTGGGGTGGAAGCTGAAAACCAGGGCCGCCGGACCCTGTTCGAGCTTGCTGATGCCCAGCTTGGCCAGCCGGTTTTTCAGGGAGATGATCTCGAAAAGATTGGCGGTTTCCGGGGGCAGGGGGCCAAAACGGTCGGCGAATTCGTCCTGGATATCGGCCAGGGCGGGATCATCGGCGGCGGCCGTAATTTTACGGTAGGCCAGGTAACGCTGGTTGACATCCTCGATATAATCGGCCGGAATATGGGCGGCGATGGCCAGTTTGATTTCCGGCTCGATCTCCTCTTCGACCATAGTTTCCTCCGGAGGGGCATCGCCGCCGGCGGCATCCGGTTGCCGGGCCCGCCGCTTGAGGTCCAGCACCGTTTTTTGCAGCAGTTCGAGATACATGTCATAGCCCACCGCGGCGATGTTGCCGCTCTGTGATTCGCCCAGGATATTGCCGCCCCCCCGGATCTGGAGGTCGCTCAGGGCCAGCTTGAAGCCCCCGCCCAGTTCGTTGTAGTCCATCAGGGCCTGAAGCCGGCGGCGGGCCTCGCCGGCCAGATCGTCCAGGGCCGGGACCAGCAGGTAGGCGTAGGCCTGCTCGCTGCTCCGGCCCACCCGGCCCCGCAGCTGGTAAATTTCAGCCAGGCCCAGGCGGTCGGCCCGGGTGATGATGATGGTGTTGGCGCTGGGAATATCGAGACCGGACTCGATGATCGTGGTACAGACCAGAACATTGATTTCCCGGCGGACAAAGCGGACCATGATCTCCTCGAGCTGCTTGCCCGGCATCTGGCCGTGGGCCACCGCCACCCGGGCTTCCGGGACCAGCTGCTGGACTTTGGCCGCCACCTCGTGAATGTTCTGGACCCGGTTGTGGACCACGAACACCTGGCCGTCCCGGCCCAGTTCCCGGTGAATTGCTTCCCGGATTACCAGATCGTCGTGGCGGGCGATGAAGGTTTTCACCGTGCGCCGCAGGCTGGGCGGTGAGCTGATCACCGACAGATCGCGGACCCCGAGCAGGGAAAGCTGCAGGGTGCGGGGAATGGGCGTAGCGGTCAGGGTCAGGACATCGACTCCGGCTCGCAGCCTTTTCAGGCGTTCCTTGTGGCCGACCCCGAAACGGTGTTCCTCGTCGATGATCAATAGGCCCAGTTTCTTGAATTTGACGTCGGCGGAAAGGAGGCGATGGGTGCCGATGACAATATCCACCTGACCGGCGGCCAGTTGAGCGACGATTTTTTTCTGTTCGGCCAGGCTCCGGAATCGGTTGAGGCTCTCCACCCGCAAAGGAAAACCGGCCAACCGTTCGCGGAAGGTGGCGGCATGCTGTTCGGCCAAAACCGTGGTCGGCACCAGTAGAGCCACCTGGGCCCCATCCTCCACCACCTTGAAGGCCGCCCGGACGGCGACCTCGGTCTTGCCGTAGCCGACATCGCCGCAGACCAGCCGATCCATGGGCCGGTCGGAACAGAGATCGTCCATGACCTCGTTGATGGCCTGGAGCTGCCCGGGCGTTTCGTCAAAGGGGAAGGACTCCTCCAGTTCGTGATACATTTCGCCGGGGGCGGAAAAGGTGGTGCCGGCGGCGAGCTGGCGCTTGGCGTAGAGGTTGAGCAGGTCCCGGGCCACTTGCCAGACCGCTTTTTTGATCCGGTTGCGGGTGGCCAGCCAGGTCTTGTCGCCCAGCTTGTCCAGGTTGGGCTCCTGCTCCGCCACCCCCTTGTACTTGCCGACGCTGTTGATCTGGTCCACCGGAATGAAGAGCTTGTCCTCGCCCCGGTAGCGGATTTCCAGATAGTCATTGGTGATTCCCCCCAGCTCGATGGGGGTCAGGCCCTGGTAGATCCCGATTCCGTGCCGGCGATGGACCACCAGATCGCCGGGGTTGATTTCATCGAAATGGGAAATTTTTTCCGCCGGGGCCCGCCGCCGGGTTTTGGCCGCGCCCAGCCGGCGCTCGCCGAAAAGCTCGGCCTCGGAAAGCCAGTGCAGTTTTTCCTCGACCAGGTCGAAGCCGCTGCTCAGCGGTTGAGGGGCCAGAATCAATTCCCGGCTGGCGGCCGAGGAGAGAGCTTGCCGGTCAACCATGCCTGGCGGGGGCCCGGATTCGGTTTGGCGGCGGCAGGCAACCCCGTGCGCGTTCAGCATTTCTTCCATCTGGGCGGCATGGCGGGGGGAGCGGCAGGCCAGAAAAACCTGTTCGCCCCGGGTCTGCCACTGTTGGATCCGCCGGGCCAGGGGGGCGAGCAGCCCTTGGCTGGGGCGAGCCAGATCAAGTTCCTGCTTGAGCAGGACATGGTTGCCGGCGCTGACCGTGAAACTGCGGCGGTTGTCGGGGTCAGTTCCCCCCAAGGGTAGGAGCCGGGCCCCCGGCCGCGCGGCCAGTTGCTCCAGCAGTTCGGCGGCGGACAAAAAAAGCTCCGCCGGGGCCAAAGCCGGCTTGGCGGCGGCCTCCAGTTCCTGGAAGTTGGCCCGCACCCTTTCGTCGTGCAGGCTCAAGCCTTGCCGGAGGCGGGGATAGTCCAGGGCCAGGATCAGGGTGGCGGCGGGCAGATAACTTAAAGGGGAGACCGCCGCGGGTTGGAAGAGCGGCAGAAAAAAGCGATCGCCGGCAAAAGGCCGGCGGGTCTGCAGGCAGTCAAGGAGGCGGGCGCTTTCAGCTCGGTCCCAGCCCCGTTCGTCGGTCAAGCGCCGGAAGCGGCCGAGCATGGCCCGGTGGGCGGGCGAATCGGCCGCGGGGTAGAGGGTGTCCCCCACCGGCAGGATGATAACTTCCGCCAGCTCTTCGATGGAACGCTGGCTGACCGGATCGAAATGGCGGATGGATTCAACGGTGTCGCCGAAAAAATCAAGGCGGAGGGGATACTCCCGGCCCGGGGCGAAAATATCGATAATTCCGCCACGGACACTGTATTCCCCCACTTCCTGGACCAGGGCCGCCTGTTCATAGCCTCCGGCCGCCAATCGTTCGAGGAGCTGGCGGGGATCGCTCTCCTCGCCGCTGATCAGCAGCTCGGCCAGCCCGTTCAGTTCCTGGCCGGGCTGGGTTTTGCCGAGCAGGGAAACGGCGCAGGCCACAAAAACAAAGGGCCCCGTGGCGCTCAGGGCCTGGTAGAGGGCGGCGGTCTGGGCCGCGGCCACCCCGGGATCGGTCCGCAGGGGGGCGTAGGGGGGCACCTCCGCATCGGGATAGAAAATCACCGGCAGGGTGGAGAACAGGCCCAGATCTTCGGCCAGCAGGCGCGCCTCTTCGGGGCTGGGGCAGAGACAGAGCAGGGGTCTGCCCAGGCCGCCGGCCAAGCCGGCAAACCAGGCGGCTGCTCCGCCCCGCAGCCCGTAGAGGTCAAGCGGCGTGGAGCTGCGCCCAAGGGCGTCAAGAATATGATTCATGGGAAAGCTTCAATTTCAAAGGACAAGATTCAAGGGCAGGATGCAGAAGGCAAGGGTTGGTGACCGGCGGCGGACATGATAAGTCTGGTCCTCGAACGCCGGCCCTTGAACCTAAAAAACCCCACCGATGCTGAAATCCCAGACCGTGCGACGTTCATCCGGTTCGGGGTCGAGGTTGTAGCCCCATTCCAGGCGCAGTGGGCCCATGGGCGAGAGCCAGCGGAAACCGAAACCGACGCTGGATTTGAGATCGCTCGGGTCCCAGCTTTCATCCCTGGTATAGACATTCCCGGCGTCGAAAAAGATCAGGCCCTTGAGATTGATATCGCGGACAATGGGGAAAATCCATTCGCTGTTCATGTACCACATTCTTTCGCCGCCGATCCGGTCGTTGTTGTCCGGAGCCGGATCGCGGGGGCTGATGGTGGCGGTTTCAAAGCCGCGCATGGTGCGCAGGCCGCCGAGAAAAAACTTTTCATAAATCGGCAGGCGACCGTCTTCGTTTTCCCGGATATAGCCCATGGAGCCCTTGAGCCGGAAGGTGGTATCGTTGAGCCAGGGGTTGTTGCTCGCCTTGAGAACGGGAATCCGGTCCCAGGGGAAGAACCAGGTAGTGGCGCCCTCCACCCGGGTGAAGGCGGTATCGCCGCCGAGCCAGCCGCCGGCGTGCTTGATGCCGATGTCCTGGATCGATCCGCGGGTCGGATCCATCCGGTTGTTGCGGGTATCCCGGATCAGGCCCAGGCGAACGTAGCTGTTGGCCTTGAGATCCATGGAGTCGATGATCCAGCGCGAGGCGGTGGGCAACACGTCGGTCAGGGTGTTGGTCTCGTAGCCGTAACCCCAGTAGGCCTGCCATTTCTCCCAGATCGGGTAGCCGAAGCGCAGGGCCCCGCCGGTGGACTCCTTGGTGTAGTCGATGTACTCCCGTTTCCAGTTGTAGAGATCGAAGCCGAAAAGCAGCTTGGAGTCGTCGAGGCGGGGATCGGTGAAGCTCAGGTTGTAATGGGTGGCATTGGAGCTGAAATCGGTCTGGAAGGCCAGGCGCTGGCCTCGGCCCATGAAGTTGTCCTGGCTGATCTGCCCCATGAACATCAGTTTGTCCATGGAACTGTAACCCGCTCCGATACTGAAGGTGCCGGTGGGTTGTTCCTTGACCTCGATTTGGACATCCATCAGATCGTCCCGGAGCAGGGCGGGCTCGGGATTGATGTTGACCTCCTCGAAAAAATTGAGTCGCTGGAGATTTTCCATGCTCTTGCGGATCGCCCCGGTATCGAAAATGTCGCCTTCCCGCACCTTGACCTCCCGGCGAATGACGTTGTCCCGGGTTCTGGTGTTGCCCCGGATGATGATCCGGTTGATATGGACCAGCATGTTCTTTTCCAGATGGAAAACGACATCCATCCGGCGATTTTCGTCATCCCGGCTGATCATCGGATCCACGTCGGTAAAGGCATAGCCCTCACTGGCATAGCGGTCGGTGAGGCGCATCATGTCCTGCCGCATGATATCCCGGCTGAACCAGGTCTCCTGGCGCAGCTGGATCAAGGCCAGCAGTTCTTCTTCCGGGGCGAGAAGTTCCCCGGCCAGGGCGATCTCACCTACCTGGTAGCGCTCGCCTTCCTCGATATGGAAAGTGATGGCCAGGCGGTTGCCGTCCTGGTGAATTTCCGGCTCGCCGACCCTGGCGTCGATGAAGCCCTGGTTATGATAAAAAGCGGCGATCCGGGCCCGGTCCTGGTCGAGGATATCCGGCTGCAGGCGCCCGGAACGGGTAAACCAGGAGAAAATCCCCTTGGTTCGGGTATTCATGACCTTACGGATCGGCCGGGGCCGAAAGGTTTCGTTGCCGGTAAAACTGATCTCCCGGATATAAACCCGCGGGCCCTCCTCAATCTCGAAGCGAACGTTGACCATGTTGCCGGTGGTTTCGAGTATTTCGGTGGTTACCTGGGTATCGTGATAGCCTTTTTCCTTGTAGAGCTGGCGGATACCATCGGCGGCCTGATGGACCAGGCGGGTGTTGATGATGGTGTTGGGAACCACGCCGATGCTTTCGCGGATCTCTTTTTCGTTGAGGCGCCGGTTGCCGCTGATAATGACCTGGCTGATAACCGCCTTTTCGCTGACCACGAAGGTAACCCGGGTGCCCTCGGGCCCCTCGTCGGTCCGGATCTGGACATCATCGAAGAAACCCATGGCGAAAATCGCCCGCAGATCTTCCCGCAGGCGCTCGGGATCCAGGCGGTCTCCGGCCCGGCTGGAAACCCGGCGGAGAATGGCGCCGGCCCCGGTTTTGTCATTGCCTTCGATGTGGATGGCGCTGATCAACCGGGCCGGTTCGGTGTAAGTCATAATATCGTCACCCAGCCGGGCCAGGGCCAAAGGCAACCGGCCGGCGTTTTGGGCCTGCTCGGAAAAATGGCGCGGCGCGGCCTGGTCGGCCAGGTCGAAAACCGTGGCATCGATACTGAACTGTTCCCCCAGTCGGGTCAAACGAGCGGCGACCACGTAACGGGTGGCGGCCGGGACCGGCAGAGCGGCCAGTTCCGCCGGCGGCGGCGGCCAGGCGGTTGGGTCGGCCAGCAGGTCGCCGACCTGGTTCCGGGAAAGGGTGACGATTCCGTGGGTGGCCTGGAGTTCCGCCAGGGCGTTGTCGGCCAGGGCGGTCAATTGGTCTCGGTCGTCGGGGGCCAGAACCTGCAGGGGCAGAAACAGGGTCCCGCTCGGGGAAGCAGAAGCGGCCGCTCCGCCGGCCAAGGGCGGGAACACCAAGAGCAGCAGGGCGAACAGGAGCAAAAGCAGCCCGCGGTTCAGCCTTTGCGCCGGCGCCGGGAGCAGGGCGACGGGCGCGGGGGCAGGAGAAAAGCAGGCCCAGCGGCGGGAGGAGGAATTCAAACAGCCGGAAGTTTTCTGCGGCGTCATGGGCTACCTGGCAGGGTCGGGATTAATAAGGGGCCGGGGGCCCCCGGAGATTGGAAGCGGAACCGGAATCTGGGATGCTTAGCAGGCATTGCCGGTACTGTCAAGAGCCAAGTCGGAGCCGGGCCTGCAACCGCCGGGGCCGAACCGGTCCGCCGGAAAAAATTCTCTCCTGAAGCCCGGAGGAGCGGGCGGGTCGCCGTTAAGCTAAAGGGCCATCAGCTCGGCATGGTGAGCTGATCGGCGGATATTTCCCGCAGGCGTCCGTTCTCCAGCCGGAGGACCCGGTTCATGCGGGCGGCCAGTTGATAATTGTGGGTGACCATGACCATGGCCAGGCCGCGGGAGGCGTTTAGCTGACAGATCAGTTCAAAGACCGTCTCACCGGTTCTGGGGTCGAGGTTGCCGGTGGGTTCGTCGGCCAGCAGCAGGGCGGGCTCCATGATCAGGGCCCGGGCAATCGCCACCCTTTGCTGTTCCCCCCCGGAGAGTTCGCCCACCCGGTGTTCGCTGCGGGCCTCCAGGCCGACGTCGGCCAGCAGGCTGACGGCCCGCCGGTTGATTTCGCTGGGAGTCAGGCCGGCGATTAAGCCGGGCAGCATGACGTTTTCCAGGGCGGAAAACTCCGGCAGCAGATGATGAAACTGGAAGACGAAGCCGATGCTGCGGTTGCGGAAAGCGGCCAGTCGCTCGGGGGACTGGCTGAAGACCTTTTCCCCCTGGTAAAGAACCAGGCCCGAAGTGGGCCGGTCCAGGGTGCCGAGGATATGGAGCAGGGTGGTCTTGCCGCTGCCTGAGCTGCCGACCACGGCAATGGTTTCCCCGGGCAGGATGACCAGGTCCAGCCCCTGTAAAATCTCCAGGGGCCGGGGCTCGGGGAAACGTTTGCCGATGTTCTGTAATTCAACCAACGGGGTCGTCATTATCCGTTCACTTCAGGTGGTTAGAAATTTCCAGGCCTAAGCCGATTATTGCCGCTTGGGTCCTGAGTTGCGGCTCGGCCGCCCCCTGGGGTCGCTTTATTCGTAGCGCAGGGCCACGGCCGGATCTACCCGGGCGGCCCGCCAGGACGGATAAATGGTGGCGAGGAAGGTGATCAATACCGCCGCGGCGGAGATCAAAGCCACATCCAGGGGCAGCACCTGGACCGGCAGGGTGGCGATCGGGTAAACCTCCGGCAGATCGATAAAGCGATAACGGCTCAGGATTTCGCACAAGGTCAGGCCCACAGTCACTCCCAGGCCGGTGCCCAGGGCGCCGATGACCAGGCCTTCGTAGATGAAAATGCGCATGATGCTGGCGTTGGTGGCCCCCATGGCCTTGAGGATCGCGATATCCCGGGTTTTTTCCATCACCACCATGATCAGGGTGCTGACGATGTTGAAGGCGGCCACCATCACCACCAGGGTCATGATCACCGACAGGGCCGCCTTTTCCAGGGCCAGGGCGGAAAAGATATTGCGGTTCATGCTCATCCAGTCCCGGGCACTGTAGCCCGGTCCCAGTTCCTGGTTTATGGCCAGGGCAATCCGGTCGGCCCGGTTGATGTCAGCCACCCGGACCTCGAGGCCGTGTACCGCCCGGGGACTCAGGTCCATGAAATCCCGGGCCGTGTCCAAATCGAGATAGGCCAGGGAAGAGTCGTATTCATACATCCCCGAGGCGAAAATCCCCACCACCAGAGTGGTCTTGATTCGGGGCAACACCCCCATCGGGGTCAGGGGACCGGAAGCGGAAAGCAGTTTGACCCGGTCGCCGGGGATCACCCCCAGGTGCTGGGCCAGATCCTTGCCGAGGATGATGCCCGGCGCCCGGCGACTCTCCGGCGGCGGCCGCAGATCGCCCCAATCCCCGCTTTCCAGGTAATCGTTGAGCCTGAGGACCTCGTTGACCGTGGCGGGGTCGATGCCGCGGATAATCGCGCCGGTTCCCCCGACCCCCCCGGTGATCATGGCCTGGCCGTAAATGTAGGGGGTGACTCCGGTTACCCCGGACAGGGCGGCTATCCGGGCGGCCGGGTCGCGGTAGTCGAGCATTTCGAGCCCGGGCTGCTGGACCACGATATGGGAATTGATCCCCAGGATTTTATCGCGGAACTCGGCGGTGAAGCCGGTCATCACGGCCAGGACCACGATCAGGGCGGCCACTCCGACCGTGACCCCGGCCACCGAGATCAGCGAGATCAGGGAGATAAAGCCTTTGTGGCGCTTGGCCTTCAGATAGCGCCGGCTGATAAACCACTCAAAGCTCATTTTTTTTCCGGGCGCAGATGGGGGAAAAGAATCACGTCGCGGATCGAGGGCGAATCGGTGAGCAGCATGGTCAGGCGGTCGATGCCGATGCCCTCGCCGGCCGCCGGCGGCATGCCGTATTCCAGGGCCCGGAGGAAATCCTCATCGAGAACGGGGAAAATCTCTTCGTCCTCCCCCCGTTCGGCAATCTGCTTTTCCAGGCGGCGCCGCTGGTCGTCGGGATCATTGAGTTCGGAAAAGGCGTTGGCCATTTCCCGGCCGGTGATGAACAGCTCGAAACGGTCGGTAATCTCCGGGTTGGCTTCATTTTTGCGGGCCAGGGGAGAAACTTCGGTGGGGTAGGCGGTAATGAAGGTGGGATCAATCAGCTTTTCCTCCACCAACAGTTCAAAAAGCTCGGTCTTGACCTTGCCGATGCCGGCCTGGGGTTGCAACTCGATGCCTCGCTCCAGGGCCATTTTTTTCAGGGCGGCGAAATCCTGCAGCAATTCCGGGCTCAGGCCGCCGATCTGCTGCAGGGCGTCGTCCATGGTGTAGCGCCGCCAGGGCGGAGCCAGATCCACCTCCCGGCCCTGGTAGCTGATCTGCATGGAGCCGCAGACTTCAACGGCCACCCAGGAGATCATCTCCTCGGTCAACTCCATCAAATCCTCATGGGTGGCGTAGGCCTGGTAGAACTCGAGCATGGTGAATTCGGGGTTGTGGCGGGTGGAAAGGCCTTCGTTGCGAAAGTTGCGGTTGATTTCAAAAACCCGCTCAAATCCCCCGACCAGCAGCCTTTTGAGATAAAGCTCGGGGGCGATCCGCAGGTAAAGATCCATGCCCAGGGCGTTATGGTGGGTTTTGAAGGGCTTGGCGGTGGCCCCGCCGGCAATGGGCTGCATCATCGGGGTTTCCACCTCGAGGAAGCCCCGGTTGCTCAAGAAGTCCCGGATCAGGTGGATGATCTCCACCCGTTTGCGGAAGGTGTCGCGGACTTCCGGATTGACCATCAAATCGACGTAGCGCTGGCGGTAACGGGTTTCGATGTCGGTCAGGCCGTGAAATTTTTCCGGCAGGGGGCGCAGGGACTTGGTCAGCAAGCGCAGGGCCAGGGCCTGAATGGTGACCTCGCCGGTCTTGGTGCGGAACAGGGGGCCGGAGAAGGCGGCGATGTCGCCGATATCGATTTTTTTGAAAACAGCGAAAGCCTCCTCGCCCACCTCGTCGCGTTTGATATGGACCTGGACCTTGCCGGTGCCGTCCTGCACATGGAGAAAGGCGGCCTTGCCGAATTTGCGCAGGGCCATGACCCGGCCGGCCACCGACTTGGTGCCCCCGGCCAAAGGTGCCTCGAGGTCGCGGTCATTGCCGGGCAGCAGGTCGATGATCCGGTGGCTGGGCTTGAAATCATTGGCATAAAGGTTGACGCCCTGCCGGGCCAGTTCCGCGGCCTTCTGGCGCCGCTGGGCGATGACTTGATTGCTTTCTTCCATTCAGATACTCCCCCGCAGGGTTTGCTTGTTTTTAGCATGGCCGGCCGCCAGCCGGCGCAGAGGCCCTCGGGCCGGGAGAGCTGGCCGTAAATCATGAAAAGCCTCGATGACCGGAAGCGTCAACGGGCATTCCGGCCCGCTTGCCGTCTCCTCCGGTTTTCCGGGCCCTTCAGGGTAAAAAAAATATCAGCCAGCTCTAAACTCAAGAAACTAAAAATTTTTGCGCAGCAGGCTGGTCAGATCGCGGGTCAGTTCCAGGACCCGTCGGGCCTCGGCCGGGTTCAGCGAGCCGGTGCCGCAACTTGGCGTGATCAGGCTCTGCTGGAGGATCCGGGCCAGATCCCACTCTCCGTTGACCAACTGCTCCGCCTGTTGCTGCCAGCGGGCGGCCAGGGAGGAAGCCGTTTCCTGGGCGATGGCCTCCGGTTCGGCGGTGGGCACCAGGCCCCAGGCCAGGATGCCGCCCCGGTCGAGAAAGGCGTAAAGGGCCTTTTTACTGCCGATCAGGCGGTCAAAAAAACCGTAAGCGTCAAAGCTCAGAATGTCCAGCCGGCGCTCGAGGAGAAAATCCCAGTCGGTATTGGCGCAGACGTGGATGCCGGCCAGCCCCCCCGCCTGTCGGACCGCGGTGAGAACTTCGTCCAGATCGCGGCCGATTTCCTCGAGCGAGACGCTGATGTAGGCCGAGGAGCCGAGGCCGGCCAGGGCCGGTTCGTCCAGGAAGATCAGTACCGGCTTGCCGGCCGCGGCCAGAAAGCGCGCCTGCCAGGCCGCCCGCAGGGCCAGGCCCTTGACTACGATCTCGTGGATGGTGGGATCGTACCAGGCGTCCTGGCGCTGTTCGTCCTTGAGCCCGGTCAGCAGGGTGAAGGGGCCGGTGATCTGGCCCTTGACCGCCCGCAAACCGGCCGGCGGGCTCTGGGTCAGCCTGGCCTGCAATTGATAAAGACCGGGTACCCGGGCCGGACTGCTGGCGAAAAGGGACTCATCGAGCCGGGCCGGGTCCTCGGCGGCGGCCAGGTAGGCCTCGAAAAAGGCCAGGTGCCGCTCGGCGAAGTCCAGTGAGCTGGTGCGGAAAAAAGCCTTGCCCGTTTCTTCGCAGAAACCGGGCAGATTTTCGCTGAACTGCTGGAGCATGCCCTCGGCCGGATTACCCGGCAGTTGGGGCCAGAGGGGAATTTCCGGGGTATGGGCCAGGATCAGCTCCAGGGCCTCTTCATAATCATGCACCGGCAGGCTGCCGATCAGGGTGGCGGCGCCGGCCGGCAGGAACTCGCTACGCTCGGTCATGGAAAAATCCGCTGGTTTCTGTATTGCCGGGATGGACGCAATCATGGGGCCGCCGCAACTCGGCAAAGCTTTCCGTTCACCGGTGGACGGCTGCAGACTAGCTAGCAATAATAGGGCGAAATGTCAATGGAATTAAAGGGCTGAGTTATTGCTTGCCGTGGCGGATTCGCAACCGGTTAATTATGCATAATATTAAGAGTGACCTGTTTTGAGCATAATTGTTCAATGATTTGTTCTTCGTCGGACAGAGAGCGATGAGATCCCGGCGCAGTTGAGGTGAGCCGGGAGTGCGATCTTGGGACGTGTTGCCTCAATAGAAAAAGTAACCGGAGGTGTCAGATACGATGCCTCACATTGGAGGTTACCGGGACGAGTTGAAAAATAGCCTTCAGTTTCTCTTCAATGCGGCGTTTTAGCTCAAAGGGGTTGAGGGAAAAGGCGAGACCGCGCAACCGTTGTTTTTGCACCATGTCGATGCTTTCGCAGGTCAGCGCCCGTTCATAGACTGATTGGATCTGCTTCACCACGCCCTTGGTGCCCTTGTTCCAGGTGGCTCGACATTCAGTCCATCTCGTGAGAATGTCGGTCACGGTGAGGCTCCAGACGAAGTCGCCGGCGAGGCTGTTGCCGCAATGAGCCACGGTGTCGGCCTCCAAGTATCCCGGTAGCGTTATATCCCAGTTTGATGTGCGGATTGGGATTTTGTTCTTCAGCAGAGTCCCCGGCTTGGTCCCCGTCAGCTCTTTGCAAGGAGCATCCGCCCGGAGATCTCGCAACAGCCGATCCAGGGTGGCCGGCGAGATCAGGGCCAACAACGCGCTGACTTCCCGGTCGTATGGAGTATGTTCCGCCTCGTCATGGGGCATCCACAGGGGCAACGCCGCCTTGAGCCGCTTGCCGCACATCTGGTCGGTGGCAAGCCAGATGCGCCGGATAACCCGGATCAATCCGGGATGATTGTATCGCGCCTTGCGGCCAACTAGCCGGGCCGGAGGCCTTGCCGCATGTTGTTGCGACAAGAGACGAATCGCGTATTTGCGCTGATAGTCGCACACGGCACAGAATTCGTCGAGTATTTTGCTCTTTTGCTCACGGCTCGCCTTGCGGTAGCGATCGCGAATTTTAGCGAGATATGCATCTTTTTCTCGTCTGCCCATAGCTGGTAACCTCCTGATATCCTTGGTTACCAACTTTTTGAGGCAACGAACCTGTTTTTCCCCTTTTCAAGGGAGGCCTTCGGTTACATTCATTATGAGGCAATTCGGGAGCCAACGGCATGTGGTATCGCGCTTGACGCTCCCCTAAAAGTTGAGTACTCTTACGTGGTTTTTTCCCTCCACGGACCCACGGCGGGGAAGGGAAAAAACGGACCAAATGTAAAGAGCGAGGGTGGCGGAACTGGCAGACGCACTGGACTTAGGATCCAGCGGGCAACCGTGGGGGTTCGACTCCCCCCTCTCGCACCAGATAACTCAGGTCCAAGGATAGGATAAACTTAAACCGCTGAATACATTTTTTATTAACCATATAATTTAAGGATGCCGATATGCAGGTTCGCGTTGAAGAAGTAAGTTCACTCACCCGGAGACTGGAAGTGGTTCTGCCCCGGGAAATGGTCGCCGGAGAGCTTAATGCCGCTTATGACAAGCTCAAGGGTGAAATCAACCTGAAAGGTTTTCGCAAGGGCAAGATCCCCCGCAAGGTGCTGGAAAAAAATTACGGCCCCAAAGTCCAATACGATGTCGCCGACCGCCTGATCCAGGAAAGCTATTTCGACGCCCTGGAGAAAGCCGAACTCGATGCCGTGGTTCATCCCGAGGTCCGGGAGCACCGCTTCGAGGAAGACGGTACTTTTTTCTATCAGGCCGAAATCGATGTCCGGCCGGCTTTTGAACTGGGTGAGTACAAGGGGGTTGAAGTCGAGCAGGCCGAATTGACCGTTAGTGAAGAGGATATCGATGCCGAGTTGGAAAACCTCCGCCGCCAGACCGCTCCCCTGCAAAGCGTTGCCGACCGGGCCATTGCCGCCGGGGACATCGCGGCGATTGATTTCAGCGCCTTTGATCAGGGCGAGGAAATGAAAAATGTCGGCGGCCGGGATTTTTCCGTGGATGTCGGCAGCGGTCAGATCGGCCCGGAGTTCGAGGATAACCTGGTGGGGCTCAAGGCCGGCGAGGAAGCGACCTTTACGGTGGATTTTCCCGCCAACTTTCCCAACATGATTCTGGCCGGCAAAAGCATTGAGTTCAAGGTCAAGGTCAAGGATGTCAAGGAACGGGTCCTCCCGGAACTCGACGATGAATTCGCCAAGGATGTCAACGCCGAATTCACCACCCTGGCCGAGCTGCGCGATGATATCCGCCAACGGCGCCTGCAGGCCCTGGAAGATGGGCGCCGGGGTGATCTGGTTGACAAAGTGATGACGGAGATTCTCAAAAACCACGAATTTGAAGTCCCCCCCCGACTGGTGGCCTACGAGATCGAGGCGATGATCAAGGAGTTGGAGACCAACCTGGAGAATCGGGGCTTGAGCCTGGAAGCGGCGGGGATCAACCGTGATTCCCTGGTCGAAAAATACCAGGAGGGGGCCGCCAAGCGGGTGCGGGGCGACTTCATCCTGAAAAAAATCGCCGCCAAAGAAGAGATCAGAGTGGCCGACGAGGATATCAACCGGGGCTTTCAAAGGATCGCCGAGCAATACAACATGCCGGTGGAAGAAGTGAAAAAATACTTCCACAGCCGCAACGAACTGATGCCCTTCATGCATGAACTGCTGACCGAAAAAATCCTCAATTTTCTGGTCAAGGAGGCCAGGATCAAGACGGTGGCGGCCCCGGCGGCGCCGGCGGAAACCGAACCGGCCCAGACCGAGGAGGAGGCGTCATGAGCCTGATTCCCTTTGTCATCGAACAGACCCCCAGGGGGGAACGCTCCTACGATATTTATTCCCGCCTGCTCAAGGAACGGATCATTTTTCTCGGTACCGGTGTCAATGATGAAGTGGCCAACGTGGTCATTGCCCAGATGCTCTTTCTCGAGGCCGACGATCCGGACAAGGACATCACCTTTTATATCAACTCCCCCGGCGGGGTGGTCACCGCCGGCCTGGCCATATACGATACCATGCGCTACGTCAAGTGCGACATCGCCACTCTCTGCCTGGGCCAGGCGGCCAGCATGGCGGCGGTACTGCTGGCGGCGGGTACCGCCGGCAAGCGTTACGCCCTGCCCAACGCCCGGATTCTGATCCACCAACCCATGGGCGGCTTTCAGGGTCAGGCCACCGACATTGATATCCACGCCCGCGAAATTCTGCGGATGCGGGCGGACTTGAATAAAATCCTGGCCAATCACAGCGGCCAGAAACTGAAAAAAATTCAAAAAGACACCGAACGTGATTATTTTATGAGTGCCGAGGAGGCCAAGGCTTACGGAATCATCGACAAGGTTCTGCTTGAGCGGACCAATATCAGCGAGGATGCCTGATAATGGCGAAGAAAAAAAGTGACGAAAAGGGAATTGCCTGCTCCTTTTGCGGTAAGCCCCAGAGTGAAGTCAAGAAGCTGATTGCCGGCCCCACTGTTTATATCTGCAACGAGTGCATCGATCTCTGCAACGAAATCGTCAACGAGGACCTGCGCCAGCAGGATAGTGGCGCGCCCGGCGCCCCTTCGCTCAAACCCGCGGAGATCAAGGCCCTGCTCGATGACTACGTGATCGGCCAGGATCGGGCCAAGCGCAGCCTGGCGGTGGCGGTGCACAACCATTACAAGCGGGTTGAGGGCGAGAGGGACGGCGAGTATCCGGATGTCGAGCTTCAGAAAAGCAATATCCTCCTGATCGGTCCCACCGGCAGCGGCAAGACCCTGCTGGCCCAGACCCTGGCCCGGATTCTCAACGTGCCCTTCACCATTGCCGATGCCACCACCCTGACCGAGGCCGGCTATGTCGGCGAGGATGTCGAAAACATCCTGGTCAGCCTGCTCCAGGCCGCCGACAACGATGTCGGCCGGGCCAGCCGGGGAATTGTCTATATCGATGAGATCGACAAGATCGCCCGCAAGTCCGACAGCGCCTCCCTGACCCGCGATGTCTCCGGCGAAGGGGTGCAGCAGGCCCTGCTCAAAATCATCGAGGGTACGGTGGCCAACATTCCCCCCAAGGGCGGCCGCAAGCATCCCCAGCAGGAGTATATCAAGCTCGATACCTCCAATATTCTCTTCATTTGCGGCGGCGCTTTTGTCGGGCTCGACCAGGTGATCCGCCAGCGGGTGGGCACCAAGTCCCTGGGTTTCGGAGCCCGGGTGGTGGGCAAAAGCAAGAAGAAGACCGGGGAGATCCTGGCCCAGGTGGCCTCCGAGGATCTGCTGCGTTTCGGCCTGATCCCCGAACTGGTGGGGCGCCTGCCGGTGCTGGCCACCATGGACGAACTGGAAGAGGTCGACCTGGTGCGGATTCTTCGGGAGCCGAAAAACGCCTTGACCCGGCAATATGAAAAACTCTTCGCCTTTGACGGCATCCGCCTGCGCTTCACCGAAGGCGCCTTGACCGCCATCGCCCGCGAGGCCATCAAGCGCAAGGCCGGGGCCCGGGGGTTGCGGTCGGTGATGGAAGAGGCGATGCTCGATGTGATGTTTGAGTTGCCGTCGCAGGAAAAAGCCCGCGAATGCGTGATCAGCGAGCAGGTCATCACCAACCGTGATTATCCGGTGGTGCTTTACGACAACGAAGAAAAGAAGAGCGCCTGATTTGCCATGAGTGACTCCACGGCCGGCCGCACCGTCTATCCCCTGATGCCGCTCCGGGATATCGTGCTTTTTCCATACATGGTAGCCCCTCTGGTGGTGGGACGGGAGCGTTCGATCAAGGCCCTGGAGGAGGCGATGAACGCCCGCTCCGAGATATTTCTGGCCGCCCAGAAGGATGCCGCCGAGGAAGATCCCGAAGAGGATGATGTCCACGAGGTGGGGACGGTGGCGGTGGTCATGCAACTGCTGCGCCTGCCCGATGGCACCATCAAGGCCCTGGTGGAGGGCAAGCGCCGGGCCCGGGTGATCAGCCATCTGCCCCATGCCGGAATTTTCATGGTCGCGGTGGAGGAGTTGCCCGACCAGGCCGATTCCTCGCCGGAATCCCTCGCCTTCATGCGCGAACTGCGCTTGACTTTCCAGGATTACACCCAGCATTACAAGCGAGTTCCCGCCGAGGTGGTCAAGTCGCTGGCCCGGATTAATGATCCGGCCAAGTTCGTCGATGTCCTGGTGGCGCATCTGCCGGTCGGAACCGAGGAGAAGCAGCGGGTGCTGGCTACTCTCTCTTTGGCCGAGCGCTTCGAGCTGGTACTCAGACTGCTCCACCAGGAAATCCAGATCGCCCAACTGGAGGAGAACATCCGCGGCCGGGTCAAAAAGAAAATGGACAAGACCCAGAAGGATTATTACCTGGCCGAGCAGATGCGGATTATCCAGAAGGAGATGGGGGTCAAGGATGAGACCGCCGCCGGGCTTGCCGATCTCGATAAGCGAATCCGGGAGAAAAAGCTGCCCCAGGCGGCCCGGGAAAAGGTCGAGCATGAACACAAGAAGCTTAAGCAGATGCCGGCGATGTCGGCCGAAGCAACCGTGGTCCGCAACTACATCGACTGCATCCTCAGTCTGCCCTGGCAGGAAAAAAGCGATAGCCGGCTCGATCTCGAACTGGCCGAGCGGATCCTCGACGAGGATCATTACGGCCTGAGCAAGCCCAAGGAGCGGATTCTCGAATATCTGGCGGTCAAGGCCCGGGTGGAGAAGCTCAAGGGCCCCATTCTTTGCCTGGTGGGGCCGCCGGGGGTTGGCAAGACTTCGATCTGCAAATCGGTGGCCCGCTCCATGGGGCGGCGCTTTGAGAGACTTTCTTTAGGCGGGATCCGGGACGAGGCCGAAATTCGCGGCCACCGGCGGACCTATATCGGGGCCATGCCCGGCAAAATTCTGCGGGCGATGCAGAAGGCCAAGGTGGCCAACCCGGTCCTCTGCCTGGATGAAGTGGACAAGATGAGCATGGATTTCCGGGGGGATCCCTCCGCCGCCCTGCTGGAAGTGCTGGATCCCGAGCAGAACGTCGCTTTCAGCGACCATTATCTCGATCTGGAATACGATCTTTCCGACGTTTTTTTTATTACCACCGCCAATACCCTGGCCGGGATTCCCGCCCCTTTACAGGACCGGATGGAGATCATTCGGATCAACGGCTATACCGAAGAGGACAAGGTCGGCATCGCCCAGGGTTTCCTGGTTCCCAAGCAGTTGGAGGCCAACGGCTTTGCCGCCGGTGATATAGTTTTTTCCGCTCCGGCCCTGCGGGAGATTATCCGCCGTTATACCCGCGAGGCCGGGGTTCGCAATCTTGAGCGCAGCATCGCCGCGATCTGCCGCAAGGTCGCCCGCGATCGCCTTAAACACTCAAAAAGCGAGAAAAAATATCGTCTGACCCCGGCCGCCGTGGCCCGTTATCTAGGGGTGGCCAAGTTCCGCTTCGGCCTGGCCGAAGAGGAGGACCGGGTGGGGCTGGCCACCGGCCTGGCCTGGACCGAGGTGGGCGGCGAGTTGCTGCAGATCGAAACCGCCCTGATGCCCGGCAAGGGCAAATTGACCGTCACCGGCAAGCTCGGCGAGGTCATGCAGGAATCGGCCCAGGCGGCCCTCAGTTATGTCCGGACCCGGGCCCGGTGCCTGAATCTGGCCCCGGATTTTTATCAGAAGCTCGATATCCATGTCCATGTGCCGGAAGGAGCCATCCCCAAGGACGGACCCTCGGCCGGGATTACCATGGCTACTTCCCTGGTTTCAGCCCTGCTGCAGCTGCCGGTGCGCCGGGATCTGGCCATGACCGGGGAGATTACCCTCCGGGGCCGGATTCTGCCCATCGGCGGGCTGGTGGAAAAACTGCTGGCGGCCAAGCGGGGCAACATTCGGCGCATCCTGATTCCCAAGGAAAACGAACGCAACCTGGCCGAAATCCCGGCCAAGATTCTCAAGGATCTGCAGATCGAGCCGGTGGACAATGTGGACCAGGTTCTGGAACGGGCCCTGGTTTTGCCGGCCGGAGAAACGCTGTTCCGGAACGAAGGAGAAGCGGCGGCCGGTGATGATGCCCGGTTGACGCCGGCTTGCCTGGCGCCCCTGGAGCATTCCTCGCCCCAATGAGGTTTTGCCCCGGCCGGGACCTCAGGCCCAGCCTGGAGCAGCGCTGCCGCAGCGCCACCTTTTTTGCTTGACGAAAAGCCGGCCCCATGGTTAATAGGGTGCCTTATCGGGATGGGCGAATAGCTCAGCTGGGAGAGCATCGGCCTTACAAGCCGAGGGTCACAGGTTCGAGCCCTGTTTCGCCCACCATCCTTTTTCAGGGGTTGTAGCTCAGCCGGTTAGAGTGCTGGCCTGTCACGCCAGAGGTCGCGGGTTCGAGCCCCGTCAACCCCGCCAGAAAAAAACAAAGGGAAATCAAGCGAGCATGCTTGGTTTCCCTTTTGTTTTTGGGGCCTCGCCCATTACCCAGCCCTAACCCTTTCATTGCTGCTTCCCAGCCCCCAAACTCTCGTGAGTATCGCAGCAAACCGGCTTCGACTAGCGCAATGGCTCTGCGATCAAAATCTGGCGATTTGAAGTTGGCGATACTTTTTCCTTGCCGCCTTTTAAACTAATGCGGCAAAATATTCGCAGTCACAAGCGCGGAATAGTCGGCAAAACTATTGGAAGGAGGGGACGATGATGACAAATGTCAATGAAGTCAACGGCATAAACGTCGAGCAGTTGATGGCAACCATTGAACTTATCAAAGGACAACCGGCAATCGCTCAATTCAAGTTCAGAGCCCAAAATAAATGGCTTAACGGCACCCATAATCACGCGACAGTAAAAGATTTTTATGGGGCCTTGCAAGAAGATGACTCCAGAACTGTGATGGATTTTGAAATTGATGAACCGCCGGTCCTGTGTGGATCGAACTTGGGAGCAAATCCGGTTGAGTACCTGCTTGTTGCCCTCTCCGGATGTCTGACCACCAGTCTGGTGGCCCACGCGGCCGCCAGAGGGGTCAGGCTCACCCAAGTCCAATCCAGGTATGAAGGGGAACTGGACCTCCAGGGATTTCTGGGAATCTCAGACCAGGTCCCGGTCGGTTATAAAAGTATCCGGGTTTATTTTACCATCGAAGCCGATGTAGACCGGGACCGGAAGGAGGATCTGATCAGGATGGCCCAGAAGTACTCTCCGGTATTTAACAGCATTGCAAAATCCGTAGCTGTTGTCGTGCAGCTTGACGAGCACTAAGGTCAGGCTCTGTTGCCGAGATTCTCGGCAGAATCTTGGTCAAGCACCGTCATCTGCCAGGTGGGCCGGCCCGAAAAAGGCTAATTTTCCTGTGAGCAAGGATGATCCCGCCTTGCCGCCCCCCGCGGTGGAGCGCCAGGCCGAAGATCAAGCGCCAGGGTTACCCGGTTCCAGGCATTGCCAATCATCCCTCGGCGTGCTATGTTGCTTCCCGGTCCGATCTTTAGGGCTGTGGCGCTCGCAGGCCTGACCTTGAGCGGCCTGGATGGGGCGCCATGATTGGCCGGATCTTAAGAACTGCTGTTCCTGATGAATCGCAAGCGCTGACCGGGGCCGGGTAGTTGTGAAACCGGCCTGCCCGGCAGGCCGGTTCCACAACTACCCGGCCCCGCCATCTCAAGAAAGGAGATATGGTATGATCAAACTTCTGTTGGCTTTTTTGGTGCTTACCGCCATGATGTCGGTCGTTGGAACCAAGGCGGTAGCCGCCGAGCCCGTTAAAATTGTTTTGCAGACCTCGGAAGGCCGGATCATGCTGCAGCTGGACCCGGACAAAGCGCCCGAAACCGTCCGGAACTTCCTGGGCTATGTTGAGGCCGGTCATTACGATGGGACTATTTTTCATCGGGTGATTCCGGGTTTTATGATTCAGGGAGGAGGCTTCACCGCCGGTTTTCAGCAGAAGCCGACCCGATCGCCGGTCAGCAATGAAGCCGACAACGGCCTGAAAAACCGGCGGGGCACCATCGCCATGGCCAGAACCATGGATCCCCAATCCGCCACGGCCCAGTTCTTCATTAACGTGGCCGATAATGAATTTCTCAATTTCCAGAACCCGACTCCCCGGGGCTATGGTTATGCGGTTTTCGGCGAAGTTGTCGAAGGGATGGAGGTGGTTGATCGCATCGTGGCAATTCCGACCGGCCCCGCCGGACCATTTCCTTCCGATGTTCCAAGGACTACGGTCCTGATCGAGAAGGCGGAACTGCTCAAGCCGGGGGCGGAGCAGTAAGCCGGCCAAGCGGCCGGTTTCGGCTTTTCCTTGCCCTTTTGTTGGCTGCCGGGGTACCGGCCGGCCCGCTGATTTGGCGGCTATTAAGGCACCGGGGATATTTTCCCTGCTTTGTAACAGGTCCGACTACCGTCCCCTATTGCTCCTGAATCATTGATGGTAACTGGTTTATGCTGGCACACATCGAGCGCCTGGGAGAGCGTACTCTCTATTTTGTCCGCGATTTGGGCCGGATGGGAATTTTCCTGGTCCTGGCCATCCGCGGCATTTTCAGGCGGCCCTTCCGGCTCGGGGCGGTGGTGCGTCAGACCAGGTTGATCGGGGCCAATTCCTTCGCCGTCATCTTTTTTACCGCCGCCTTTACCGGGATGGTGCTGGGTTTGCAGGGTTATTATACCCTGCGCAAGTTTGGCGCCGAAGGGGCCCTGGGGTCGGCGGTGGCTCTTTCCTTGCTCCGGGAACTGGGGCCGGTGCTCACCGCCCTGATGGTCATCGGTCGAGCCGGTTCGGCGATGTGCGCTGAAATCGGCATCATGCGCAACTCCGAGCAGATCGATGCCCTCGAGTGCATGGCCGTGGATCCTTTTCGTTACCTGATCGCTCCCAAGTTTCTGGCTACCATTATCTCCATCCCGATTCTGACCCTGATCTTCAGCGTGGTGGGAATTTTCGGCGGTTATGTGGCCGGGGTACTGCTCCTGGGGGTCAATGCCGGCTCCTATTTCTCCGGCATGGAGTTGAGCGTGGTCAATAAGGATATCAGCATGGGCATTATCAAGTCCTTTGTTTTTGCCGTGCTGGTGGTGTGGATCTGTACCGCCCGCGGCTATTACGTGCATGAGATCCGGGGGGCCGGTTTCGGCGCCGAGGGCGTCAGCCGGGCCACCACCCAGGCGGTGGTGCTTTCCTCCATTTCCGTCCTGGTCTGGGACTATCTCCTGACGGCGATTCTCTTATGAGCAGTCCGATCATTAAATTCGAATCGGTCAGCAAGTCTTTTGGTCGCCAGAAGGTGCTGGACGCAGTAGATTTTTCCATCCTCGACGGCCGGACCACGGTGATCGCCGGGGCCAGCGGCCAGGGCAAGAGCGTGGCTCTGAAGCTGATTCTGGGCCTGCTCAAGCCGGACTCCGGCCGGGTGCTGGTGATGGGCAAAGATATCGCCCGGATGCGGGGCCGGGAACTAAACGAACTCCGGATGAATTTCGGCGTTCTCTTCCAGGGCTCCGCCCTGCTCGACTCGCTGACCGTTTTTGCCAACGTGGCCTTGCCCCTGGAGGAAAGAACCGATCTGGGCGATGACGAGATCAGGTCCAAGGTCCTCACTACTCTGGAGCAACTGGGGCTGGCCGGTCACGATGATAAATATCCGGCCCAGCTCTCGGGCGGCATGAAAAAGCGGGTCGGCCTGGCCCGGGCTTTGATGCTGCAGCCGGAAATCATGCTTTTCGATGAGCCGACCACCGGCCTTGATCCTGAGAAAGCGATGGAGATTTACCAGCTTTTTCTCGAAACCCAGCAGAAATTCGGCTACACTTCGGTGATTGTCAGTCACGATATCCCCAAGATCTATAACCTGGCCGACCAGGTGATCATCATGGGCAACGGCAAGGCCAAGAACTTCGCCAGCCCGGAGGATATCCAGCGCAGCGATGATCCGGAGATCCGGGAATTCGTCCGGATCACCATGGGTAATATTTATCTGAGCAGAGACCTGGAAAACCATTATGAAAAGAGCAAACCTTGACCTGGTGGTGGGGCTCTTCGTCCTGGCCGGCTTTTTCTCCTTTGTCTACCTCTCGGTCCAGTTGGGCGAGTTTTCCCCTTTTTCCATGAAGAGGCAATACCAGGTCCAGGCTGAGTTCGGCAGCATTTCCGGCCTGCGCCGCGGCGCGGTGGTGGAGATTGCCGGCGTCAGCGTGGGCCGGGTGGCCAGGATCGACTTAAGCGACCGGCAGCGTGCCCTGGTCACCATGTACATCGACTCCGGCGTGGAGTTGAGCGAGGATTCCATCGCCTCCATCAAAACCCAGGGCATCATCGGCGAAAAGTATATCAGCATCAGTCCGGGCGGTTCGGACCTCTTGCTGGCCGATGGCGACTGGTTGATGGAAACCGAGTCCGCCCTGGATCTGGAGGAGTTGGTCAGCAAGTATATTTTCGGCGGGGTATGACCGCGGCCGGCTTGTTATAATTGCGAGGCTTAAGGGTTGGGCTCGATGGGCACGAAGGGTAGGGGCAAAAAACAAAACCGGAGCCTGCGACTGGGGCTGGGACCGGTTCTGGTGGTCATGTTCTGCGGCTTGGCCTGGGGGCTGGGGCCGGCGGCTACCGCCTTCGGTTCGGCGGGAGCGACCGGGGCGGAAAAGGGAGAATTCCATGATCCCTGGGATTACGACCCCTGGGAAGATGATCCCTGGGCGGATGAGCATTCAACCCTGGCGGATCCCCTGGAACCGATGAATCGCGTCTTTTTCGCGTTCAATGATCGGCTTTACATCTTGGTCCTGGAACCGGTGGCCAGCGGCTATGCCAAGGTCCTGCCCGAGGATATCCGTTTGTGTGTGCGCCGGTTCTTCCGCAATCTGACCGCCCCGATCCGAGTGGTCAACCATCTGCTCCAGGGCCAGTTGCAAGCCGGCGGCAGCGAGTTGGCTCGCTTCGCGATCAATACCACCATCGGCGTTGCCGGTTTGGCCGACCCTGCGGCCGACAGTTTTGGCATCAAACATCGTCACGCTGATCTGGGTCAAACCCTGGGAATTTATGGCTTCGGTGACGGTTTTTATATCACCTGGCCGCTGCTGGGGCCTTCGACCCTGCGGGACTCGGTGGGAATGGCGGGGGATGCCCTGGTCAATCCTCTTTATTATATCGCGGCCTCGGATCCCCGGGCCGGCGCCGCGGTTTATGGGGGCCGGACCGTTAATACGGTTTCTCTCCATCTGGGTGAATACGAGCGGATGACCGAGGCCGCTTTTGATCCTTATCTGGCGGTGCGGGATGCCTATTGGCAATACCGCCGCAACCAGGTTCAACGGCGCGACCGGGATGGGGACGCGCCGGCCATATTCAGTACGGCGCCGGAATTCACCCCGGCCCGGGAAAGACCCGTTCTGGCCGCTGAAACTGGAGCAGGGCCCGGCGCGCCAGGGGCCGGCGGCGAGCAAACGCAAGCCGTGGCAAGGGGTGCCGGCCTGGATGGGGCCAGGTTGGCAGGGGCCGGCGACGGATCTCAAGCAGGCACCATGACCGGGGCAGCGGCAATGGCCTGGTCGGGTTTGGCCTCCGGCGATTGCCCCGCCGACAACTACTTCATTCACGTCGGGGCCTTTGCCGATCATAAGCAGGCGTTGGCCTGGCTGGCCACCCTGGACATCGATGAGATCAAGGTCTGCCTGGTGATTCATGCCCGGGATGACTACTATTTTTACGGGTTGATGATTCCGGCCGGGGATGATTTCCCGTCGGCTAAAGCAAGGGAGCGGCACCTGGCCGATCGTGGTGCCCCCGGCCTGCTGGTAACCACTTTTGCCCCAGCGGCCCGCTGAGATTGATCATAAATCGTGGCAAGGAGTTGATGGTGTTGAAAGCAAAGAGTTGTTCGCCGGATATTTTTTTTCGCAGCTTCACCCTGTTTTTTGCCCTGTTGCTGACTTGGGTCTGGCTCAGCCAGGCCGCGCCGGTCCGTGCCGCCGTCCCCGAGCCCAAGGAGACGGTGGCCGCAGCCGTGGATAAAATTATCGGGATTCTCACCGACCCGGAACTGGCGACCCCGCAAAACCGGGAAAAACGCTATCGGCTGGTGGTGGCCACGGTGGAGGAATTTTTCGATTTTGCTGAAATCTCCATGCGCACCCTGGGGCCGCGTTGGCGGGAACTCGACGATGGCGAGCGTCGCCGGTTCATCGAGCTCTTCAAACAGTTTCTGCAAAAAAACTATATCGACCGGGTGGACAGTTATAGCGGCGAGGAAGTAGTGGTCAAGGACCAGGAAATTCGCGAGGATCGCCGGGGCAACCGCTTTGCCATGGTCAATACCGACTTTGTCATGAAAAGTCAGACGGTTCCGGTTAATTACCGGCTGCTGTACAGAGGTGGCAACTGGCTGGTTTATGATGTTGACATCGAGGGGGTCAGTCTGGTGCGCAACTTCCGGTCCCAGTTTGAGCCTTATTCCTTTGCCGAACTGATCCGCCGGATGGAGAAAAGCATCGCCACCGGCAAGGATCTCGAGGAGCAATAGTGATGGACGCTCCCCTTTCCGCCGCTGCTGATCCGGCGCCTTTGGCCTCTGACCACAAGAAAGCCGTCTCCGTTCTGGCTTTTCTCGAGCCGGAAGAGGCCAACCGTCTGGCGGCCCTTTGCCGGCAAGAGGTTCTGGCCGCCGGCGAGGTGGTTATGGCCGACGATAAGCCCGGGGAGTTTCTCGCTTTTGTCATCAACGGCAAACTTGCGGTGAAAAAATCGACGGTTTTTCCCGGTCGTTTCATCCTGCTGGCGGAAATCGAGCGGGGCGGCATGGTTGGTGAGGGAGCAGCGGTTTGCGGTGACGGGCACGGGACCACGGTGGTGGCGGTGGAAAAAACGAGGCTGCTGATTTTGGACCGGCAGCAGCTGCTGCGACTGTTCAGCGAGGATCAGGTCCTGGCGCAGAAGCTGCTGACCAGGATTATCCAGGTGCTGCGCCAGCGTCTGCGCAGCGCCGGTGAACGCCTTTCATGGATCCTCTGAGGAACCGCGGCCGGCTTTTATTTTCCCGATTGGGCCGCCAATTAAAAGCAGCCGGTATGGTATCGTCCCACCGCCGGACGGCGGCCGGCCTTCCTATCCTGGTCCGGCTGGCACTGCTCTATGCCCTGCTGGTTTTCCTTCCCACCTTTTATTTCAGCCTCAGTCGGGAGCTGGCCCTGCCGGCCCAGCTGCTGTTGCTGGCGGGAGCGTTTGGGCTGGGTGGTCTTTTTGGGCTGGCGGTCACCCTTGGGGACCGAGTGCTGTTGCCGGCCACGGCTTACCTGCGGCGGGCTGGGCCCGCCTTCGTGGCTCCCTTTCTGCTTTTCTTTGCCTATATCATCGGCTATACCCTCATTTTTTCAGGCCTGGTCGCCCATCCACTGGGCCTGGTAATTGCCCGGACAGCTGCCGACCCCGCTCTGGCCCAGGAATACCGGCTTTTCAGTATGAACTTCGCTCTCTTGCTGGCCCTGCTGTCCTGGCTGGCCGCCCAGCGCCGTTTGGGGGGTAAAGTCTTGGAGTTTTCAGGAAGCTGGCGGGAAAAGGCCCGGGACAAGGAAACTCCTTGACAGAATGGTCAAATATTCTATATTTGCCCGTTTTGGTATTTTCATCGAATTGCCGTCTCTGCCGCCATGTTGATCAGGTTTGATAAAATTCCGCCCCAAGGGCTGGCTTTCGAGATCGTGGACCAGTCGTGGTTTCCTGGTCATGAACTCAAGCACCATGGAACCCCCCGGGCCCAGGTTACCCTGGACCGTGACGGGGAGCGGGTAATTATGGCGGGCAGTCTGGAGGCAACGGTCGAACTGGTCTGTGACCGCTGCCTGGAGTCCTATCGCTGGCCCTTGAGCAGCCGGTTCAGCTTGAACCTCGAGGTTGCCCCGGCCATCGCGGAGGAGCAGGCGGGAGGGGAGCGCGAACACTCCTGCCGGGTTGAGGAAATGGACACCGTTTACCTTACCGAGGATCTGGTGGATGTCACCGACCTGCTGGCGCAGCAGCTTTATTTGAGCCTGCCGTTGAAGCATCTGTGCCGCGAGGAGTGCCGAGGCCTCTGCCCCGGCTGCGGGGCGGATCTCAACCGGGGTGTCTGCCGTTGCCCTAAAGAGGCGGGGTCTTCCCCTTTCGCCGTCTTGCGGAACTGGAAGTCATCTTGAGGGATATTTTAAGGCCATCAAGGCCGGCCGCCTCTCCGGCGGCGGCTGAAGCGGCCGTTATTCTGCCAAACGGAAGCGGGAAAAGGCCAGCGAAGGTTTTTCTCTTTTCCGGTTTTATCGTTAAATAGCTGTAATTTTGAATAATCTGGAGGTTTGAAAAATGGCCCTGCCGAAAAGAAGACATTCCCATTCCCGGACCAGGACCCGCCGGGCCCATGATGCTCTCACCGCCCCCGGGGTTTCCAAGTGCGCCGAATGCGGAGAACCCAAATTGCCCCATCGCCTCTGCCCCGGTTGCGGTTCCTACAAGGGCCGTTCGGTGATCAAGCTTGACGAAGAGTAACTGAGTCCGCATGGCCGGCAAGCTGCGCATTGCCCTGGATGCCATGGGCGGCGACCGGGGCCCCGAGGAGATGGTCGCTGGAGCGGTTCTGGCGGTAAGCCAGAAAGACGTGGCCGTTACCCTGCTGGGAGACGAGGCCCGGATTCGGGCCGCCATGGTCCCCCATCGTCTGCCAGCGGAGATCGCCAGCCGCCTGGAGATCGTGGCCACCACCCAGGTGGTGGCCATGGATGAGTCGCCTTTTGAGGCGATCCGCCGGAAGAAGGATTCCTCGATCGTGCGCGCCTTTGCCCTGCACAAGGAGGGCAAGGTGGACGCGGTGGTAAGTGCCGGTAATTCCGGGGCTACCATGGCTGCAGCCCTTAAGTATCTCGGCCGTCTGAACAACATTTCCCGCCCGGGGATCGCCAGTGCCTTTCCCACCATGAAAGGGCCGGTGGTGATGATGGATGTCGGCGCCAACGTCGATTGTCGGCCCCGTCATCTTTTTGAATTCGGGGTTATGGCCGCCGCCTTTTCCCGGGTGCTGTTCAATATTGAACGGCCCCGGATCGGCCTGCTCAGCATCGGCGAAGAGGGGGGCAAAGGTAATGTCCTGGTCAAGAAGTCCCACCAGCTTTTTCAGCAAAGCTCCCTGAATTATATCGGCAACGTTGAAGGCCGGGAAACCTTTAAGGGCGATGTCGATGTCATTGTCTGCGACGGTTTCGTCGGCAATGTCTGCCTAAAGCTCAGCGAGGGCTTGGCGGAAGTGGTCATCGCCATGCTCGGCGATGAAATCAAAAAGCGGCTTTCCGCCAAGATCGGTTATCTGCTGGCCCGCGACGCCTTTGCCGCCTTTCAACGCCGGGTCGATTACGCCGAATATGGCGGAGCCCCCCTGCTGGGACTCCAGGGGGTCGGAGTGGTCTGTCATGGACGCTCCAACGACGTGGCGATCATGAATGCCATTCGGGTGGCGGCCGAAATGGTCCGCAACCGGGTTAACGACCATATTATTGAACTGCTGGCAGCCGACGGCTTTCTGGTTCGCGTCGCCGAGGCGGCTGACGATGAAAACGGGCCCGGAGCGGCCGGATGAAGCGGGCCGTGATTATCGGCACCGGGTCGGCCCTCCCTGCCCGGGTGCTGACCAACGCCGAGCTCGAGGGGATGGTGGAAACCTCCGATGAGTGGATCACCGCCCGCACCGGCATTAAAACCCGGCGGATTGCCGGGGCCGGGGAAAAGACTTCGCAACTGGCCGCCGCCGCCGCCCGGCGGGCTCTGGCCCTGGCCGGCCTAACCCCCGAGGAGCTTGACCTGATTCTGGTCGGGACCATCACCGCCGATATGACCATGCCTTCCTGCGCCTGTCTGGTGCAGAAGGAGCTGGGGGCGGTCCGCGCCTTCGCCTTTGATCTCAATGCCGCCTGCTCCGGCTTCCTCTATGCCCTCGATGTTGCCGACAAGTATATCCGTAGTGATCCCGACCTCAAAATTATGGTTATCGGCGCTGAAACCCTGTCCAGCCGGGTTGACTGGCATGACCGCAATACCTGCGTGCTCTTCGGAGATGGCGCCGGAGCCTGCGTGGTCACCGGAGCTGAGAGCAACGGCAACCACCAGCGGGGCTACCTGGCCGCCAAGCTTTACGCCGATGGCTCCCTCTGGGAGTTGCTCCATCTGGAAGGGGCCCCGGGGCACAATCCTGACCTGCCGGGGGCCGCTCTCACTGCCCACCCCAGCATCAGAATGTACGGGCGCGAGGTTTTCCGCCACGCTGTCCGGGCCATGGCCGACGCCGTCGGCAAAGTGCTGGCTGACCAGGGCATTACCCCCGCACAGTTGAGCCTGGTTATTCCCCACCAGGCCAATATCCGGATTATCCGCAGCCTCGCCGAGCACCTGGCTCTGCCCCTGGAAAAAGTCTATGTTAATGTGGACAAATATGGTAATACATCGGCGGCCACGATCCCGATCGCCTTGGACGAAGCCAATCGCCAGGGCCGCTTGGCCGCGGGTGATCTGTTGCTGCTTTGCGCGTTCGGCGGCGGCTTTACCTGGGGAGCATCGCTGATCCGCTGGTAGCAAAAATCCGGAACCCCGGATCTCCAGGGGATCAGGCCTCGGCGATCGAGCCTGAGAGGCACGCCTGGGACCGCACGCTATCCCGATAAATCAAAGTGTTATGATTGGTTAGACGCTGCGGGGAGTTGGCCTTTTTGGGTGTTTTTACTAGAGACGAGCATGGTCAGATGGGCTGAACGGGGCCGGTTGACCATCAGGGATTGAATTGCGGCCGGCGGCTGCATCAGGACAAAGGAGGAAGTAGTGGACTATTTTCTCAGTGAAGAGCAGGAAATGATCGTTGATGTGGCCCGGCGGATCACCGATGAGATGATCATCCCGCAACGGGCCCATTTTGATGAAACCGAGGAATATCCCCGCGAGATCCTCAACGCTCTGGCTCAGGCCGATCTTTACGGCCTTTATATTGCGGAAGAATACGGGGGATTCGGCGGCGGCAGCTTTGAAATTGTTCTGGCCCTGGAACAGGTGGCCCGGGGCTGTACCGGGATGGCCACCGCCTTTGCCGCCAGCGCGCTCGGCGCTTATCCCATCATCATTTCGGGCAGCGAGGAGATGAAGCAGAAGTACCTGCCGGAGATCGCCTCCGGCAAGCGTTTCGCCGCTTTTGCCCTCACCGAGTCGGGAGCCGGCAGCGACGCCTCCGGCATCCAGACCACCGCGGTTCAGGACGGCGATCATTGGGTGCTCAACGGCACCAAGCAGTGGATTACCAACGCCGGCGAGGCTGGAATCTACACGGTAATTGCCATCACCGACCGCAAGCGCGGGGCCCGGGGGGCCACCATGTTCGTGGTCGAGGATACCGACCCCGGCTTTTCCGTCGGGCCTAAAGAAAAGAAAATGGGCATTCGCTGTTCCTCAACCCGCGAGGTTATTCTGAAGGATTGCCGCATTCCCGCCGACCGGGTCATCGGCCGGGTGGGAATGGGGTTCATTACCGTAATGAAAACCCTTGATGTTTCCCGGCCCGGCATTGCCGTGCTCGGCGTTGGTCTGGGTCAGGCGGCCCTGGATGAGGCGGCTCGTTACGCCAAGCAACGGGTGCAGTTCGGCAAACCTATCATTTCCTTCCAGGCGGTGAGCCACATGCTGGCCGACATGGCCATCCAGGTTGAGGCTGCCCGGGCCCTGGTCTATGCCGCCTCCCGCCACATCGATGCCCATCGCGACCAGGCCTCCAAAGCCGCCTCGATGTGCAAGGTTTTTGCCACCGATGTGGCCATGAAGGTAACGGTGGATGCGGTCCAGGTGCTGGGAGGTTACGGCTTCATGCGTGAGTATCCGGTGGAGAAGATGATGCGTGATGCCAAGATCCTCCAGATCTATGAAGGCACCAACCAGATCCAGCGCAATGTCATCGGCCAGGAACTGAACAAGGAGTACACGAAGTGATGAGAATCGTGGTCTGCGTCAAACAGGTGCCCGATGCCAAGGATGTGCGGCTCGATCCGGTCACCAACACTCTGGCCCGGGATGGAGTCCAGTCGATCATGAACCCTTACGATCGTCATGCCGTGGAAGAAGGGGTGCGACTGGCCGGCGAGCTGGGAGGTAAGGTTACCGTGCTCAGCATGGGCCCGCCCCAAGCCGGGGAGACCCTGCGGGAAGCCGTGTCCTGCGGCGCCGATGAGGCGGTCCTGGTTTCCGATCGGGCATTTGCCGGCGCCGATACCTGGGCCACCACCCATACCCTGGCCCAGGCGATCAAAACCATCGGCGGGGCCGACCTGGTGCTCTGCGGCAAGCAGGCCATCGACGGCGATACGGCCCAGGTGGGGCCCGGCCTGGCCGAGCGCCTGGGTCTGCCCTATGTTACCTGCGTCAAGAAGATGCTTTCCTGCGACGGGCAGACCATTCGCCTGCAGCGGTTGATGGATGACGGTTACGATACCCTGGAGGCCCGTTTGCCGGCCCTGTTTACGGTGGTCAAGGAGATCAACGAGCCCCGGTTGCCGTCGCTGAAAGGCAAGATGAAGGCCAAAAAGCTGGTCATCAAGACCCTGACCGCCACCGACATCGATGCCGATCCTGACCAGATCGGCCTTAAAGGATCACCGACCCAGGTGGTGCGGGTTTTTTCGCCCCAGCCCCGGGGTGCGCGGACGATGTTCAGCGGCACGGTGGATGAGCAGGTGGAGCAACTGGCGGCGGAACTGGAAAAAATTCTCTGATAACAAAGATCGGCTATCCGGGGCCTGTGTAAGCTGGCCAGTCTTTGAGTTGGAAAAATGACCACCCTCATTTAGATCCAAGCAAACAACGAGTTGGAAAATGCTGAAAATTGACACCGAAGCCTGCATCGGTTGCGGGCTCTGCGAGGAGGCCTGTACCTTCGCGGCCATCCACCTGGAAGATGGTGTCGCCGTGGTAGGTGACAACTGTACTCTTTGCGGCGCCTGCGTCGATGTATGCGAGGTCGGCGCCTTGAGCATCGAGCGGGAAGAGGGAGTGGCTACGGCCGATCTTGCTTCCTGGTCGGGGGTCTGGGTCTACGCGGAGTTCCGCCGGGGCCGGCTTGCTCCGGTGGGCCTGGAATTGCTGGGCGCCGGCCGGCGGCTGGCCGACAAGCGCGGGGTGGAACTGGCCGCGGTGCTGCTCGGGTCAGGAGCCGAGGCTGCCGGCGGTCTTGCCGCTGCGGCGGCTGAACTGATCGCCCATGGCGCCGACCGGGTCTATGTCGTCGATAACCCGGCCCTGGCCCATTTTTCCGATGACGTTTATGGTAATGTGCTGGCCGACCTGATTCGGCGCCATAAACCGGAGATTGTCCTGGCCGGAGCAACCGCCGTCGGTCGTTCCTTTATTCCTCGGGTGGCCACCATAATGGCCGCCGGGCTCACCGCCGACTGCACCGAGCTGGATATCCGGGAGGAGGACGGGGCCCTGTTGCAAACCCGACCGGCTTTCGGCGGCAATATCATGGCCACCATCGTCTGTCCCCATACCCGCCCGCAGATGGCCACGGTTCGGCCGATGGTGATGAAGCCCCTGCCCCGGGACGAAGGGCGGCAGGGCGCCGTGGTCAAGGTCGATCCCGCTCCTGAGTTGCTCGCCTCCCGGACCGAGGTCCTGGAAAGTGTGACCGCCGCCCTCGATCAAATCAATCTGGCCGAGGCCGATATCGTGGTGGCCGGGGGCCGGGGTTTGGAAAACGCCGAGGGTTTCGCCTTGATTCGCCGGCTGGCCGATGTCATGGGCGGGGCGGTAGCCGCTTCCCGGGCCGCGGTTGATTCGGGCTGGATTCCCTATCCTCACCAGGTGGGCCAGACCGGCAAGACCGTGGCACCCAAAGTTTATGTCGCCTGCGGAATTTCCGGAGCCATCCAGCATCTGGTGGGCATGCAGTCGGCGGAAACGATCATCGCCATCAACCGCGATCCCGAGGCTCCGATCTTCAACGTGGCCACTTACGGGATTGTCGGCGATGTTTTCGAGGTGGTGCCTAAATTGATCGAACGCCTGCAAAAGCGCTGAACGCCGGGCCGGCCGGTGGTTTAAGAGTTAATCCAGGCCTGGGGAGTTTTCTATGAGTTTAGAAGGTAAAATCGCGGTGGTTACCGGGGCCAGCCGGGGGATCGGGCGGGCGGTGGCCCTGCGCCTGGGAGCCATGGGGGCCCGGGTAATGGTCAATTATGTCAGCCGTCCCGAGGCCGCCCGCGAGGTGGCCGAGGAGATCCGGGCCAGCGGCGGTTGGGCGGAGATCTGTGCTTTCAACGTGGCGGACAGTGGGGTCACCGAGGCAGCCTTCAAAAAAATTCTGGACGATCACGGCAGGATTGATATTTTGGTCAACAATGCCGGCATCACCCGGGACGGATTGCTGGTAAAAATGAAGGACGCCCAGTGGGACGAAGTGCTGGCCACCAACCTCAAAGGGGCCTTCACCTGTACCAAGGCGGTAAGCCGGGCCATGATGAAACAGCGCTGGGGGAGGATCGTTAATATTTCCTCGGTGATCGGTTTTGCCGGCAACGCCGGCCAGGCCAATTACGCCGCCGCTAAAGCCGGCCTGGTGGGTTTGACCCGTTCGGTGGCCCGGGAATTGGCCCCGCGTAATATTACGGTCAACGGGGTGGCGCCCGGCTATATCGTCACCGATATGACCCGGGATCTGCCCGAAGAGATCAATGAGAAAATCCGGGGAGAGATTCCCCTGGGGGTGCTCGGCGAGGCTGAGGACGTGGCCGGGGCCGTAGCCTATCTGGTCTCCGAGGATGCCCGCTATGTTACCGGGCAATTTATCCATGTCAATGGCGGCATGTACATGGGGTAATTTTGCCGGCCCCCGGGTTTGCCCCTCTTAGCCGGGACAGTCTGGGAGCGTGTTTATGAAAAAGAAAATTTTGACCGGCCGGACAAAACAGTTGTGGCAGGTTGCTGGTTATTGGTGCCAGGGTTTACGCCCTACTTTATATTAAGCTATTTAACAAACATTTAAGGAGAAGCGATCATGGCAGTTGAGGAAAAACTTGTTGATATCATTGCGGAACAGTTGAGTGTGGATAAGGCCAAGGTGGTTCCCGGCGCTTCCTTTATCGATGATCTCGGAGCTGATTCCCTGGATCTGGTTGAGCTGATCATGGCCATGGAAGAAGCCTTCGATATTGAGATCGCCGACGAAGTGGCGGAGAAGATCGTCACCGTTCAGGATGCCATCGATCACATCAAGAAGATTTCCTAACCATTTTACGGGAGTTCAATGGTGAAGAGACGAGTAGTGGTAACCGGGGTCGGCCTGATTACGCCGGTGGGTACCGGGGCGGCCAAAAGCTGGGATGCCCTTTGCGCCGGCAAGGGCGGGGTGGCGCCGATCAGCCGCTTCGACGCCTCGACCCAGGGGGTGCGGATTGCCGCCGAGGTCAAGGATTTCTACCCGGATGATTATTTCGAACCCAAGGTGGCCCGTCACCTGGAACTGTTCGTCCAGTATGCCCTGGCGGCGGCCGGCGAGGCCCTGGCTGATTCCGGCTTCCAAATCACCCCGGAAAACGCCGCCCGGGTCGGCAGTATCGTCGGCTGTGGACTGGGGGGGCTTCCCACCATTGAAAAATATATCCAGATCCTCCATGAAAAGGGGGAGCGCCGGATAACCCCCTTCTTCATTCCCATGGTTATTCCCAACATGGGTGCCGGGCAGATTTCGATCTTTTACGGAACCCGGGGGCCCAACCTGTCGCTGACCACGGCCTGCGCCGCCGGAACCCACGCGGTGGGTGAAGCCTATCGCGCCATCAGCCATGGTGATTGCGAACTGGCCCTGACCGGGGGCAGTGAAGGGGTGATCTGCCCGATGGGCTTTGCCGGCTTCCATGCCATGAAAGCCCTTTCCACCCGCAACGAGGAACCGGCCAAGGCCTCCCGGCCCTTTGATCGCGATCGGGACGGCTTCGTGATCGGCGAAGGCGGGGGGATTCTGCTGCTGGAAGAGTTGGAGCACGCCAAGCAAAGGGGTGCGAAAATTTACGCCGAAATGGCTGGTTACGGCATGTCCGGTGATGCCTACCACATCGCCGCCCCCCCCGAGGACGGGGCCGGCGCCATTCTCTGCATGCAGAATGCCCTGGCCGACGCGGGGATGAGCCCGACGGACGTCGATTATATCAACGCCCACGGCACATCCACCCCCCTTAACGATGTGATTGAAACCAGGGCCATCAAGGCGGTCTTCGGGGCCCATGCCGGTAAAATGGCGGTCAGTTCGACCAAGTCGATGACCGGTCATCTGTTGGGGGGAGCTGGCGGGATCGAGGCAGTGATCACCGCCCTGGCGATCAAGCACCAGCTGGCTCCGCCCACCATCAACCTGGAAAATCCGGACCCGGAGTGCGATCTTGACTACGTCCCCGGCCAGGGCCGGGCCATGAGTATCCGGGCGGCGATGTCCAACTCTTTCGGCTTTGGCGGCACCAACGCGGTTATGCTGATGAAGCGCTACGAGGATTGATGATGAAAGTAGCCCTGGGTTGTGATCATGGCGGTTTCGGCCTCAAGGAAACTTTGCTGGCCCTGCTGAAACAGTTGGGGCACGAGGTGGTCGATTGCGGCACCATGAATGGTGAATCCGTCGATTATCCCGATATCGCCGCCGCTGTTTGCGATCGGGTGGCCGCCGGAGAATGCGAACGCGGCATCCTGATCTGTGGCACCGGTATCGGCATTTCCATGGCCGCCAACCGTAACCCCGCCATTCGCGCCGCCCTTTGCGCCGAGAGTTTTTCCGCCCGGATGAGCCGGGAGCATAATGACGCCAACGTCCTTTGCCTGGGGGGGCGCACCCTGGGCCCCGGTCTGGCCGAAGATATCGTCAAGGTTTGGCTGGTGACCGAGTTCGCCGGCGGTCGGCACCAGCGCCGGATCTCCATGTTTTAACAGGCGCCGGGGCATGCCGGCGCGAGATTGCCAAGTAATTTCGGCAACACTTTCCCGGCGGCGAAGCTCGGCCCTGAAGCCTCCGACCAGCTTTCGGCCCCAGCGCCGATTGACCGATCCTTATTCAACCTTATTTGCAGGAAGAGCCGTGTCCTACCTAGCCAGCAGTGATCCGGAAGTCCACCGCGCCATTCGTGGGGAATTGCGTCGCCAGTACAACCAGCTGGAAATGATTGCCTCGGAGAATATCGTCAGCGAGGAGGTGCTGGAGGCCCAGGGGTCGATTTTCACCAACAAGTACGCCGAAGGCTATCCCGGGCGCCGCTATTACGGCGGTTGCCAATATGCCGACCAGGTTGAAGAGTTGGCCGTTACCCGGGCCCTGGAGCTGTTTGGAGCCGAATACGCCAATGTCCAGGCTCATTCCGGCAGCCAGGCCAACATGGCCGTCTATTTCGCCTGTCTCCAGCCCGGGGATACGGTGCTGGGCATGGATCTGGCCCACGGGGGGCATCTGACCCACGGTAGCGCGGTCAGTTTCTCCGGCCAGCTTTATCGTTTCGTCTCTTATGGGGTTGCCCGCGACACCGAGCGGATCGACATGGCCGAAGTGGAACGCCTGGCCCTGACCCACCGTCCCAAAATGATCGTGGCCGGAGCCAGTGCTTACCCGCGAGTCATTGACTTTGCCGCCTTCCGGCGAATCGCCGACCAGATCGGGGCCCTGTTCATGGTGGATATGGCCCATATCGCCGGGCTGGTGGCGGCCGGGGTTCACCCTTCGCCGGTGCCCCATGCGGATTTTGTCACCACCACCACCCATAAGACCCTGCGCGGTCCCCGGGGCGGCCTGATCCTGGCCCGCCGCGACTTCGCCAAGATGCTGGACAGCAAAATTTTCCCCGGAATCCAGGGCGGTCCCCTGGTCCACGTCATTGCCGCCAAGGCGGTGGCCTTCAAGGAGGCGATGACGGCTAAATTCCGCTCGGACTCGGAGCAGGTGGTCAAAAACGCTAAAACCCTGGGTAAAGCTCTGGTTGCCAGAGGTTTTCGCCTGGTTTCCGGCGGCACCGACAATCACCTCCTGCTGGTCGATCTTACCCCCAAAAAAATCACCGGCAAGGAGGCCGAGGAAATCCTGGAACAGGCCGGGATTACGGTCAACAAAAATGCCATCCCCTTTGATACCGCTAAACGCTTTATCACCAGCGGTATCAGGATCGGGACGCCGGCGGTGACTACCCGGGGTCTCAAGGAGCCGGAAATGGAGATGATCGCCGCCTGGATTGACCGGGCTTTAACCACCGGGGGCGTCAAGGCCGGCGGTCCCGAGCAGGCCAAGGAATTGGCGGCGATTCGGCGAGAGGTCGCCCAAACCTGTGATCGCTTTCCCATCTACCCGGCCATGGAACCCGACCGGGATGCGGCGCTGGTCTCACCGGAAGCAGTCTGAAGCCTGATGGCTGCTGAATTGGAACGACCCTCCTGGGAAGAGTATTTCATGGCGATCGCCGACCTGGTGGCCCAGCGGGCCACCTGTCTGCGCCGCAAGGTGGGCTCCGTCCTGGTCCTTGACCGACGGGTGGTGGCCACCGGCTATAACGGCGCCCCCAGCGGCATCAAGCATTGCCTGGAGGTCGGCTGCCTGCGGGAACAGCTGCAAGTGCCCTCCGGGGAACGCCATGAGCTTTGCCGCGGGCTGCACGCCGAACAGAACGCCATCATTCAAGCCGCTCTGCACGGGGTCAGTCTCAAGGGGGCCATGCTCTTCTGCACCAACATGCCCTGTTCGATTTGCAGCAAGATGCTGATCAACGCCGGGATCGTCAAAATTTACTACCGTAAAGGCTATCCCGACAACATGGCGGCGGATATGCTGGCGGAAGCCGGGGTCCCGTTGATTCAGTTGCCAGTAGAGAAAGGGCCGGGAACCGAGCAGTGACCGGCCGGCAGAAGCGCTAACCGTAGATGGAGGAGTCAGGGCGGGGGATCCAGGAAGGAGGAGAGTCAACGCTCTGTCTTCTGTCATCGGTTCCCGGTCCGCTGAAGCCATGAAATGTCCCTATTGCGGCCATCTGGAAAACCGGGTGGTTGATTCCCGGCTCAACAAGGATTACACCATCACGCGACGGCGACGGATGTGCGATGCCTGCCAGCGTCGCTTCACCACCTATGAGCGCCTGGAAGTAACCATGCCGATGCTGGTCAAGAAGGACGGCCGCCGGGAGGTCTGGGATCGGCACAAGGTGGTGGAAGGCATCAAGAAGGCCTGCGAGAAGCGACCGGTAAGCGTCGAGCAGATTGAAGAATTCGTCGATGAACTCGAAAGGGAGCTGCAGGACCTGGGGGAACGGGAGATTCCGGTGCGGATGGTGGGCGAACGGGTGATGGACGGCTTGCGCCGCCTTGACGGGGTGGCCTATGTTCGTTTTGCTTCCGTTTACCGTCAGTTCAAGGATCTTAACGAGTTCATGCATGAGCTGAAAAATATGCTTACCACCCCCGAGGAGCATAAATAACGGTTTCTGCTTGACCGGGGCTTGGGGGACTCACCTCCTGCGTTTGCCATGCCGGCGCCTCACGCGGTCCCATGTTGCCCCATTTTGCCGCCCCTGGCTAAAGCGGCAAACCTTTCTCTTTTGTTGGCGGCCTCTTCCCGGTCTTGTCTTTATGGTTACTTCCAGCGATTCCGAATATATGAGAATGGCCCTGGCCCTGGCCCGCAAAGGGTTGGGCAAGACCTCCCCCAACCCCTGCGTGGGGGCGGTGGTGGTCCGGGGCGGGGAGGTGGTGGGCAAGGGCTGGCATCGGCGGGCCGGAGAGCCTCACGCCGAAGTGAACGCTCTGCGCGATGCCGGCCCTCGGGCCGCCGGGGCTACCATTTATGTCAGCCTTGAGCCCTGCAATCACCAGGGCCGGACGCCCCCCTGCACCGAGGCGATCCTGGCGGCCGGGATCAGCCGGGTGGTGTTCGCTCTGGACGACCCGCATTCCCAGGCCGGCGGCGGCGGCGCTTACCTGGCCAGCCGGGGTGTGGAAGTTTGCGGCGGGGTGCTGGCAGAGGAGAGCCGCCGGCTCAATCGGCCCTTTGTCAAGCGGGTGACCACGGGCCGGCCCTGGGTTTTGCTCAAGGCGGCGGTCAGTCTTGACGGCCGCCTTGCCACGGCGGGGGGGCTGAGTAAATGGATTACCGGGGCGGAGTCGCGCCGGCTGGTCCATCGTTTGCGTTGCCAGAGCGACGCCATCCTGGTGGGGGTGGATACGGTGTTGGCCGATGATCCGTCCCTGACCACCCGGCTGCCGGGTCGGCGCGGCCGTGACCCCTTGCGGGTGGTGCTGGACACCAATTTGCGCACTCCACCCACCGCCCGAGTGATCAACCCCGCTTCCGCCGCCGCGACCTGGATTTTCTGCGGGCCCGGCGCCTCTGCCCAGCGGACTCGCCGGCTCCGCGAGGCCGGGGCCGAGGTTTATCAGGTCGGGCTGGCCGCCGGCGGCGGTTTGGACCTGGCAGAAGTTCTGGACCGGTTGGGAACGGCGGGAGTCACCACCCTGCTGGCGGAAGGCGGCGGCCGGGTGCATGGCGCTTTTCTCCGGGAAAGCCTGGTCGATGAGGTGGCTTTCTTCATCGCTCCCCTCTTGATCGGCGGTGACGGGATTGCCGCCGTTGGTCCCCTGGCTCTCGCTGATCTCGCCCAGGCTCCCCGGTTGACTGAAATCAGCCGCCGTCGTTGCGGCACCGATATGCTGGTGCGGGGAATCTTGGCGCAGCACTCCGGTTCCGCTTCCTGACCGGGTGGCTGACGGATAACCAGGGTCCAAACCATGCTTACTTGAGAACTTGCTCAACTTGAGCGGGAGGTTGAACATGTTTACCGGCATCATTCTCGGCAAAGGTAAAATCACCGCCAAGCGACCGGCCGGCGGGGGTATGATCTTCGAGTTGGAAACCGACTTTCCCTTCGATGACCCCGTGGAAGGGGAAAGCATCGCGGTCAACGGGGTTTGCCTCACCGCCCGCGATATCCGGGCCCGGCGCTTTCTGGCCGATGTTTCCCCCGAGAGCCTGGCCCGGACCAACCTCGGCCGGCTGGGGGCCGGGGAGCGGGTGAATCTGGAGCGGGCCCTGCGGCTCAGTGATCGGCTGGGCGGCCACCTGGTAAGCGGTCATGTCGATGCCGTGGCCGAGGTTCTGAGCCGTGAGCCCCTGGGCGATTTCACCCTTTTTACCTTCGCGGTGCCGGCCGGCCTGGGAAAATACATCATCGCCAAAGGCTCGGTGGCCATCGACGGGATCAGTCTGACGGTCAACGAGGTGGACGAGCGCAGTTTCAGCGTTTCCATCATCCCTCATACCCTGGCGCTAACCACTCTGGGGGGCCTTAAGCCCGGGGGGCTGATCAACCTCGAGGTGGACCTGATCGGCAAGTACGTGGAAAAACTGTTGAGCCCCAAAAAGGGGGGAGAGGGCGCGCAAGCCGCCGGATCCGCCGGGCTCGATCAGGCTTTTCTGGCGCAACACGGTTTTTTAAGGTAATATTCGTTTTTTCGTTTCCGGACAGAACCAACTCGCGGCAAGCGTCACCGCCTTGACTTTGCTTCCAGCAAAGCCATCAACTAACGGGGGGTGGCCCGGTCAATGGAGAAGTTGCCGCGAGGGCCGACAAATCAGCTTTGCGGGAGCATGAGTTTAAGATGATAAGTCCCATTGAAGAGGTAATAGAAGATATCAAGGCCGGCAAAATGATCATCCTGGTGGATGATGAGGACCGGGAAAACGAAGGCGATCTTTGCATGGCGGCGGAAATGGTCACCCCCGAGGCGATCAATTTCATGGCTACCCATGGCAGGGGTCTGATCTGCCTGACCCTTACCCCGGAACAACTGGAACGGCTGCAACTGCCGATGATGGTCCAGAACAACCGCTCGCCCTTCGAAACCGCCTTCACCGTCAGCATCGAGGCCCGAACCGGGGTAACCACCGGGATTTCCGCCGCCGACCGGGCCCGGACCATCCTGGTGGCCGCCGACCCCGAAGCCCGGCCCGAGGACCTGGTCAGCCCCGGTCATATTTTCCCGCTGCGGGCCAAAAAGGGCGGGGTCCTGGTCCGCACCGGCCAGACCGAGGGCTCGGTGGATCTGGCCCGCCTGGCCGGCCTCAACCCCTCCGGGGTGATCTGCGAAATCATGAAGGACGATGGCACCATGGCCCGGATGCCCGACCTGCAGGAGTTTGCCCGCAAGCACGAGATGAAAATCGCCACCATCGCCGATCTGGTGGCCTACCGGGTCCGCAAGGACAAACTGGTGCACCGGGCCGCCGAAGTTCGCCTGCCCACCATGCACGGCGAGTTCAACGCCATCGTCTATACCAACGACGTCGACAATCTCGAGCATGTCGCCCTGATCAAGGGGACCATCGATTCGGACAAGGAGATCATGGTCCGGGTTCATTCGGCCTGTCTCACCGGCGATGTCTTCGGTTCCAAGCGCTGCGACTGCGGCGGTCAGCTCTTTAACGCCCTGCGGATGATCGACCGGGAAGGAACCGGGGTTCTGCTCTACATGATGCAGGAAGGCCGGGGCATCGGCCTGGTCAATAAGTTGAAGGCTTACGCCCTGCAGGACCAGGGGATGGATACGGTGGAGGCCAACCTGGAACTGGGCTTCAAGCCCGATCTGCGTGATTACGGCATCGGCGCCCAGATTCTCCGCGATCTTGGCGTCCGCAAGATGCGGTTGATGACCAACAATCCCAAGAAGATCATCGGTTTGGAGGGTTACGACCTCCAAGTCACCGACCGCCTGCCCATCGAAATGGAAGCCGAGCCGGAAAACGTGCAGTACCTCAAAACCAAGAAGGATAAGATGGGCCACATGCTGGAACGCCTGGCTTACAGCAAGGCGCTCAATCAGATGTCCCGCAATGAACCATAGCTCGGCCGCCGGCCCTTGAGTTGCCGGCGCTCGGAACAGCGGCTTGCTGGCACGCCGCCAATACTGATTTTTAACAGGGAGTCTGGAGATGGTTAAATATTTCGATGGCAACTTGCAGGCCGAGGGCAAAAAGTTCGGGATCATCGTTTCCCGGTTCAACTCCTTTATCGCCGAGCGGTTGCTGGAAGGGGCGCTGGACACCCTGGGCCGTTCTGGGGCCAGGACCGAGGACATTGAAGTAGCCCGGGTGCCGGGGGCATATGAAATCCCCCTGGTGGCAGGCAAGATGGCCCGCTCCGGCCGCTATGACGCGGTAATCTGCCTGGGGGTGATTATTCGCGGGGCCACCCCCCATTTTGACTTTGTCGCCAACGAGGCGGCCAAAGGCATCGCCCAGGTGGGCATGGAAACCGGGTTGCCGGTGATCTTCGGGGTTCTGACCACCGATACCATCGAACAGGCCATCGAACGGGCCGGTTCCAAGGCCGGCAACAAAGGATCGGAATGTGCCGCCGCCGCGGTGGAAATGGTCGACCTGCTCAAGAAGCTGGCCTGAGTTTTCATGGGCACCCGCCGCAAATCGCGAGAACTCGCCCTCCAGGCCCTTTATCAGGCCGATATGACGGCCGCCTCTCCGCTTGACACATTGCCGATTTTGTGTGATAATTTCGAAGTTAGCCGCAAGGCGTTACCCTACGGCCGGGAACTGGTCGAGGGGATAGTCGCCAATTTGCCGGCCATTGATGCGGTGATCGAGGAGAGCGCCGCCCATTGGCGGTTGTCTCGCATGTCATTGATCGATCGAAATATTATGCGGATAGCTGTTCACGAATTCCGTTTCCGCGCCGACGTCCCGGCCAGTGTGGCGATCGATGAGGCCATCGAACTGGCCAAGCGCTTTGGCGCCGAAGATTCTCCGGCCTTTATCAACGGTATTCTTGACGCGGTCCGCAAAAAAGTTCCCTGAACGTCGGGCTTCTGCCATATGTCAGGGTCAACGGCTCCGGGGCGACGGTGTCGCGGTTAGCGCCGCGACCGGCGTTGGTTGTCCCGCAGTCCGGCCAGTTGTTCAACCAGTAGTATTTGCCCAAGACCCCTGGCGAGGGCGATTTCTTCGGCAATAGCGGGTATTCTCTGATTATATGGTAGCCTCCAACGGACAATCCCCCGGCTTGGGGCAGGAAATCGCTGCCGTTGCCGGGCTTTTTCTGGCCCTTTTTCTCTTTATCTGCCTGGGCAGTTATTCTCTGGCGCCGGCTGCCGGGGGCGGGGAGTTGCTCTGGGCGGACGGAGCAACCGCGGCGGTTGCGACAGGCGGCCAAGCTTCGGTCAACTGGGGCGGGGCGGTAGGCCAGATGGTCGCCGGGATGGTGATGAGTTTTCTCGGCATTAGCGCTTTTCTTCTGCCCCTCTTGTTGCTGGCCGTTTCCCTGCAAGCCTTTTCTCCCTCCTTTACCTTGCAGCGCTTGCCCTTCGTTCTGCTGGGGGCCAGCGGGATGCTGCTGGCCGGCAGCAGCCTGGCCGGTCATAATGGCGGCGAGGTCCTGGCCCTTTTCGGCAATCTTTACCCCAAAGCCGGACACCTGGGTGGCCTGTTGGCCGACTTGGGCCATCGTGCCCTGGGCGGGC
This sequence comes from Desulfurivibrio nitratireducens, assembly GCF_044068515.1. Classification (NCBI taxonomy): domain Bacteria; kingdom Pseudomonadati; phylum Thermodesulfobacteriota; class Desulfobulbia; order Desulfobulbales; family Desulfobulbaceae; genus Desulfurivibrio; species Desulfurivibrio nitratireducens. The sequence goes on from NZ_JBIPKI010000001.1 coordinate 75,030, forward strand.
CGGGATCGCTGCTCTTCTTCCTGGCCCTCTTTGTGATTTCCCTGATGCTTACCCTCGATTTTTCCCCCTATCTTTTTTTTCGTCGCATCATAACCGGCGGCTGGAGCGCGACTCGCCGCGCCTGGAGCTTGAGCGCCGGCTTGCGGTCTTGGGCCGAGCAGCGTTGGGTGCGGGGAGGATCGGTTGGCAAACCCGGGGAAGCCAGGATCGAAATGCAACCGGGCATTGGTGAAACCCCCGCCCTTAATTTTTTCGATCCGGATATCGCCCTGCTGGAACTTGACGGAGAGACCGGGCAGGCCGGGGCCGGTGGTTCCGCTAAGGCCGGCAAGAGCCGCAAGGACGGGCAAGGCGGCAAAGCCGCAAGCGATACAGGCTTCCGGTTGCAGACCGCCGATCCCCCCGGCGGCTACCGGTTGCCGCCGCTGTCCCTGCTGGATCGGCCGCCCAGCCGGGAACAGAACCTTGATAAGGAATATTACTTTGAAGTCAGCCGGCAGCTCGAGGAAAAGCTGGCCGATTTCAACGTGGTCGGCAAAGTGGTGGGAATCTCTCCCGGGCCGGTGATCACCACTTACGAGTTTGCCCCGGCACCGGGGGTCAAAATCAACCGGATCGTGGCCCTGGCCGAGGATCTGGCCCTGGGCCTGAAAGTGGAAAGCGTCCGGATTGCCGGCTCGCTGCCCGGCAAAGGGGCCATCGGGATTGAAGTTCCCAACCCCCGCCGACAGATTGTGCCGATCCGCGACATCTTCGCCCACGAAACCTTCCAGCAAGCCGCCTCCCGCCTCACCATGGGACTTGGCATGGATGTGGTGGGCAACCCGGTGGTGGCGGACCTGAGCCGCATGCCTCACCTCTTGATTGCCGGGGCCACCGGGTCGGGCAAAAGCGTGGCGGTCAATACCATCATCTGCAGTATTCTTTATAATGCCGCCCCGGACGAGGTCCGGCTGTTGCTGGTCGATCCCAAGCGAATCGAGCTATCCGCCTATGAGTCCATTCCCCATTTGCTCCATCCGGTGGTGGTGGACCCCAAGCTGGCCAGCCGCGCCCTGCAATGGGCGGTGCGGGAGATGGAGCGGCGTTATCAGCTGATGGAAGAGGCCCGGGTTAAAAGCCTGGCCGGTTATAACCAGGAGGCCGAGGAGAAGCTGCCCCTGATCGTGATCATCATCGATGAACTGGCCGACCTGATGATGGTTTCCTCCCGCGAGGTGGAAGATGCCGTGGCCCGCCTGGCCCAGATGGCCCGGGCCGCCGGCATGCACCTGATTCTTGCCACCCAGCGCCCGTCGGTGGATGTCCTCACCGGCCTGATCAAGGCCAACTTCCCGACCCGGATGTCGTTCAAGGTTTCCTCCAAAATCGATTCCCGGACCATTCTGGACGGCAGCGGGGCCGAACATCTGCTGGGGGCCGGCGATATGCTGTTCATGCCGCCAGGCAGCTCTAAACTGCAACGCATTCACGGGGCCTATATTTCCGAACAAGAGATTGAACGGGTGGTTTCCTTCCTCAAGGCCCAGGGGACCGCGGAGTATGATCCGGCGGTGCTGGAAATTGCCGAGGCCCCGGAAGACGGGGAATCCAGCGAGGATGACGGAACCCTCGATGAACACTATGACCGGGCGGTGGCCCTGGTCACCGAAACCGGCCAGGCCTCTATTTCCATGGTCCAGCGCCGCTTACGGGTCGGTTACAACCGGGCCGCCCGAATGATTGAAACCATGGAGAAGGAAGGTATCGTCGGCCCGGCCGACGGCGCCAAGCCCCGAGAGGTTCTCGTTCGCAAGAGCTATTGAAAAAAACGTATTTTTTCTTGACAAGGGGGTCCATTATTGATTTGGATGATAATTAAGGCCGGTCGCGGCTTTTTCCCCTGATCCGCCGACTTGCTCAAAATATGTGAGTATCGGTCTTAATTAGCCATTGGTTGTTCTTATTTGCAGACTGTTACGATGCTTTTGTGTACCCCCGTACAGTCAATTTCTTGAGGTACTGATATGGAGGAATCATACGGCACTCCGTATCCCTCCCCTGTAGAAAATGGGGTAAGCTCTTTGGAGAATATTGAGGAGGAAGGGAAGAAGATTGACAAGGGTCACCTCATTAATAAACTTAATTTCATCAATTTCCAGGATGGCTTCATCCTGATCAATTTCGTCCATCCCCGCTTCAAGCATAGCTGTTCCCGTCCCGCCAAACCCCAAGCCTGCTTCGGTGACCGTCTTGAGTGCCTCTGGCTCGAGGATCAGGCGACCGAGCCGCAACATGATCTCTCCGCTTTCCTGGTCCGGAATTTCCTGGTCATTGATGGTAAGAAGGCCCTGATAGTTATTCCCCAGGAAACCACCATCAATTCCCAAGGCATCAGTTTTATGCTGCCGGAAAGCTGCAGGGAGATCAACTCGCGCCGATTATATCGCCACCGCTGCGAGGGCATTAGTGCCCAACTGATCCAGAACGGCACCATTTTTCAGGGAGCTCTGCTTGATTTTTCCGCTGTTGCCTTCCGGGTTGAACTGGTCATTTCCCCGCCCCAGACTTTTAACTGGCTTAATCCGGATTTGCCGGTAACGCTGTTGCTGGCCGGCGGCGGGGAAACTCTTTACTCCGGCGAATGCATGGTCATCAGGCACACCGGGGAGCAGCGTAAGCGTACCTATGTTCTCGATGTTTCCAGGGAACAGGTCCAGCGCTTCCGCCCCAAAAGATTTCGCAGTCACCGCTACCAGCTGTTTCCCTCTCCCAATCTTTGCTTTTGTCACCCCTTGTCGGGCAAGTCCGTGACGCTCAAGGTTATCAATGTGTCCGGCTCGGGTTTCGCGGTCGAGGAGAGTGAGCACCTTTCGGTTATGGTGCCAGGGATGATGATTCCCCGGGCCGAACTGAGTTTTGCCAATTCCCTGAAGATTCCTTGCCGCGCCCAGGTTATTTACCGGCGGGTGCACGGCGAGAAACATGGTAAATCTATGGTTCGGGTCGGTGTTGCCATCTTGGATATGAACATTCGTGATCATGGCAAGTTGCTTGGAATATTGCACCAGACCGATGACGAGAATACTTACGTCAACAACGAGGTCGACCTGGATTCCCTGTGGAACTTTTTCTTCGAAACCGGATTTATCTATCCCCAGAAGTATGTCCACCTCCAGACGCGCAAGGAGCAGCTCCGCGAAACCTATCGCAAGATATACACCGAACATCCCGACATTGCCTGCCACTTCACCTACCAGGAAGAAGGCCGCATCCTGGGACACGTTGCCACCTTGCGCTTCTACAATAATTCCTGGATGATTCATCACCATGCCGCCCTCAAGGCTGATCATACGCGGGCCGGTCTTATGGCTCTGAACCAGATCGGGCAGTTCGTCAACGATTCGCTCAATCTCTATTCTTTTCACATGGATTACCTGTTCTGCTTTTTCCGCCCGGAAAATCGTTTTCCCCAGCGGGTTTTCGGCGGGGCCGCCAAAGGCATTAACGATCCCGGAGGTTGTTCCTTGGACAGTTTCGCCTATTTCCATTTTTACAAACATGCCAGCGGAACATTGGAATTGCCCACCCCCTGGTCCCTGGAGGAGACCAGCTCTTCCGACCTTCTCGCCCTCAAAGGGTTCTATGATTTCCAATCGGGGGGGTTGATGCTGCAGGCGCTGGATCTCGAGCCCGAAATGATCGACCTGAGCGGGCTTTCCCGGGAGTATGAGCGGATCGGCCTGACGCGGAGCCGTCACCTGTTTTCTCTGAAAAAGAACGGACAGCTGAAGGCGGTTATTGTTCTTAATATTTCGGATATCGGCTTGAACCTGTCTGATCTGACCAGCTGTATAAAGGTGTTGGTGGTCGAGCCGGCTGATCTGCCCAGGCAGATTGTCCATTTAACCCTGTCTATTCTTTCGGTCAAATTTACCGATGAGGAAATAACCGTCCTGCTGTTTCCCCACTCTTACATGGAAGCCCAAGGCATGGCCGCAGAAAAAACCTACAACCTCTGGGTCCTTAACACCCAGTATTCGGATGCTTATTTCGACCATGTCCAGAAGTTGATCAACATGGTGACGCAACGAACCAGGGGAAGAACATGAATCCTGTTCAAGATAAAGAAAGTCCGGCAATTTACAACAGCCGGCTTATTGACACCTATCTTAAGCTGATTAAGCGTAAATATAGTTTTGTCAATATCGGTGAACTATTGAGCTATGCCGGGATGGAGGCATATGAGGTGGCCGACCAAGGGCACTGGTTCACCCAGGAACAGGTCAATCGGTTTTCTGAAAAGGTACGGGAATTGACCGGTAATCCCAATATCGACCGGGAGGCCGGCCGCTATTCCGCCTCGCCGGAAGCTATCGGTATCATGCGCCAGTATATTCTGGGAATGATGGACCCAGGTAGAGTGTATGAATTGCTTAGCGGGTTGGTAGCGGGCAATTTTACCAGATCGGCTGAATACAAGGCGAAAAAAGTCGGCCCTAATAAGGTGGAAATTGTCGTTACTCCTCGGGCAGGTTACCGCGAAGAACCTTATCAGTGCGAAAGCCGCATGGGCTATTTTGAAGCCATAGCCAATATTTTCAACCACAAGGTTCTTGAAATTGAACACCCTGAGTGCATGTTTCGCGAGGGGAAAGTCTGTCACTACACTATTTCTTGGAAAAAAAGCTTATCTGATCAGTTGAAGATGACAAGAATAATTGCCGGAGGAGCCGCTTTGCTTGCCTTTTCCGGTTATGCCGTTGTTGACCCCAGCTTGGCCTTTAACAGTATTTTGCCCTTGGCTGTCATCATGATGCTGATTATTTCCTTGATGGTGGAGAAGGTTGAAAAAAAGGAGTTGTCAGGAGTTCTTGATAATTTTCGCGGGTCAACGGACAAACTGGTTGAGCAAACCAACATAAATTACAACAATGCTTTGATGACCAACGAGATCGGGCAGGTCATCAGCCGGCAGAATAGTATGCACATGGAGGAGTATGCGGACAGCCAGGTTAATATTGAAAAAATCATGCAGAATGTGGTCCAGGTTTTCGAGAAAAGGCTCGATTACAGAAGGGGTTTGGTGCTGCTGGCCAATCGCGATAAGACCAAGTTGGAATTGAAGGCCGTCTTTGGTTACGAAGATCATATTAAATTGCTGGAAAAAGTCACCTTTCACCTGGATCGGCCCGAATCGCAGGGAGTTTTCGTGGTCAGCTTCCGGGAACAAAAACCCTTTCTGATCAACGATCTGGCAGAGATTGAAGATAAACTTTCCCTGCGCAGCTTGGCCTTGGCAAAAAAATTGGGGGCCAAATCATTCATCTGTTGTCCGATTGTCTGCGATGGTGAGTCGGTTGGTGTGCTGGCGGTGGACAACCCCCGTTCGAACCGTCCCCTGGTTAACAGCGACATGAGCCTGCTCATGGGGATCGCGCCGATGATCGGCATCAGCATTCGCAACGCCGAGTTCCTCGATGCTCGCAACCGGCAGTTCAAGTCGTTGATGCAATTGCTGGCTGCAACCATCGACGCTCGAGACTCCTTGACCGCCGGCCATTCCGAAAAGGTTACCGAATACGCTGTTGGCATCTGCCAGGAGATGGGTTTGCCGGCCAATTATCGGGAAATGATCCGGGTCGCCGCTCTTCTTCACGATTATGGCAAGATCGCGGTTCCCGATGCAGTCCTCAAGAAGAATGGGCGTTTAACGGAAACGGAGTATGAGGTTGTCAAGACCCACAGTGAAAAGACCCGTGAAATCCTTGAGCAGATCAGGTTTGAGGGCATTTTTGTGCAAGTACCCGAGGTAGCCGGGGCCCATCATGAAAAAATTGACGGCAGCGGTTACCCGAAAGGACTTAAGGGGAAGGAGATTCCACTGGGAGCCAAAATTATCGCGGTGGCTGACTTCTTCGAGGCAATTACCGCCAAAAGGCACTATCGCGAGCCTATGCCACTGGAAGTAGCCTTCCGGTTGCTTCATGAAAAGAGTGGTATTCATTTCGACCACAAAATCGTCGAGGCCTTCAGCCGCTACTTCTTGAAATCTCATCTGGAGGGAGCCCCGGCGGGAAGTCGGCCTGGTTTTTGGCTGCCCCGCCCGGCCGAGCTTTCTGCTTTGGTTAAAGATAAGCTCAAAACCAGCGAAACCGACCTTATTGTCGATGCAATTGTCAGATCGTCCAACCAGGATCCTGCCGCAGAGCTTCAGCCGGACTTCGTCCCCGAAGCCGCTGACAATCAGGAGAAAGGGCCCGATGACGAGGGCCGGGTGGTCTGGCTGGATCGCTACAAGGCTGGCAGATAAAGGGCGCATTCACATAATAATAGAGGGCAAAAGGGCCGCCTTGTCCGCCCGGGCAAGAGATCGCCATGCTATGTTTCCCCAGTCTTTTGGGGAGCCGAGTCAAACCGGGGTCTAAAGTGCCAGTTTTTATCGCTCTGGCTTACGGCCCCGACAGCAGATGACCGGGGTATAGGTAAATCTCCTCGGGTCGGCAAAACTCCGCTTGAATTCATCATAGAATTCTTCATATCCACCCTGGTACTCGTCCAGGGAAAATCCGAAATTCCTCACCCCCACCTCTACTTTTTTAGTCCAGTTAAACTCGTCGGTTTTGTTGATGGGCCCATAAATAAGGTGATGTGCCGTCAGGTCAACATTGATCTCTTCATAACCCAGGTCGTACAGGAAGGAATATAATTTGCGGCCCACATAGGGGTCGAAATCCGCATTTTCTTCCAAATGTTTTGCCAGGGCCTGGATGGTTCTTTCCATTCTGGGGGGGAGACCATAATGGCTTAGGCAGTTGTAGTCCAAGTCAATGAGACAAAGAATGCCGCCTGGCTTGATCAGGCGGTCCAGGTTTTTGACCAGGTCGAAACTGTGAGTGAGATAGTACTCCAGCAAAAAACGTACCCAGATGAAATCATAAGTACCAATATCATCCAGCGGCCCCAGGGCCGCCCGGCGCAGGAATTCGATGCCTGGCCGGCCATAGTGCTCAATGGCAAAATTGATCCGCTGCTCTGAGCTGTCAATACCAACCGCCGATCCACCCGGCTGGACGAGATCATATAGTTTGGAGGTGGTTTTACCACAACCACAGCCGATATCGGCAACCCTCATTCCCGGTTGCAGGCCGGCCCAAAGCGCTTGTCTTGCTGTGACATCATTGTCGGTCTTGAGATCAAGGCGTAGGGATTCTTCATCGTTTTCCATCAGATATTCGTTGTCAAGCATCCGGTGCTCCTGAAATATTCTGAAACTAGTGGGCCATTTAACAAAGTTTGCTTACTAGTCAAGTGTCTAAAGAATGGATAAACAAAAAAACGATATTTTAGCTAAGTAACTTGCCTAGTTCAAACCAGCATGATCCCAAAGCATAATCTGTAAAGGTCTGAAAAAATAAAATTTAGACTTGAGCGGGCCAAATTTATGATTGCTTCCCGAGCAAATTGCTGTCGACTTCTTGTCTCCCTGCCGAGAGGAAAACAACTTAATTATTGCTAAATTGTTTCTGTTATCAATGTTTTAACTCAAAAGGTCCTTATTATTTGCAGAGTTTCGGGGAGATGATAATCGATAGTGCCCCGCCCGCGAAACCTTTTTTGTTTGACAATCGTCATTGGCGATGATTTTATGAACGCCTCTTTGTGGTTTAAAGTATTGTTTTTATTCCTGTTGCCTGACAATATGGAGGATTAGTCATGACGAGGCGGCCCGGCATTCATAGCTCAGTTTTGACAGCGGCTCTTGGCCTTCTGGTTTGTGCCCCCACCTTGGCGCAGGCGGGGGGATATGCGGTCTATACCCATGGGGCCTCGGCGTTGGGCCAGGGCAATGCGGTGGTTGCCAACGGCGATGATCCGTCGGTGATCTTCTTCAATCCTGCCCTGCTGAGTCAGCTCCCGGGCACCCAGGTGCAGGCGGGAACGACCCTGATTTTCTCCAGCGGGGATTTTCGCAGTGATCTTACCGGCCGGAGTTCTGATAAGGACAGCGATCTCTTCCTGCCCAGCACCTTTTATTTCTCCCACCGGTTCAATGACAAAGTGAGCGCCGGGCTTGGCGTCTTCAGTCCATTCGGGCTCGGCAACGATTGGGGCAAGGAGTGGGAAGGGCGCTTCATCGCCACCAACTCGGAGTTGAAGAGCTTTAACGTCAACCCGGTGCTGTCGTTGCAGGTCAACCCCAAGCTGGCCTTGGCCGGCGGGCTTAACTTTATTTACCTCGACTCGACCCTCGAAAGGCAGCTGCGGGCCACCGCCCTCGGGATTCCGATCCCCGGCCTTGAAGTGGGCCAGAAATTCAGCGGCGACGGCACCGGGATAGGTTTCAACCTCGGCATGCTGCTGGATTTGACCGATGATCTGGCTTTGGGGGTCTCCTACCGCAGCGAAATCAAGGTGGATATCACCGGTGACGTGTCCTTTGCCACCCCTGAGGGCTTTCCGGTCCCCCTGCCGGGAATGCCCGGCAAAACCGACCTGACCCTGCCCCAGCAGGCCTTTGCCGGGCTGTACTACAAGGGATTCGATCCCCTGACTTTCGAGGTCGGCCTGCTTTGGGAAGGCTGGTCGTCGTTTGAAGAACTCCGGATCGAGTTGCCCGATGGCTCGAGCACGGTCACTCCCCGCGACTGGAACAACTCCTTGGTCTACAACCTGGGCGTCCGTTACCGTCTCAATCCCACCGTCACCCTGTTGGCCGGTTATCTCTACGGCGAAACCCCGGTGCCGGACCACACCTTCGACCCCTCGATTCCCGATTCCGATACCCATCTCTTCAGCCTGGGTACCGATCTCAACTTCAACCGTTGCAAGGTTGCCTTCAGCTATGCCTACCAGCGTTTTGAAAGCCGGACCAAAAACAACCTGATCGGGGCGTCGCCGGTGGCGGAAAGTACCGATCTGGCCAACGGTACCTACAAGTCGGATCTGCACATGGTTGCCCTGGGCCTGACCTACCGTTTCTGAGTCCGCTGGCCGCCGCGGGGCCGCCATTGCCGAAGCCGACCCGCGGCGGCCTTTCAACCTGGTCTGGCTGGAAACCCCAGAGGCCCTGACTCGCGCTGCGGCGGCGGAATTTTCCGCGGCGCGATAAGCAGTTGCGCCAGCTTTCCCGTCGCCACCATCCCGGAACAAATCCCCGCAGACCCTTGTCTTCTATTAAGCTCCGAACTTGCCAAAGTTGATATTGTGATTATGGTGTCGACTCACCCAAGACCTAGTGGCAATACACCTCTCAATCTGGTGCTTGCTGACCTTAACCTGCGAGGTTTGAGATATGCATAAAGTTAGCGGCAGAACCATCGATCTCTCCAAGGTCCGGACCGTGGTTTATCATCTGCCCAACGGTGACAGCTTCGCCGTTCCCATTGAAAATTTCGATCCCTTTTTCGACTGGGGCCTGGGTAAGATCTGCGATACTTCGGAAATAGACGGATTCGTTCACTTTTTTCCCCGCGGCAACGCGTGAACCGGCCCGCGTTAGCAAACACCGGGCCGCTTTCCCGGCAATGGCCGGCCGGCGTTGCTCCTCTACTTGACTTATCCCGGGACAATCATGTCCATACCTCCCTTTGCCTGCACGCGGTCGGCGCCATGGAGGAGTATGTTGAGGCGGCCTTGGCCCGGGGCCTGACCGGGCTGGTTTTTCTCGAACATTTCGAGGCCGGGATCACCTCTCCCCGCCGCACCTGGCTCACCGCTGAGGATTTCGCTTATTACCGGGAGGAGGGGGAGCGGCTGCGGCGGCGCTATGCCGGGCGGATTGACATCGGCCTGGGGGTGGAAGTGGGCTACAACCCCAAGGAGGTCGCGGCCACCAAGGCTTTCCTGGCCGCCCACCCCTGGGACCGGGTCGGAATATCCTGTCACTTCCTGGATATTGGCGGGCGCCACTATAACCTGCTGAGCCGGGATTCCCGCACCCTGGCGGTCTTCGACGCCTACGGAGTGGAGCAGGTGCTGGCCGCCTATTTCCAGTTGCTGGCGGAAGCGGTGGAACTGCTGCCGGGGACCGTGCTTTGTCACCTGGACGCGGCCCTGCGCCATCACCCGGAGGTGGCTCCGGCCCTGGCCTCCCAGATGGCTAACCCGGTTCTCGACCAGATCTTTACCGTCATGGCCGCCAGGGGAATGGCCCTGGAAATCAACACTTCGGGCTTCGATCATCGGCGTGGCCAAGCCTATCCCGCCCCCGAGCTGCTGGCCCGGGCCTTGGACCGCAACTTGGCGCTCTGCCCGGGTTCCGATGCCCACCGGCCCGAGGAAGTCGGTCGATTTTTCTCCGAATTAATTTGAGCGCCGGCCTTGTTGGGGACCGGGCCGCATCACGCCGGTCCGGACGGCTCCGGTTTTTACGCGCTATCTCCTGAGCGGGTAAACTACTGCGATGTTCGGCGATGCTCGGCGGAGCGAGGCCGCCGGAGCCTTAAGCCAGACTGATGATCAGGGGGATTTGATGCAGGGCTTTGGAGGCTTGCCGGGTCGCGCCCAGGCGCCACTCCTTGCAGGCGGCGGCGGGGCCCAGCACCTTGTCGATTTCCGTCACCAGTCCCTTGATATTGAGCAGGGGATGGCGGGAAAAAACCTCGGGCAGGCCATAGGTCAGGTTGCAGGCCAGGCATTTGCCGGGCCGTTCGTGCAGTTCAAGGCGGAACTCGAGGGTGTTATCGCTCGGGTCGTACTGTTTGAAGCTCAGCCTGATGTCGTAAGCCCCTTCGGCGGCATCACCCAGCAGGGCCTCGAAAAACTCGTCGGCCCGGCCCGGCGGCAGGAGTTCGGCCAGTTTGGCGGGGGTGAACAGTTGCTGGAGGGTGTCGTTGTTCATGGTCGTATCTCCGGGGCTCTGGTTGAGATGGGCACGGGTACGGGAAAACCAACAACCGCAGGCAAAATATAAGCGGGCATGATAGCAGCCTTGCCCGGAAGTTCAACTTTTTTCTCCGGCCCGCCCCGGTTCTGTGGTACATTGGCCTGCTATGCAGCCTTCATTGTTTACCCTTGATCACCAGCTTGCAGGATCGCCTCCCGTCTCCCCCGCCGCCGCGACGGCCGCCTTGAATCCGGCCCAGCGGGAAGCGGTTTACGCCCCCGACGGCCCGATCCTGGTGATCGCCGGGGCCGGCAGCGGTAAGACCCGAACCCTGGTCCACCGCCTGGCCCACCTGGTGGAACGGGGGATAGCGCCGGAAAATCTGCTGCTGCTGACCTTTACCCGCAAAGCAGCCCAGGAAATGATCGCCCGGGCGGCTTACTTGCTGGCCGATTCCTCCTGCCGGCGGGTGACCGGGGGCACCTTCCATGCCGCCGCCAATCTGCTCCTGCGCCGTTATGCCCTCCACGTCGGCTTCCAGCCCAACTTCACCATCCTCGACCAGGCCGACGCCGAGGGAATTATCAACCTGCTCAAATCTTCCCTGGGCCTGGGTGGAGCGGGACGGCGCTTTCCTTCCCGGCGCCTGATTCTGGGCGTACTCAGCAAGGCGGTCAATACCGGAACGACGGTAAGTGATCTGCTGGAGGCCGAATACGGCCATCTGCTGGAATTTCTCGACGACATCCTGGCCATCGGCGAGCACTACCGCAAGTTCAAGCAGGCCCATAATCTGATGGATTATGACGACCTGCTCGTTTACTGGCGGCTCCTGCTCCGGGAGCATCAGGCGGTTCGGGCTGAACTGGCCCACCGTTTCGAGGCGATCCTGGTGGATGAGTACCAGGACACCAATCCCATTCAGGCCGAGATTGTCCGCCTGCTGGCCGCCCCCCGCAACAACGTGATGGCGGTGGGCGACGACGCCCAGTCGATCTACAGTTTCCGGGGCGCCGATTTTCGCAATATCATGGAGTTTCCCCGTCATTTTCCCGGCACCCGGCTGATCAGGCTGGAAGAAAATTACCGCTCCACCCCGGAAATTCTCCATCTGAGCAACGCCATCATCGCCCCGGCTCCCGAACAGTACCGTAAGGAACTCTTCAGTCGCCTGGCCAACGGCGGCCGCCCGGTCCTCTACGCCGCGCGCAATGAGGGGGCCCAGGCCCGCTTCGTGGTGGAAAAAGTCCGTGAATTGCGGCAGCAGGGCCTGGCCGAGGCGGAGATCGCCGTGCTCTTCCGCTCCGGTTTTCATTCCTATAAGCTTGAACTGGAATTGGCCGCCCACGGGATCGCTTTTGAAAAACGGGGCGGACTCAAGCTGACCGAGTCGGCCCATATCAAGGACGTCCTGGCTCACTTCCGGGTCCTCTGCAACCCGGCCGATCGCCTGTCCTGGAACCGGATCCTGTTGCTGGTCGACAAGATCGGACCCAAAACCGCCCGCAATATCATCGACCGTTTTCCCTTCCCCGCCGAGGGGGACGACAACGAGGGCCTCCTGGCCGGCCACCTGGAAGTTCTGGCGGATTATCCCGCCGGCAAGTCCTGGCAGGCGGGTTTGCAAAAACTGCTGGAACTGTTGGGGGCTATGTCGGGCCGGGAGCTGGATCCCATGGCCCTGCTGGAGCTGGTGCTGGCCTACTATCAGCCGATTTTTCAGCGCCTCTACCCGGACGATTATCCCCGCCGCCAGCGAGACCTGGACCAGTTGCGGCCCCTGCTCAGCACTTACCACGATATCCGGGATTTCCTGGCCGATACGGCCCTCGATCCCCCGGCCCCGGATTCCGTCGCAACCGGTGCTGAACCGGGGCGGCTGGTCCTGTCCACCATTCATTCCGCCAAAGGCCTGGAGTGGGACAGCGTTTTCATCATCCACCTGGCCGAAGGCAAATTCCCCGCCGCCCAAGCGGAAGGGGACGACCAGTATGAAGAAGAAAGGCGCCTTTTCTATGTTGCCGCCACCCGCGCCAAACGCAACCTCTACCTGATCTTTCCCCGGGAAGTGGCGGGATACGACCGCCGCAGCAACCTGTGCGAACCCTCCTCCTTTCTCGGGGAGGTACCGCCCCGGCTGCTGCAAATCGCCGGCAGTTGCCCGGGCGCCGGTTTCCTCACCGCGGAGGGCTGGGCGACGGCTGGCCGGGGGGGAACCGACGTTGCTTCCCCCGCGAGTCGGACCGCTCCGGCAGGGCCCGGCATCGCCGGGCCGGGCAAGCCCTGGCAGCCATCTGGTTCCCCCGTCGCCAGCGGCCAGGATGAGGAGGTAGAGGACTTGGCCGTCGGCATGCGGGTGCAGCATCCCTTTTTCGGCCGGGGTACCCTGAGCAAAATGACCACCCCCCGGACCGTGGAAGTCAACTTCGACCGCCATGGCCGCAAAGTCCTGCACCTGGACTACGCCAAACTGCGGAAGGCGTGAAGAGATAAGAGCGTTGGCGCCAAACCTGCCCGCCCGCAAACCCGGGCGGTTAAGTATGGATTTGCGGCCCCGGATTCAGGCTGCCCGGGTTTTCCCAGCGGGACTTTAATGGGCGGGCCGGCGGCGTTTGCCGGTTTGCCGAAAACTTAGTTTGCTACGGCACCAAGATGGATTATCAACAGGCCTGGAAACACCTCGACAGTCTGCTATTTTTCAAGATCAAGCTGGGTCTCGACAGCATGGAGCGCTTTCTCGGGCGGCTGGGCGATCCCCAGCGCCGCTTGCGTTTCATTCATGTGGCCGGGACCAATGGCAAGGGGTCAGTGGCCGCGGCCCTGCTCAGCGTCCTGGCCGGGGCCGGCTACCGGGTCGGACTTTATACCTCGCCCCACTTGAGCTGCGTGCGCGAGCGCTTCCGGATCAACAACGACTTTATTCCGGAGGCTGATTTTGCCCGCCAGGCCACGGCCATCCATGCAGTGCTCGACGGGGAGCAGATCACCTATTTCGAGTTCACCACCGCCCTGGCCCTGCTCTGGTTCGCCGCCGCAGAGGTCGATGTCGCGATCATGGAAGTCGGGATGGGCGGCCGCCTGGATGCCACCAATGTGATTACCCCTCTGGCGGGGGTGATAACCAATGTCTCCCTGGACCATCAGGCTTATCTCGGTGATACCCTGGCCGCGGTGGCGGCCGAGAAGGCCGGGATCATCAAGCCTGGCGTGCCCATGGTTTCGGGAGCGGCCGCCGATGACTCCCGCCGGGTGGTGGAGGAGCGCTGCCGGGAGCTGGCCGCTCCTTTATACTTACTGGGCCGGGATTTTTCCTGGCAGGCGGCCGGGGAAACCGCCGGAGCGGATGCGGATAGAGCGCAATCCCCGTCCGCCAGGTCGTGGACTTACCGAGGGCTCCATGGAGCAATCGAGGGCTTGAACTCGCCCCTGCGGGGAAGTTATCAACGGGACAACCTCAGCCTGGCCCTGGCGACCCTGGAACTGCTGGCGACATCCCTGCCGGTTGGGGAACAGGACATTCGGGCCGGTCTGGCCGCAGTAAGCTGGCCCGGTCGGCTGGAACTGCTGGAATTGTCGCGGGAGGAGCAGGGAGGACGTCGGAGGGTATTGCTGGACGGGGCCCACAATCCCGCCGGGGTGGCCGCCCTGGTGGCCGCCCTGGAGGCCGACTTTACTTATCGCCGCCTGGTGATGATCTGGGCCAGCATGGCCGACAAGGACGTGGCCGCCGGGCTGAACCTGATCGCGCCGCTTTGCGACACCCTGATCCTGACCAGGCCGGAAAGTGAACGTTCCGCCACCCCCGCCGAGATGCGCCGCCTCTTGGCCCCGGAGGGCAGGGTACGGGTGCTGGAGGCCGCCGACCCGCTGGCCGCCCTGGACCTGGCCTGGCGGCTCAGTTCAGCCGAGGATCTGGTCGCGGTGGCCGGCTCGCTTTATCTGGTGGGAGCCGCCCGGCGTATTTTGCTGGGTGAGCTGGTCGCCGCCGTGCCGCGGCCGGAAAAGGAGGATCGGTCTTGAAACCAAGCTGGTTCAGAGGGGCAAAAGGCAAAATTGCCGGCCTGGCCCGGGAGCCGCTGGAGCGCAGGCCTGGGTCTGCGCGGGGCAAAAAGAGGGCCGGCGGGGTCACATTTTAATGGACAGAGCCTGATGGCAGGAAAGCAATTTGATCAGGATTTTGACGGAATTGACGAGGGCCGGATCCGCCGGGAAAAGGCCAAAGCCCGCCAATTGCGCAATAGTCGCTGGTGGAAGGAAAAAATTGCCCAGGGTCGCTGCTATTACTGCGGCCGGGAAGTCGCGCCGGCGGATCTGACCATGGACCATGTGGTCCCGCTGGCCCGGGGCGGGCTCAGCAGCAAAAACAACCTGGTCCCTTGTTGCAAGGAGTGCAACAACGACAAAAAAAGTCGGCTGACCTTGGAATGGCAAGGTTATGATTGAGCGCCGGGCCGGAAGTCAGGCCAACCCGGCCCGGCCCGGGTTCAGCCAACGTCGCCGAAGCAGATCCCGATTTCCCGGGCGGTAAGCAGCTTGTCGCTGCCCACTTCCACCTTTTTTCTGGCCTTGACCGCCTCGGCCAGGGGGACCGCCACCATGTCCGGGGTCCTCAGGGCCACCATGTGGTCAAACATTTCCTGCTCCGCCATCCGGACCGCCGCCCCGCCGAATCGCAGGGCCAGCAAACGGTCGAAGGTGGTGGGAGATCCGCCCCGTTGCAGATGTCCCAGGGTCAGGGAGCGGGTGTCCTTGCCGGAGAGTTTGCGGATCTGCTCCGCCACCCATTCGCCGATTCCCCCCAGGAGTTCGGAGTCGCGGCCCAGTTCGGAATTTTTCCTGGTGACCGCCTTTTTCATGCCCCGGGCCTTGGCGCCTTCGGCCACCACCACGATGGCGTAATGCTTGTCGCGCAACTCGTTGTCGTTGATCTTCTCGCAAACCACGTTGATATCAAAAGGAATCTCGGGGATGAGAATGACATCGGCCCCGCCGGAAATGCCCGCATTCAAGGCGATCCAACCCGAGTCCCGGCCCATTACTTCCACCACCATCACCCGGTCGTGGGACTTGGCGGTGGAATGGAGCCGGTCCAGGGCATCGGTGGCGGTGGAGACGGCGGTATCGAAACCGAAGGTGCGCTGAGTGGCCTCGAGGTCGTTGTCGATGGTCTTGGGCACTCCGATCACCGGCATCCCTTTTTCCACCGCGAAACGATGGGCGATTTCCAGGCTGCCGTCTCCCCCCACCGCGATGTGACAGAAAAAGCCGAGCCGGCGGAAATTGCGCATGATCCGGTCGGAGAGATCCAGGGTCTGAATTTCGCCGGCCAGGTTCTCCACCGGCATGGCAAAAGGGTTGCCCTTGTTGGTGGAGCCGAGGATGGTTCCGCCCATGGGCATGATGTCTTCCACCTTCTCCGGAGTCAGGCGTACCAACTCGTCGGGATCAAGCAGCCCCCGGTAACCGCTTTTGCTGCCGTAAATTTCCCACCCCCGTTGGTATGCGGACTTGGTAACCGCGTAAATTACCGCATTCAGACCGGGCGCATCGCCGCCGCCGGTGGAGATTACAATTTTTTTCATGCTGTTTTACCTCCTGGTCACCTGCCGTGATGCGTAATCAT
This sequence comes from Desulfurivibrio nitratireducens, assembly GCF_044068515.1. Classification (NCBI taxonomy): domain Bacteria; kingdom Pseudomonadati; phylum Thermodesulfobacteriota; class Desulfobulbia; order Desulfobulbales; family Desulfobulbaceae; genus Desulfurivibrio; species Desulfurivibrio nitratireducens. The sequence continues at coordinate 91,460 of NZ_JBIPKI010000001.1, forward strand.
GAGAAAAAATCTCGCCAAGTTATAGTAAGGTTTGCCGGCAAGGTCAAAGCAAAAGAGCCCGGGCCCCCCGCTGGCCGCCGGAATAATATCACCCGGTGAAGACATTCTTCCTGCCTCCCCCTTGACTTCCGGGCCATAATCGCTTAAGTTTTTCCTAAAGTTAATTATGGTTGTCGGAGCACTCCGTCCAGCCTTTCACCAAAACCCCAGTTTAAGGAGATATATCATGCTGGAAATAACTGATTTAGCGAGCAAAAAGCTCAAGGCCTATCTGGAGGACAACAATATTGTCTCTCCGGTTCGAGTGGCCATGATGCAGGGCGGTTGAGCCGGTCCCTCTTTGGGATTGGCTCTGGATGAGCCAAAAGACAATGACACCACCCATACTCAGGACGGAGTTCAATATCTGATCGATAATGGACTCAGCCAGCAGTGCGGCGTGGTCCGGATTGATTTCATCGATGCTGGAGCCCGCTCCGGTTTTTCCATTACCCCGGCCAATCCGCTGGGCGGCGGGGGCTGCGGCAGTTCCTGCAGCACCGCCGGCGGCTCCTGCGGGTGCTAACCGGATCATCTTTCTTATTAAATTGTCGCCAGGAAAAGCCCCCGTGTCGCAGACAGCGGGGGCTTTTTTTGTCGCCGGCCAGGAGATAATTTATGCGCACGCCGGAATTTAGGGATCAGGGGCAACTTGCTGACCGCGAAGGCCGCGCCCTGTTATGGCTGGCCCGCCGGACCATCGCCCGTCATCTCGGTCTGGCCGGAGATGAGGATAACGATCGGGAGATGAAGGCCATCCTCGCCGCTCCTCGCCTGCAGGAGCGGCGAGGAGTCTTCGTAACCCTGAAAAGCGCCGGTTGCCTGCGGGGCTGCATCGGTTGCCTGAGCGCCGCCGCAACCATTGTGGACGGGGTTCGCGACAGCGCCGTCAAGGCCGCCTTTCACGATCCCCGCTTTGCCCCTCTTACCGTCGAAGAACTGGCCGCGGTAAAGATTGAGATCAGTGTTTTGACCCCGCTGGCGCCGCTGGAGTACGATGACGGCGCTGATCTTATCGCCCGTCTGCGGCCGGGCCGGGACGGGGTGCTGATTGGGCGGGGAGGGCATACGGCCACCTTCCTCCCCCAGGTCTGGGAGCAATTGCCGGAGGCGGAGCGTTTTCTCGACCATCTCTGCCTGAAAGCCGGATTGCCCGACTCGGCCTGGCGGGAAGGAGATCTGCGAGTTGAAACCTACCAGGTACAGGCTTTTGCCGAGTAAATTTTTTTTGGGGCCGGCATTAGCTGGCTGGGTTCTCCCGTTTGCTCCGTGACTGATAGCTGCCCCTGGGGCGGTTACCCGTGTGAAAAGTGAGCCACAGCTGCCGGGGCTCTCTTGGTTGGGGATGCCACCGCGGTAAATTCCTTTGCTTATTCTTTTTGCCTTCTTATGGTTGTTTGCCAACTCTGGAGGCAAAAACTGTTTCGCTATCCGGCAGAGCATGATAAACATTTTCCTTCGAGCCCAGGAAGGGGATCTCGGGCCGCTGGGACCTCCCCGGCAGGCGGCAGAGGACAGGGTGGCGCTTGAGCAGACGGATGGCGGACAGCTGGGCATAGGGCCGGCCGTCGAGTTTTCCTCAAATCAAAGAGGAGCTGCGTTTGGCTATGGTGGGAAAAGCCCAAACAAGCACCCGGTTGCTGGCGGCCATCGCCCTGATCGTTCTGGTTGCCGGTTCAACCGCCACCCTGGTGGTCAACTGGCGGATGAAAGCCAGCGCCCGTGATGAGGCCCGGGTCAAGGCCATGCTGATCCTGGATCGCAACCTTGCTATCCATACCTATTTCACCCATCAGCTCAAGCCGGTTCTCTTTGAAACCGTGGATGTCAAGTCGGAAAACTATTTCGAGCCGGCCTGGATGTCGTCAACCTTCGCCGTCAGAGAAATTGACAATTACTATCAGGCCTTGACCGGCAGCGGCTATTACTACAAGGAATGCGCCATCAATGCCCGCAGTCCGGAAAATGAGGCCGACGCCTTTGAAAGTGCCTTTATCAGGCAACTGAACGAAAATCCGGATTTGCACGAATACGCCACGGTGCGTGATATCAATGGGGCGCCGTTTCTGGCGGTACTTCGACGGGGCGAGGTGATGGAGCAAAGCTGTCTTCGCTGTCACAGTACCCCTGAGATCGCTCCTGCCGGCCTGGTGGATTACTATGGGGCCCAGCGCAGCTTCAACCGGGAACTGAACGAGGTGGTTTCGGCCATTTCCCTGCGGATCCCGCTCGCAGAAGCCTATGGTGATGTCAACCGGCTGATCCTCCATCTGTCCCTCTTTTTTGCCTTGGTGCTGCTGGCGGCTCTGGGGGCGGTGGCCTTCCTGGGCAAGCGCTGGATGTTTGATCCTTTGCGCCTGATCCGGGATAAGGCCCTGAATATTACCACCGATCCCCAGCAGTTGGGCGAGCAGATCGAGGTGGCGGCCGGGTCGGAGTTGTCAGCTCTGGTCAGCGCTTTCAACGAGATGTCCCGGCAACTCAGAAAAGAGCGGGATAAGCTTGAAGAAAGGATCCAGCGAAGAACGGCAACCCTCTCCCGGACCAATGACCAGTTGCGGCATGAAGTCGAAGAACGGCGTCAGGCGATTTTGAAGCTGGAAGCGGCCCTCAAGGAAATCAAGACCCTGCGCGGCATACTGCCCATCTGCGCCTACTGCAAGAATATCCGGGACGACAAGGGATACTGGCAAAAACTCGAGGCTTATATCGAGCAGCATTCCGAAGCGGAGTTCACCCACGGCATCTGCCGGGACTGCGCCCGCAAACTTTATCCGGATTTAGATTTGGACGAGGAATAGGTGGTTTTTGCCCCTGAGCATTGCGACCCCCTGAGCCCCCCTCGATTCTGCCACCCGGCTGCGGTCGCGGCCAGGGTCATCACTGTTCTGTCCGGCTCAAGAGCCAGCGCCGCCGAACTCGGCAGGGTCCGCTGGTCGTTGTCGTGCATGCGCCCGGATTTTTGACAAATTACCGCCCCCGGCGACGATATTCGACGGTTGCATCTTGTCACCCAAAATGGTACAAAGCCCCGTGAATCCTGTGGTTGCAGGTTTTGGCCCGGATGGCGGAACTGGTAGACGCAAGGGACTTAAAATCCCTCAACCCTTAGGGTTATGCGAGTTCGATTCTCGCTCCGGGCACCAGTAACAGCAAGGGTTTCCAGGCTTCGGTCTTGGAAGCCTTTTTTTGTTTGACGCGAATTTTTCTCTTTTTTCCCTCTAACAAAGGTCGCGGCCGGCCGCAGCGAAGTCTGGAAACCACCTGGTTTGACCGGATTTCCCCGTGCTGAATCAGGTCTATAAAGGTCCCGGCCAAGTCGCGCCAAGCCGCTATTATGCGCGGCTGCGCCTGGGCACAGTAATGGCAGGAAATAAAAGAATCGTGACTGGAATCAGGTACATCGTGGCGGGCAGTTTGATCGACGGCAGTGGTGCCGGGGTGCGCAGGCAGGTCTTTCTGACCGTTAAGAAGGGCGCCATTGCGGCCATTGGCTCCGCGGCCGATCTTCCAGGCCATGATGGGACGGTCATCGACGACTTCTCGCACTGTACCATTTTGCCGGCCCTGGTTGACGGCAGCGTTGACTTAGCCCGATCGCCCTCCGTGGACGGGCGGGGGCGGTTATCGTCGAACGATGGCGACTTGGCGGAGAAGGCCGCCCTGGTTCAGCGGCATAGCCACTACTGCCATATCCACGGGGTGCTGGGGGTGGCCGACAGTGGTGATCTCACCGGCTTGGTGGAACTCGCTTCCCAAGGAATGGCGGGAGGGGGGCTGATTGATATTCGCACCTCCGGCCCTCTCTGCCGGGCCGAGGGCAGCGGCGGCAACCCGGGGTTCGGGGATTTTCTCCGGGTCGTTTATTCGGCCGATATCGAAGACCAGCCGACTTCAGCCCCTCGCTTCAGCCCGCAAGACCTGAACCGTATTATGCGGCAACGAGACGGTAAAAAGGCGGTGGTGGTGGCCAACGGCCGTCAGGCGGTGGCGGAGGCCCTGGCGGCCGGTTGTGATGCCATTGAACAGGGATACGCAATGGGGGAGGACAATCTCCGCAAAATGGCGAGTCGGAATGTATTGTGGATTCCCGGCCTGCTGCGGGCCAAGAATGCCTTGGATGGCAGCCGGGCCGGCGGGGAGGTATCCTGCCGTTTTTCCCAGCGTTATGCGGCCCCGGGCAAGCCGCTGCCCGGCGCGGAAGCCTTTTGGCAAAAGATAATCGCCGAACAGCTGGCGCAACTGAGTCTGGCCGGCAAACTGGGGGTGACCACGGCGGTGGGAACCGGTGCCGGCAGTGTGGGCATCCTCCATGGCGAGTCAATGGTCGAGGAGCTGAAATTGTTCCTCAAGGCCGGTTATACTTTGGCGGAAGCCATCCGCTGCGCCTCGGTAATTGGAGCGGGCTTTTTCGGCATGGAGCGGCTGGGGCCGCTTGCGGTCGGGCGACCAGCGACCTTTCTGCTTGCCAGGGGTACGCCCCAACAGCTGCCCCGTAAACTCTCCTACCTGGAAGGAATCTATATTGAAGGCCTGCCCAGCCGGGCCTATCATAAAAATCCGATCAAGCCGGCTGGTCGCCCGTCGGGGGCTGGTTAGGTTGTGGGGTCATTGCCGCACCAGGATCAGCCCTATGCCGGCTTACTCCCGAACCTGGCGGCCCCGTTGTGAAGCTGGGGCTATCGTGGCCATATGTCCGGGAATTTTGAGTTGACAGCTTGCAGGTCTGTGGCTACAAGAAAACAATCGGTCCCCTCAGACGGAGAGGGCTCGTACTGCTTAAAAATCTTTTTTTGGTCAGGGGCGGCTACCCGATTTTTTTATTACTAGAACCATTTTCCGGAGCAAAACGCCATTTGTATTGTATCATACAACTGGCGTTTTTTGGTTTAAGCGCGCGTCACCTTCCAGCAACGGAGCTGCGATGAGCCTGCTTGATAAGGAAATAACCGTAGTCGAAGCCCGAAAATGTCCTCTATACAAGGCCAACGACATCTTCAGTCTGTCAGGAATAGGGCTGATGCCCCCCGGCGGTAAACCGGCCTGTGTTTTTCTGGTCCGGGTTGTCGCCGAAAAATTCATCGAAGACTTGAGCGGCGGGCCTCCGGCCGCGTCGCATATTGACGGCGCCGAGTTCAACTGCCCGGGATGCAGCGGTCTCATCAAGGTAGCGGTTGCGGATAAGGGGCAATATCAGACCCTGCAGATGCGGATGCTGATGGCCGCCGAACGGCGGCGGCAGGTTAAAACCATGACCTCGCTTGAAAGCATGCTCAGCAGCTTTTCTTTCTTTCAAGCCGTGGATGATAAAAGTCTCAAGGAGATTATCTCCCATTTAAGCATGGTTGAATTTGAGGTTGATGACATCATCCTCAAACTGGGCACTCCCGGGCAGATTTTTTACATCATCACCTCCGGGCGGGTTGCCCTTTATAATGCCGATGACCAGCATTTTGCCACCCTGGGCCGGGGGGAAATCCTGGGCGAGATGAGTCTGCTGAACGATCAACCGGTCAGTGCCACGGCCAAGGCCATAGAACCAGTCAAGACTTTCGCCCTGCGGAAAAAAGATTTTTTGCAGATCATGGTAAAATATCCATATATCAGGAACACCTTCAACCGCATTCTGATCCAGCGTCTCATGCAGACCGCCATGGCCAGATCGTCGGGCCAGGCTTCGGGCATGGTCTGTCAATTGGAAGAACTGGCCGCGGCGGAACTTTTTCAGATGATCCATGAAAACAAGAAATCCGGTGTTTGCACCCTGGATTTCACCGCCGACAACAAGGCCACCGTGGTTTTCAAGGACGGCGAAATTGTCGCGGCAGCGTCGCGGGAACAGCGCGGCAGCGAAGCCTTTTTCGCTATCCTCAAGGAACAAAAAGGCGTTTTTCAGTTCAGCTTCAACATGCCGGCTGAATATGCCGGCAGCAAGCCCATCGGCGGTTTTATGAAATTGCTGATGGAGGGGCTGCGCAGAATTGATGAAGAAAAATAATACAACTGCTCTTGAAGTGTGAAATATTAACCTGAATGGAATTCGGCGCCAACCAAGAGGAACGGCCGGATCCCATGGCCAGGGAAATGAGGTTGTCTTATGAATTACGGCATCGTTAATCAAGCTCAACTCGAAGACATCAAGACCGCCATGCTGGAAAGCTTGATCAGCAAAGGGGTTGAGTGTGTGATTCTGCTCGATAAAGCCGGCAATACGATCGCCACCGCCGATAACGGGGCTTGCGATTATGATATCTATGCTTTTACGGCGCTGGGCGCGGGGAATTTCGCCACCGTGGAGTCAATGGCCAATCTTGTCGGCGAAAATGATTTTTCCCAGTTTTTCCATACCGGCGAAAAAACCAACATTCATTTTTGCAAAGTGGATGACAATCTGCTGCTGGTTTCAATCTTTGGTAAAGAGCTGTCGCTGGGATATCTTCGCCTGAACGTAGCCGACCTGGTCCACAAAATAAGGCTGATTTGCCGGCAAGGCAGAGAAAGCGGCCATATGAGCTAAATATAGTGATAACTCATCTCAAAAGTGTAATGTTGTCGAGGCCTATTTATTTTCCTGCGGGAGGCGAATCGTGTTCGTTAATCTGAAAACCAAGGAAATCCAGCTTAAAATAGTCTATTACGGTCCCGGCCGGGGGGGAAAAACAACCAACTTGGAATATCTTAACCAGAAATTCCGAGATCGGATCAAAACCGAGATGGTTAGCCTCAAAACCCAAAATGACCGAACGCTCTTTTTTGATTTCCTGCCCATTGGCCTCGGGTCCATCAAAGGATACGATATTCGCATTCAGCTTTACACCGTGCCGGGCCAGGTTAAATATAACGCCACCCGCAAGTTGGTGCTGAAGGGAGTGGACGGGGTGGTTTTTGTCGCCGATGCCCAGCAGGAAAAACGGGCTAAAAATGTGGAATCCCTGAACAATCTTTATGAAAATTTGAAGACCCATAATATTGATATCTTCGACATCCCCCTAGTGCTGCAATACAATAAAGTCGATCTGAAGGAATCGGATATCCCCATACTTGCGGTGGAAACTCTTCAGAATGATCTCAATAGCCGGTTGAAGGTGCCGGCCTTTGAAGCAAGCGCTTTAACTGGCCGCAATGTCGTGCCAACTCTTAAAAAGATAATATCAATGACCATGGCGTCGGTGCAGGACAAAATTAAGTAAAGAGTGCCTTTTGTGGATACTAAAGAGAAATCTGACAGCAACCCCTACGAAGATTTGACTGATCTTTTAAAGCGGCCTGATGGGCGGTTGGAAGACCTCGATTCTCCTATCAGCAAACTGAAGGCGGTTGTATTGTCTTTGGATTGGGATATTTCCGATCAGACCCTGCAGGCTTATGACCAGGAATTGGCCCAGCTGGCTTCGACCTGGAAAGATGACAAGGTTCTCGTCGTCTTTCTGCAGATCTTGTCTGCTCTCGGTAAATATATCCGGGGCAAAAAATCCCTGGCCCATCCCGAAACCATCCAGGTGTTGTCATCCGTATATAAGGCCCTGGAAAAGATAGTCCTGGCCAAGGATATGAGCCTGGCCAGCCAGAAGGCCTTGCTGGTTGAGCAGGTGGCCCGGTACAAAGACTTGCAGGCCAAGATCAGCCGCAGAGGCAAGCCAGACCAGCAGGAAGAAAGGGAGGCCAGGGAGGCGGGTCCGTCCGCGAGTGACGCTCCCGGAGGCGGTCAGGAGGAACTTCTGCCGGCCCTGGCGGGGCTGGGCGAACAGGACCAGGGGCAGCTCAAGGGTTCCAGGTGGGCGGAATATAGCCCCGTAAAGGAGCTGGATGGCCTTTTGGATGATTTTTTTGGAGGAGGTAGCGAGGTTTTGCCGGCTAAAGAGGAGGAACAAGAATCGCCACCTGAAGCGGAGAAACAAGAATCGCCATCTGAATCCATGGGAGCGCGATTGGAGAGTGAACCCCAGGCCGCGCCTTCGTTGCCCTCCGCGACCCCGTTCGGTCGCGAGATTGACCAGACTCTCGAGGACTTCTTCGGCGAAGATGGCGACCAGGGAGGAGAACTTCCTTCGCTCGCCGAGGAGCAACATATTGGCCCCGGTGGAGATTTGGGTGATGACGGGATGTCCGGTCCTATTGCCGCGGTCAGGGAAACGAGTCCGGCGGCAGCCGAGCCGGAGATCCCGCCGGAGCCGGTCAAAATTGAGGATACCCCTCTTTATCCCCTGAAAGAGTTGATCGAGGGTCTTGGCCCCGGCATTGACAGAGCCGGCCTGGATCAACTGAAAGAGCAGCTTAATAACGTGCAAGCCGGTTGTGGCGAAGACGTGAATATCTTGCTGCTGCTGCATGTTATGTCCTCGGCGGGTAATTCGCTTAAGCTCCTGGGAGCCAACGTGCCGCCGGAATACAGCGGGCTGCTGCAAAAAATCTACGCCAGGCTGGAAGGCGTGTATCTGGCTCCCGCCGCCGCCGGGGAACCGCGTCTGGAACAGGTCGGGGATGTCATCAATGACTATGTCAACCTGCAGAACAAGGTCCTGCAGTCCTTGATTCGTTCCTGCATGAAGGGGCAGGAGAGTCTGCAGGCCGCCCACCAGAGCAACAAGCTGCTTAAGCTGGAACTCGCCCGGGAAAAAGCGGCTCGAGCCAAGCCGGAAGAAGAATCCGCCTTGCAAGAGCAAATGGCCCAGCAGAAGCTGGCCGCTTCAAGTCGAGAAAAAGCGGAGCAGGCCAAACCGGAGGAGACAGCCGAGGAAGCGCCACCCCAGGAGTCGGTAAAAGCGGCAACCTCTCCCGAGGGGATTATGGCTAAGCTGAAAGGAATCTTCGGGAAAAAATGAACCTCGGCAAGGGATTTGAAATGTTGTTTTTCTGTGAGGAGTGTGGAGAAAAGGTCTTTCTGGAAATCAAGTCTGCCGCCGAGCAGGGGAAGACGTTGTCGTTTCGCTGCCGGGCTTGCCACTACCTGAACAGAATTGCCGCCCCCCCGGGTGCCGGCAAAACCCAGCCCGGCGCAGCCAAATCCAAGAGCGAGGGGCAATAGCGAGCCCTTTGCATATAGGTGCCCTGTCCGCTGGCCGGGGGTCGCCTTCTCTCCAGCCCGCTGGAGCGTTCATGCTCTTCCGGGTTCCTCAGCCCTTGTCCCGGGATCCGATCACTTCTCCGGTCAGGACATCGACGATAACATCATGCCGCTGTTCCCCAGGATCTCGCCGCCGTTCCCCGGCTTCGGGCTGGGCCGAAGCGGAGAGTCCGATAAGGGCGTCGGTGATGCTGGCCAGCTCGGCGGCCAGATCGGGATCGACGGCGCATAAGCTGACCCGGGCTTTGGTCAACGTATCTATGCAGTGGAAAAGATCATCCGGTTTTGTCAGGTCATAAGGCCCTGGCGATTCGGGCTCCATGGTCGCAATCCTCCCGTTGTCCTTTGTTTGCCTTTTAGTAGTTGCTGCTTCGCCAGTCAGGCGGCCCTGCTGGAAACCGCCTGCCTTTGCCGCGCCGGCGATCACTTTAAGCTGCCTTCCAGGCGGTAGCTCTCGCTTCATTTACCACTGCAACAGTCTGACATGTCAAGGTTTCCCATTGATCCCGGGGGAAATTTTTTCTCGGCTTCGGCCATCTCCCGCCTGCGGCCTTGAAATCCCCCGGTTTTAACCGGTCTTGTTAGGCGCCTGGCATAACAGGCAGCCGGGAGCGCAGTAAAGAAGCTTCAGGGGGCGCTGGCCGGCGGTCCTGCGAGCGCCGAGGTCAAAAGGATGTCGCGGCCGTAGATATCGTTGCGGAACTGCACCGAGCCCTTTGGTTCCGCCCAGGCGGTCCGGTATACCAGATGGACGGGTATCGGTTCCGGCAGGTAAATGGTTTGGGTAATGCCCTCGCGCAGAGCCTCTTCCAGGCCCTCGACCGTCTCCAGCGGGGTTCCGGGCAGCAGCAGGGCGGCAAGCTCCAGGGGTTTTTCCAGCCGAATGCAACCCGAGCTGAAAGTGCGGGTAACCCGGTTGAATAGGGCGCGGGCCGGGGTGTCGTGCAGGTAAACATTATGGACATTGGGAAACATAAACTTGATCCGGCCCAGGGCGTTGACCGGCCCGGGATCCTGGCGCAGGCGGTAGGGGAACGATTCCGCCACCGGCCGCAGGCGCTGCCAGTTGATGCTGGCGGGGTCAACGATTCGGGCCTCGGCTCCCCAGCCCTGGATAACCTTGATCCCGAGCTGTTCCAGGTGCGCCGGATCCTGCTGAATTTCCGGCAGAATGTCCTGAACCGTGATGCTGGGAGGAATCTCCCAGTATGGGTTGAGGACCAGATAGGTGATCAGGCCGCTGAAATCGGGGGTGCGGCGATAGGGCGTACCCACCACCACCCGCATGGTCAGGATCTCCTCGTCATCCTCAAGTAAAACGAGCTGGAAGGCCGCGTTGTTGACGAGCAGATGGCGGCGACCCAGATCTTCGGGCATCCAGCGCCAGCGTTCCAGATTGAGTTCGATCTGCCGGACTCTCTCTGCCGCCGGAACATTGAGGGCGGCCAGGGTCTTAGGGCCCACCACGCCGTCGGGATCAAGGCCATGGCGCTGTTGGAAGGCCAGAACCGCCGCCAGCAGGGCGTCGTCAAACTTGTCTCCCTGGGTTGCGGCCTCGTCGAGTTCACCCGTGTAACCGAGCCGCAGCCGCAGGGCGGCAACCTGGCTACCGCTATCGCCCCGCCGCAGATTGGGCCCGCCGGGCAGCACCGGCCAGCCGCCCTGGTCGGCCATAAGGCGGTAAGCGCCCAAAGCCGTCCTGAGATCACGGTAACCGGCCTGGCGGGGCAGCAATTCCTCCAGGACCGTCTGCACTTCCGCAGTCCCGGTCACTATCTGGTTTAGGGCGGCCAGCAGTTCCTCCTGGTTTCCGGTCACCCGCTCCACGGGTTCGCCGGTTTGCGGGTTGACCCGGCCGTTGAGGAGGTGAGAGCCCAGGAGCAGGAAGGCATCGCTGAGCAACAGATCGAGGTCGGCGGCCAGGGTTGGGGAAGGCCTGGCTGCCAGGATGCTGGCCAGGGCCCGAAGCGCTTTCAGGTGGTAGTCTTCCGGCACCAGGCCCTCGCCGGCCACGGCCTCGATTGCGGCCAGCAGTTCAACTGCACTGGCCCCGGGGCGTCCGGTTTGATCTATCCAGGCCGCTTGGTAAAGGCGCTGCTGGTAGTAGGGGGGAATCAGGTCGGCGGAACTGAGCGGGATACGGCGGATGGTCAGGGCTTCGGGCAGGCTTGCCGCCTCCAGCCGTTGCCGGAGTTCCTCCCGGATCGCCGCCGCGCTCGACTCAGCCTGGCCGGCCGCCGCCCAGGGCACCAGCAAAAGCAGGCAACAACAGAGCATTGGCAGGAGCCGGGGAGAGCGCATGGAGTTCACCGATCAGCAGGGGCGGAGGACGGCCGGAAGCCGGGCCGGGAGTTACCAGGAGCGGAAAGCGCCGGAATCAAGGTGGACAAAATCGCTGCGGGGATAGTAACCCACCCCGCCGAGTTGGAGATCCAGGGCGGCCTTGCGCAAAGAGGCCGTCCGGACCCCGGGAATGCGAATATCCAGAGCCCGGCCTTCAAGGTGGAGGCTGCGCTTGGCCACCTGTCGGCCCTGGGCGAGCAGCATTTTATTGTAGTGGGGAGAACGGTAACCCGAAACGATATGGATCTCATGGTTGCCGCCCAATTTGCGGTCCACCTGGCTGAGATACTCAAGGGTGCGGATGTCGATGGGATGAATTTCCTCGGTATGATGGCAGCGCAACAGCCGGTCAATGGCCTCGAGGGCTTGCTGGACGTAGCTGCCGCGGCTGTCCCGGAAATTGACCGCAAGACGCTCGCCGGTATGGAGGTGCAGCAGACTCAACCGGTTGGCCGGTTTTTTGGCGGCTTGCAGTTGGTCGGCCCAGCCCAGGCCGCCGGCGCTCAGGGCAATGGTGGCCAGAAATGAGTGTTTGAGAAATGATCTGCGGTTCAAAAAGTGGCAAGGCATAGTGTACTCCCTGGCGGGAAAATGTTTAACATTGCAATTACCCCAAATGACAAGAGGTTGTCAAGCCGGGTCGGCCGGTTTTATGATATCTGGTTCCCTTTTCCGCTCAAAACTGTTGTTATGTCGAAATGGCGGCTTGCGTCGCTCAATACATCTCGTAACGGGCCAGAACACCGGCCAGGCCGCCGTTGTTCAGATATATTTTCTCGTTCGGCTTAAGGCCTATTTCCTTGAGCAATTGCCGGTCACCGAAATAGAGGCAGGCGGTGGAGCCGGTGCATTTGTGTTTCAGAAAGGTGCCGAATTCCCGGACCAGAGCGGCGGCGGCAGCCTGATCGCCCAGACGGACCCCGTAGGGGGGATTGCTGACAATCACCGCCTTGGGGAGCGGCTCCAGTTCCTGGAAAGGGCTGACCTGCAAACTCACCTGCTCACCCCCCGGCAGGAGGGCCAGATTGCGCCGTGCAGCCTGGATGGCATGATGATTCTGATCACTGCCCGCCAGCAAGCCCGGGGGGAGAGGTCGCAAGGCGGCGGCCGCCGCGGCCTTGACCTTGACCCAAGCGCTTGGGTTGAAATCCGGCAGGTGCTCAAAGCCGAACTTATCCCGTAGATAAGCGGCCGGGAGCCCGGTTCGTCGCATCAGGGCTTCGGCCAGCAGGGTGCCGGAACCGCAGAGGGGATCGACCAGCGGTTTTTCGCCGTCCCAACCGGAAAATTCAATGATCGCCGCGGCCAGGGTCTCCTGGATGGGGGCCTCGACGCTTTCCCGGCGATAGGCCCGGCGGTGGAGAGATGCGCCGGCCAAGTCCAGGCTGATCACCGCCTGGTTGCGGCGGATATGGAGGTCAAAGACCAGGTCGGGGCTGTTCTTGTCCACGTTGGGGCGGGCCCCCAGGCGCTGTTGGAACCAATCCGCGATGGCGTCTTTCAGGCAGAGAGCCGCGTAGCGGGAATGGCTGATCAGGCTGTCGCTGACCCTGGCGTTGATCATAAAGCTCTGGCCCAGGGTCAATAGTTGGTCCCAGGGCAGGGTCAGGGCGGTTTTGTAGAGGTATTTGGTGCTATGGCAGTTAAAATGGAGCAGTGGGGCCAGCACCCGGGTGCAAAGTCGGGTTTGATAAACGATCCGATAGAGCGCCTCCGGCTCGGCATTGAAGTAAACCCCCCGGTGGACCGGGTTGGGCCGCTGGGCTCCCAGGCCGGCCAGCTCCTGGGCCGCCGCTGCCTCGACGTTCTCCGCCACCTGGGCAAAGTAGCCGTTGTTCTGCTGGTAAAGAAATGAATTCATGTCGGTGTTAAATCCGGGTTGGTGCCCCTGGCGCCGGCCGGGACCATGTTAAAAAGGGAGCAAGCAGGGCGCCGCCGGTGGGCCGGGCCGAGACGGTTGACTTCAACTCGCCCCCGGACGGCACCTTCCCGGTGACATCCCGGATGCGGTCGGAATCCGGGGTTGCCGGTTCAAACGGTCCCGGCTTCCTTTTCCGTTAACCCCTTGGCCATGCCTTGCTGCACCACCGCGCAGGCGACCAGGTCGCCGGTTACGTTGATCATGGTCCGCGACATGTCCAGAATTCGGTCCACCCCGATGATCAGGGCGATGCCGGCGGCGGGGATGCCGATGGTGCCCAGCAGCATGGCCAGGATAACAATCCCGACGCCTGGGGTGCCGGGGGAGCCGATGGAGGCGCCGATGGCCAGCACCGCCACCAGCAGCAACTGGGCCAGTCCGACGTCCACCTGAAAAACCTGGGCCAGGAAGAGGGTGGCTACCACCTGGTAAAGGGCGGTTCCCGCCATGTTGATGGTGGTGCCCAGCGGAATCACGAATTGGGACAGCGATGGGGCGATTCCCAGCTTGTCCTCGGCGGTTTTGATGGTGAGCGGCATCACCGCCGCCGATGATGAGGTCGAGAAGGCCAGCAGCTGGGCATCGCGGGCGGCCCGCAAAAATTGCAGGGGCCCCCCGCCCGTCACCACCCGGTAAATGAAGAGATAAACGATCATCATCAGGGCCAGCCCCAGCAGGACGGTGAACACATAGAAGCCCATCCCCAAAAGGGCGTCCAGCCCCAGTCGGGTGGTGATCTGGGTCAGCAGCCCAAAAACGGCGAAGGGGACCAGGAACATGGCCCAGCGGACCACCACCATGGTTACTTCCTGGACGCTGGCCAGCAGGTCCAGCAAGGGCTGAGCCCGGCTGCGGGCCATGGTCACCAGGGCCACTCCCACCAGGAGGGCCATGAGTACCACCTGCATCATGTTCTGCTCGACCCCGGCCTTCAAGGGATTGGTCGGGATCAGTTCCACCAGCTGGTCCGGCAGATCCCCCAGGCGCGGTGCGCCCGGCGATTCCACGGTCGACGCCATTTCGACCTGGGCCGTAAGGGCGGTTGAATCCACCCAGTCTCCGGGCTTGAGCACCAGGGCCACGGTCAGGCCGATAATAACGGCCACGATGGTGGTCAGCAGGAAAAACCCCACCACCCGGGTCCCGGTCTTGCGCAGGAATTCCAGGTTGTCGCCGGCGGCCATCCCCAGCACGATGGAGGCGAACACCAGGGGGATAACGATCATCTGAACCAGGGCCAGGAACAGGTGGCCGGGCAGGGCGAGCCAGTTGGTAATGACCCCGGCCGCCCGGGGTGAAACCAGCTCGGCGGAGGGCCCCAGGAGCACGCCGGTGGCGACCCCCAGGAACATGGCCACCAGAACCTGCAGCCAGAGGCGGGCGCGAATGAAAACGATGAGTTGGAAGTTGAGTTGCTTGAGGGAATGCGGCTGCAAGCCGCGGATAGCACGGAGGATCATGGGGTGATTTGCATCATTTGCCTGAAGGGGGGCCGAGGCGGAGGCGTTTTCCCGCGGCCCGGGAGGTCGTATATATCAGCGATTAAAACATTGGCGGCCATTTTTTGCAACCCCGAGGCCCTGACCGCCCTATCCCTTGCTGCGTCACGTCCTTCTGTAATTTTTTGGGGCCTGGTCTCGGGCCTGGTCTCGGGCCTGGGTTCAGGCCGCCGGCGGGGGCAGATCCTGGTCGCGGAAGCCTTCCCGGATCAGCCTGTATTTGCCGGCGGCTTCGTCTAGTTCGTAGATGTTGAAGTTGGTGCGCGGATTCATCCCCGGATAATGGACGGCGAAATTGAGGGAAGCAGAACCTTCCAGGCCACTGACGATGCGGTGAAAGACCTCGCGGGGCCAGACCAGCATGGCCGGCCCATCGTAAACCAGGGCTCCGTCACCGTCCCTGATCTGTTCGGGAGTGACGGTGAAGCTGCGGCGGCCGTGTTCCAGGTGGTAAATATCCACGTCCCGTCGGCCGGAGAGGACGATCAGGTTGTCGTCCTGGTGGGGATGCATATACCAGGGGCGGCTGACCTCTCCCACCGGTCCCGGGGAAACGGCGCCGGTGCGATGAATCACCCGGTCGATGGCGTCGATCCGGGGCAGAAAAGCAAGGGGGATGTTATCGAACCAAACTCCCGGCGTTCTCCGCATGGGCTGCAGGGGAATGAGTCGGTAAAATCCTGCCACTTCCTGGAAAACCTCAACCTCAGCCATAGTTTTGACCTCATTAGTTGGCGCCGCGTAGCCCGTCTACCCAAGCCGGGTCGATCGCCGCCATGAGCGGTGCTGCCGCCCTGCAAGCATGATCTGCTGACCAAACCGCAGTGAACCGAGGGCCTGGCCCCAACCCGGTTTCTGTTGTTGCTCTCGCCCCCGGGTTAAACGGGGGGCAGTGGCGCTCCTGGCGGCAAGCGATCCGGCGCTGCGTAGCCCGTCTACTCAAGCCGGGTCGATCGCCGCCAGGAGCGGTGCTGCCGCCCGTTTAACCGCATTCGGAGTAGCCGCAGGCATGGCATACGCAACAGCCGCCTTCATGTTCGATCACCCCGCCGCACTCGGGGCAGGCCCCGAAAATGTTGTTGGCCTCGGCCAGGGACTGATCCCGGTGACCGTTGGTCATTTCCAGGTGCCGGCGGATGGCCTGGGCGATGGCGTCGGCGCAGGAGGTCACCTTGTTTTCGCCAAAACCCGCCGGTTTGTGGCAACTTATGCCGATCATCTGTTTGATCATCGGCTCCGGGGCCATGCCGCTGCGCCAGGCCAGGGATACCAGGCGGCCGATGGCCTCGCACTGGCTGGCGGCACAGCCGCCGGCCTTGCCCACGGTGTTGAATAGTTCAAAAAGGCGCTTTTCTTCGTCCTGGTTGATGGTGACGTACATCGGCCCGCAGCCGGTGGTCATCTGGTAAGTGCAGCCGGTAAGCATGGCCGGGCGGTCGCGTTTGACCGGCTTCTGGGGCGGAACCGGAGTCACCGCCGCGGCCGCCCCCTTTTTGTCGGTCTTGCCGATATTGAGCACCTGGTTTTCGCGGCAGCCGTCCCGGTAGATGGTAACCCCCTTGCAGCCCAGTTCATAGGCCAGCAGGTAGGCTCGGCGCACGTCTTCTTCATTGGCGTCATGGGGGAAGTTGATGGTCTTGCTCACCGCGTTGTTGGTGTGGCGCTGGAAGGCGGCCTGGATTTCGATATGATTTTCGGGGGTGATATCGTGGGCGGTTTCAAAGATCCGCCGGTATTTCAAGGGAATCTCCTCGATGCCGGCCAGGGTGCCGTGGTGGGCGATCTGCTTGACCAGCTCATGGGAATAAAAACCTTCCTGCTTGGCGGTCTGTTCGAAACGGGGGTTGACTTCGAAGAGTTCGTCATTGTCCATGACCCGGCGGAGAAAGGCCACCGCGAAAAGCGGCTCCACCCCGCTGGAGCAGCCGGCCAGGATGCTGATGGTGCCGGTGGGGGCGATGGTGGTGCGGGTGGCGTTGCGGACCGGGGAGGCCGGATCCCGGCGGCCGTAAACGCTCTCGGGAAAGTTGGGAAAGGACCCCCGGGCCCGGCCCAGGCCGATGCTGGCGTTGAGCGCCCGTTCGTCGATGAACTGCATCACCTCTTCCGCCAGGGCCACCGCCTCGGAAGAAGAATAGGGGATTTCCAGCTGGACCAGGAGATCGGCAAAGCCCATCACCCCCAGGCCGATCTTGCGGTTGAGTTTGGTAACCCGTTCGATTTCAGCCAGGGGGTACTTGTTGATATCGACCACGTTGTCGAGAAAGTGGACGGCGGTATCGACGCAATCACCCAGGCGCTGGTAATCGATCTTGCCGTCGAGCACCATGTTGGCCAGGTTGATCGAGCCGAGATTGCAGGACTCGTAGGGCAGCAGCGGCTGTTCGCCGCAGGGATTGGTGGACTCGATTTCCCCGGCCGCCGGGGTGGGGTTTTCCGCGTTGATCCGGTCGATGAAAACAATCCCCGGTTCGCCGGAAAGCCAGGCCTGCTTGACGATCTGGCGGAAGAGCTTGGGGGCGTTCTGGTGGCGGACCACCTCGTTGTTGCGCGGATTGATCAGGGGATAGTCGCCGTTTTCGGCCAGGGCCCGCATGAAGTCGTCGGTGATCGCCACCGAAAGGTTGAAGTTGTGGAGGACCTTGAGGTCCGACTTGATCTTGATGAAATCCATGATATCGGGATGATCGACCCGCAGAATGGCCATGTTGGCCCCGCGTCGGGTCCCGCCCTGCTTGATGGTCTCGGTGGCGCAGTCGAAGACCGACATGAAGGAGAGGGGGCCGCTGGAAATCCCCTTGGTGGAATGAACCACGTCGTTCTTGGGCCGGATCCGGGAAAAGGAAAAACCGGTGCCGCCTCCGCTCTGGTGGATCAGGGCGGTCTGTTTGACCGCCTCGAAGATGCTGGGCATCGAGTCTTCGATGGGCAGCACGAAGCAGGCCGAAAGCTGGCCCAGTTTGCGGCCGGCGTTCATCAGGGTGGGCGAGTTGGGCATGAAATCCAGTTCGGCCATTAAATTGTAAAACTTCAGGGCCAGGGCCCGGATGTCGGCCATCGGCTCGTAAAAGTGATCGGCGGCGGCCACCGTCGAGGCCACCCGCCAGAGCATCCGCTGCGGGGTTTCCAGCACCTTGCCCTGCTCGTCCTTTTTCAGATAACGCCGCTTGAGCACGGTCATGGCGTTGGCGGAAAATTTCGGCTTGGCGAGCTTGGCCGGCAACTTGATTTCGGGCGCGGATGCTTTCTGGAGCATGGTCGGTTCTCCTGGCGGTCTGGTTGGCAATTGCATGGGGACGAAGTACAATCCGGAATGAAACGGGGGGCCAAACGAGGGGATTGCCGATTGCTGGCCGGTTTATCTCCCCTGCCCTTGGTCTTTTGGTGACCACAAAATATGGTATACCTGACGCCAGGAAAGCACAAGATATGGCAAAAGTAAAGGTTAAAAAGCGCAGATTTTTTGCTTTTCCCCCCGTTGCTTTGTTGGTCTTTGCCTTATCGTGGTTTTTGACCTCCGGCCTGTTTGACGGCCCGCCGCACCTGTTGGCGGAAGATCAGGTTGCGGTTCGCAACCAGGTCCTGGCAGATGATTTTGAGAACCAGACTAGGATCACCCCGGGGGCCGGGCCAGAAGTTCGGATCAGCGCGGAAGTGGGGGAACATCGGGTTTTTGTCTACGGGACCCTGCGTTTTTCCCTGGTCCGCCGCCTGGTCATGGGCAGCTCGGGAGATCCGGAGCCTGCGACCCTGCCCGGCTTCCGGCGCCGCGGCCTGAATATCACCGAGGAAGAAGGGGCCGAGGTCCGGGGTTTGCTGCTGCGCGTCGACCCCGCCGAGTTGGCCGCCCTGGATCGTTATGAAAGGATCGGGGTGCGCTACCAGCGCCGGCGGGTAACCCTGGCCGACGGCACCGAAGCCTGGGTCTATCAAAGACTGTAACGCAGCCAGCCCTAGAATCCCTCAATGCTCCCTCTTTATGAAAAGAATCGAGTCAAGCTTCCTGTTCACCTCGGCCAGGGAAAGGGCCGAGTCTGCCGGCCGGATCCGAACCAAGGGCAAAGCCCAGCCGCCGAGCGCCATCCCGGCCATGAGCGGCCACGGCCTTTTGGCCCGGATCATCAAGGGCCGGGCGGCGGGCCGGCCGGGAGCAGCGGAACAGGGTGGGGCTGCAGAATAGCCTTGTCATGCCGGGTTATTTTTGCTATTCCACCTGTCTACGGGGAGCTGCCCCGGGAAGCAGCCCAGATCGATTCCCATGAAGTTAAGACGGAGTAACCATACCGATGAGTACCAACTGCAGCGCCGGCAAATGCGGCGATCAACCCAAGAGCACCTGCGGCAGCAAGCCGGCGGTGGATGCCCGGCGCAATCTTGATATCGACGTGGCTTTGGCAAAAATTCGCCATAAGATCATGGTGATGAGCGGCAAGGGAGGAGTCGGCAAGAGCACGGTTGCCGTCAACCTGGCCGTGGGCCTGGTCCGGGCCGGCTTCCGGGTCGGCCTGATGGATGTCGACCTCCACGGCCCGGATGTCTGCCGGATGCTCGACCTCAAGGAACCATTCAGCGGCAACCTGGAAAAAGGAAAAATTCCCCCCTGGCGAACCGCGGACAACCTGCTGGTAATGTCCCTGGAAAATATGCTGGCGGACCGGGATGATCCCATTATCTGGCGTGGTCCCCTGAAAAATCAGGCTATTCGGCGCTTTATCGCCGACGTGGCCTGGGGTGAGCTCGATTACCTGGTGATCGACGCCCCCCCGGGCACCGGCGATGAACCGATGACCGTGGCCCAGATGATCAAGGACGCCAAGGCCCTGGTGGTCACCACGCCCCAGCGGGTGGCCCTGGCCGATGTGCGCAAGTCGATCAATTTCTGCAAGCATGTCAAGCTGGAGATCCTGGGCCTGGTGGAAAACATGAGCGGCTTTGTCTGCCCCCATTGCGGCAAGACGTCCGAGCTTTTCAAGACCGGCGGCGGGGAAGAACTGGCCCGCAGCGCCGGGTTGCCTTTTCTGGGCCGGATTCCCCTGGACCCCCGGATCATGCTGGCCGGTGACGAAGGCAGTCCCTACCTGACCGGCCAGGAAGAGGGCCCGGCCATAGCCGCCCTCAAAACCATGGTGGCGGCGGTGGCCAAGGCCCTGCCGGTGGGGCCCGCTCCACCGCCTCTGGCCATGGCCCCGCCCGCCAGCGGTTGCGGCTGCCAGGGAGCCTGTGACCCCAACCGCTGCGATTGCTAGCTGAACGTACTGCGACACCGCGCCAATCTGCGGCACTGCTGCTGGTTTAGCGAAGGTTCGGGCTGTTGCTGAACAGTTTTTTGTTTGATTTTTTATGGTGGTTGCAAAGCATCCTGCTTAAATCGAGCCAACGGGGGAAACATGCGGATTACCCAACTTACCGTCGGCAGCATGGGAGTTTGCTGCTATATCCTGGCCTGTGAGGAGTCCGGCCGGGCCCTGGTCATCGATCCCGGCGGTGATGAAGATCTGATTCTCGACCATTGCCGGCAGAACGACTGGCGGCCGGAGCTGCTGCTCTGCACCCACGGCCACCCCGACCATGTCGCCGCCAACGCCGCTCTCAAGGAGGCTACCGGCGCCGAGATCGTCATGCACCGCGAGGACGCCGCCTTTTTCGCCCAGCCCGAGGTCGGAGAGTATTTTGCCATGCTGGGCCTGCCTCCCTCACCGCTCCCCGACCGCCTGGTGGTCGACGGCGACAGCATCGAACTCGCCAGCATCAGGCTCGAGGTTATCCATACCCCCGGTCATACCCCCGGAGGCATCTGCCTCTATGCGCCGCCCCATATTTTCACCGGTGACACCCTTTTTGTCGGCGCGGTGGGCCGCACCGACTTCCCCGGCGGCGATACCGCCACCCTGATCGACTCGATCCGCCGGCGCCTGCTCGTTCTCCCCCCGGAAACCGTGGTCTGGCCCGGCCACGGCTACGGCGGTTCCCGCTCCACCATTGGAGAAGAAGCGGTCCAAAATCCATTTTTGCAAGAAAAATGGTATTGATTGTGAGGCTCCATTCCCATGCGTGAAATAGTGCTTGGCACCGCCGGCCATGTTGACCATGGTAAAACCAGCCTGGTTCGAGCCCTGACTGGCATCGAGACCGATCGCCTCAAGGAAGAGAAGGCCCGGGGGATCACCATTGAACTGGGCTTTGCCTTCATCGACCTGCCCTGCGGCCATCGCCTGGGGATCGTCGATGTGCCCGGTCATGAGCGTTTTGTCCGCAACATGGTGGCGGGGGCGGCGGGGATCGACCTGGTGGCCCTGGTGGTGGCGGCGGATGAGGGGATCATGCCCCAGACCCGGGAGCACTTTGAAATTTGCCGCCTGCTGGGGGTCAAGCGGGGCCTGGTGATTATCACCAAGATGGACATGGTGGAGCCGGACTGGCTGGAACTGGTCCAGGACGAGGTCCGGGACTTCCTGCAGGGCAGCTTCCTGGAGGATGCCCCGATGCTGCCGGTTTCTTCCATCACCGGCGCGGGGATCGAAGCAGTAAAAGCCACCCTCGATCAACTGGTGGCGGCCAGCGACTTCAGCGAAGCCTACGGTCCTTTCCGCCTCCCGGTGGATCGGGTCTTTACCATGAAGGGCTTTGGGGCGGTGGTTACCGGCACCTCGATTTCCGGGCGGATTGGCCTGGGGGATGAAGTTGTTTTTTATCCCCGGCGAATCAATGGCAAGATCCGCGGCATCCAGGTACACGGCCAGGAAAGAAACGAGGTTGAAGCCGGCTACCGCACCGCCATCAACGTCCAGGGGGTGGATAAGGATGAAATTCACCGGGGCGAGGTCCTGGCCACCCCGGGCTGCCTGGAGCCCTCCTATGTTTTCGATGCCGATTTTCTCTATCTTTCCACCAATGCCAAAAAGCTGAAAAATCGCCGCCGGGTAAGGGTCCATATCGGTACCGCCGAGGTCATGGGCCGGGTGGCCCTGCTGGAGGACGAGGAACTGACCCCGGGCGCCGAGGCCGCCGTCCAGTTGCTGCTGGAAGAGCCGGTCAGTGTCTGGCCCGGTGACCATTACGTGGTCCGCAGTTATTCCCCGGTCCACACCATCGGCGGCGGGGTAATCTGGAATTGCGCCGCACCCAAGCGCCGCCGCTTCAAGCAGGCCAACCAGGAAATTTTCGCCCTTTACCGCGAAGGCAGCCCGGAAGACCTGGCCCTGTTCCATCTCGGGGAGAGCGGGGCCCGGGGCCTGACCCAGCAGGAGTTGGCGGTACGCCTGGGGCTCTTCGGCAAACGGCTGCAAAAGACCCTGGAAAAAAATATTTCGGCCCGCCGGATCCTGGTGATCGAGCCGGAAAAACAGCGGATGATCACCGGCGAAACCCTGGCCGCCCTGAGCGCCAAGGCGGAAAAGCTGCTCACCGGGTTTCACCGGGAAAACCCCTTGAAAAGCGGCCTCTCGGTGGAGGAGCTCCGCGGCCGCCTGCAACGCGATCTCTCGCCCCGGCTGTTTCAGATTTTGCTGCAGGAAATGCTGAAAAACAACCTGGTCCGCCAGGAGGAATCACTGATTCGGCTGGCCTCCCACCAGGTCTCCCTGGGCGGGGATGCCCGGACCCTGCGCCGGGAATTGGGCGAATTCTACCGCCAAGCCGGCCTGCAGGCCCCCACCAGCAAGGAAACCCTGGAGCGCCACGGCAAATATCCCGCCACCCTGGTGCGCGAATTGCTGGAGGTAATGGTCCGGGACGGGGACCTGGTCAAGGTCAGCGAGGATCTCCATTATGATGCCCAGGCCCTGGAGCAACTCAAGGAAAAACTGGTCGCCTTTATCAAGGCCGAAGGGGAAATCGACGCCCCCCGCTTCAAGAATCTCACCGGCCTGACCCGCAAGTTCTCCATCCCCCTGCTGGAATATTTCGATCGGGTCAAGCTGACCTTGCGCATCGGCGATACCCGGCGCCTGCGCTGAACGGCCACCGCCCCGCCTCCCGCCGCCGGTCGCGGCGCTTATGCTTGGTATTTCGCTACGGTTGCTCCTGCCTGCGGCTCTGCCGCGTTTGCCCGAGGCGCCGGTAGAGCCAGTCGTAGAGCCCGGTAATGGCCAGCAGCAGCAGGCCGGCCCCGCCGATGGGGATGATCAGCAGATAGCCCATTCCCAGCCATTGCTCAAAAATCCGGCCGTTGTGGAACTCGAAGAGATAGTGCCAGAGCGACATCGGCGTGTTGGCGACGATCCCGGCGGGCATCGGCGGGCCGTAGCCGGCCATTTGCGGCACTATGGGCAGCAACCCGTCGTGGTAGTCGACCCGGAAGCGGGGCCGGCCGTCGGCCATCACCGCGCCGGTGACCAGATCGTTGCCCATGTATGGATTGCCGCCCCGCAGGCCGGGACGGGGCAGGCGCTCCACCCGGCCTCCGAATTCCTCCCACAGATAGAGGCCCATGAAGGAACCGATCAGCAGCAGGCCCGGTTCGACCTCCTCCAGCACGGTCACGCCCATGCCGTGGATCGGTACCGGGATCCGCCGGGGCTGGAACGGGGCGCTGAAGTCCGCCGGTCCCTGAAAGAAGCCGCCTTCGGTGGCTACCAGGATAGTGTCGCTGGCCGAGGAATAGAGCGCTTGTTGCGGTTTGCCGCCCCAGTCGTTGCTGCGGGGCGAAAGGGCCAGGAGGGGGTGATCCCGCTCCAGGGAGTAGGGGGCCACCGCGATCAGCAGGGGCGGGCGCAGCAGGGCGCCGGTGACGGCCAGGAGGGCCAGAAAGGCCACGGTGTAAATGCCGATCTTCAAATGGTAGGGCCAGCAGAAATTGAACAGCCGGCCGGGCCTGCGCCGCCAGCGCTTGATGCGGCGGTTGCGCCAGGGTACGTACCAGATCACCAGGGAACTGAGGGCGAGAAAAATCAGGCCCAGAGCCAGCAAGTCCAGCAGCCATTTACCGGCACTGCCGATGATCCGGCCTTTGTGGATGTCATGGAGAATCCGGAACCAGGGCACCGGGTCGGGGTAATCGCCGCTTACTGCCGGTTCGATGGCGGTGAACTGGTATTCCGGCCCGGTCCTGCTCTCGGCGAATTGATTATGGCCGGCGCCGGGGGGAGCGGCTGCCGGAACGGGGGCGACATAAAGTCCCTGCTGGGTGAAGGCCACGATCAGCTTGGGGGTGGCGATGACATCCTCTACCACCGGATTCCGGCCGGCCCCGGGCAGCTCCAGCTGCTGCCAGGGTTGATCCCGGTAACGCCAATATAGTCCCGCCCGGGTGGCGGCCAGGAGTTCGTAGCCGGCCGGGCCCGGTCTGACCAGCAGGCCCATGGTGTCGCGTCCGTAGGGTGAGGGGGCGAAACCTTCTGCCAGGATGGTGAACGTGCGGCCGCCGTCAGCGCTGTGCACAACTCCCGGCTTGCCCGCCAGAAACCAGTCATCACCGTTGATCGTGCCGCCGCGCAGGTACATCCGGTTCCAGGCCCGGGGCTCGTAGTTGGCAGGAGTCAGGCTCCAGGGGACACTCAAACCGCTGATCAGGCCGGGGTTGTTGAGCAGCAGGCCGCTGGCCCCCATGGCAAAGAAATAGAGCAGCAGGAGCAGGCCGAGATACTTGTGGGTGGCTTTTGACAGGCGGAAGCAAAATCGGGACAACCAGGCCAAGATGTTTTCTCCATCGGTTGGTGCGCGGGCGCCGCTGCCGGCGCGGGGCGCCGTCGGTAGTGTTGGGGGCGTTTCAGGGTCAGGGCGGTTCCGGCGAGGCGGGCCGGCCCTGCCGGGGAGGGCCGACCCCATGCCATGTAACCTAATAGTAGTTCCGTTCCAAGGTATTGTTCCGCCGGACACCAATGTTTACTTTATCTTAACAGGATTTGGGCCCTGCTCTTATTTCCCGCTTGCGACCCGGCGGTTACTCCACTAAACTTCGGGCGAAGCCGGGGCAACCAGCCGGGCTTACGACTCCATTGGAACCTTAATTTGCGGACGGGAGATACTCCATCGCCACCATAAGCGGTAATACCGCCGGCCTGAAGCCGGCGCAGCTGAAAATGCTGGAACGCCTGGGCAGCCGCCGGCTGGGGCCGGATCAGATCGTCACCCCCGAACTGGCCCGTTCCCTGGCGACCCTATCCCGGGAAACCGGCCGCCAGCTCGGCCTGATCATTGATCGGGCCGGTCAGGTGGAGCTGGTCCTGGTGGGGGATCATCGTTCGATCATGATTCCGGCCCTGGGCCAGAGCCGGGCCGCCGGCGGGCGTTTGCGGGGCCTGCGCTGCCTGCATACCCAGTTGGGCGGGGAAGGCCTGACCCAGGATGATTTCATGGATCTGCTCTTTTTGCGCTTCGATTTGATGAGCGTCCTCGAGGTCGACCCCACCGGCTTGCCCGGCAAACTCCACAGCGCCCACCTCAGTCCGCGGGCGCTTAGCAGCCCGGCCGGGGCCGAGCAGCTCCCCCCGGCTGCCGGTGCCGGCCCCAATGCCAAAGAGGACGGGGGAGTAAACGCCCCTTGGATTCTGCTGCCCCCCCGCCCGGTTTCCCGCCAGTCGGACCAGTTGCGGGAAATGATTACCGCCCTGGAAGGGGAATTCAGCCGGCTGCGGCCGGTAAGGGAGATTGACCGGGGCCGGGACCGGGCCATTCTGGTCAGCGTCAGCAGCGCCGGCCGCCGCCAGGCCGAGGAGTCGATGGCTGAACTGGCCGAACTGGCCGCCTCCGCCGGGGTCCAGGTGCTGGCCCGGGTGATCCAGCGCCGCGACCGGATCAACCCCCGTTTGATCCTGGGCCGGGGCAAGCTGGGCGAAATCATGCTGCAGGCCCTCCAGCTCAATGCCAACCTGTTGATTTTCGACCAAGAGCTGAATCCTTCCCAGGTCCGCTCGATCACCGATCACACCGAAATGCGGGTCATCGACCGGACCCAGCTCATTCTGGATATCTTCGCCCGCCGGGCCCTGAGCCGGGAGGGCAAGCTCCAGATCGAAATGGCCCAGCTCAAATACATGCTGCCCCGGCTCGGGACCCGTGACGATGCTCTTTCCCGCCTGACCGGCGGCATCGGCGGCCGGGGGCCGGGGGAAACCCGCCTGGAGGTCGACCGCCGCCGGATCCGCGATCGGCTCACCAAGCTGGCC
Organism: Desulfurivibrio nitratireducens; assembly: GCF_044068515.1. Lineage (NCBI taxonomy): Bacteria > Pseudomonadati > Thermodesulfobacteriota > Desulfobulbia > Desulfobulbales > Desulfobulbaceae > Desulfurivibrio > Desulfurivibrio nitratireducens. The sequence continues at coordinate 117,431 of NZ_JBIPKI010000001.1, forward strand.
GCCAAGCTCAAGGAGGTCAGCCGGGAGCGCTATCGCCGCCGGGAGCGCCGCCGCAAGAAGGAGGTCCCGGTTCTCTCCCTGGTGGGCTATACCAATGCCGGCAAGTCCACCCTGCTCAACGCCCTCACCGGCAGCGCGATCCTGGCCGAGGACAAGCTCTTTGCCACCCTGGATCCCACCAGCCGTCGCCTGCGCTTCCCCGAGGAGATGGAGGTGATCATCACCGATACGGTGGGTTTTATCCGCCATTTGCCGGCCGAGTTGCTCCAGGCCTTCAAGGCCACCCTGGAAGAGCTGGGCGAGGCCGATGTCCTGATCCATGTGGTGGACATCAGCAACCCCCGCTTTGCCGAGCATATCAAGGTTGTGGAGCAACTCCTGCGCGAACTGGATCTGGCCGAGCTGCCCCGTCTGACCGTTCTCAATAAAATTGACCGGGTGGCGGACCAGGAATGGGTTCGGGAGCAGGCGGCCCTTTACGACGCGGTAATGGTCAGCGCCCTGGACCCCGCGACCTTTCCCCCCCTCCTCGAGCGGGCCCGCCACGCGGTCCTGAAAAGTTGGCAATAATTGCGGAGGTTCAACTCGGTGAAATTTCTGCTGGTCGCCCTGCTGCTCGTCCTAAGCCCGCTCCTGGCCCCGGCCCCTGCACCGGCCGCCGGGGAAGCCCGGATCGACGAGGTGGTGGTCACCAACTCCAGCCGCGATGTCTTGCTCTACTTCCAGGTCCGCGACGCCATCACCCCGGAGATGGAGGAGGGGGTCAGAAACGGACTGCCCCTGACCATCACCTTTCTGGTCGAACTGCATCGGCACCGGGCGGGCTGGCCGGATCAGCGCCTGGTTAACCTGGAGTTCAATCATCGCCTCAGCTATGACAACCTCAAGGATGAATACCGGGTTCTGCGCGAGGAACTGGGGGAGCGTACCACCGTCACCGCATCGCTGATCGAGGCCCGCCAGCTGCTCAACCGGGTCAGCGGCCTGAGCGTGGTGCCCCTGGCCGAATTGACCCCCGACCAGGTTTACACCCTGCGGATCAAGGCCCGCATGGGGGAAAGGAGCAGTCCGGCCTTTTTCAGCCGGCTCCTGCCTTTCCGGCGCCTGTGGAGTTTCGAAACCGATTGGTACAGCGTGGAGTTTCGCTATTGAACTGCTGAACCGGCAGCCCCCGCGCCGGCCGGCCGGGGCCCGGTAAAGTCCCGTTTATTGCCCTTGGTGGACGGTTAACCGCGATGGAAAAAATCAGCCCCGCCGATATCCGAGAGGAAATTATCGCCCAGGACCGTCGCCGCCGCCGCCGGCGCCTGCGCTGGATCGCGCTGGGCTGCCTGGCCCTGTTCGTCCTCCTGACTTACCTGGAAACCCGTATTTTTGAAATGGGAGAGCTGGATCTCCCGGTCAGCGGCAATCTGCTGATCTTCGTGATGATCAACATCAATATCCTACTCCTGGTGGCAGTGATCTTCCTGGTGCTGCGCAACCTGGTGGAGCTGGTCTTCGAACGTCGCCGCCGGATCCTGGGGGCCCGGCTGCGAACCAAGCTGGTCATCTCCTTCGTTTCCCTGTCCCTGATCCCCACCGGCCTGCTTTTCCTGCTGTCGCTGCAGTTCATCTCCACCAGCATCGATTACTGGTTCAACATCAATGTCGAGCAGTCCCTGGTGGAGTCTCTGGACGTGGCCCGCGAAGTCTACCAGGAAGCCCAGGCCGAAACCATCCGGGAGGGTGGGGCCATCGCCAGCCAGTTGCAGTCCGGCCGTTATCGTTTCAGCGCGGCCGCCGAAATGGAGCCTTTCCTGCAGGATATGCTGCTCAGCCATAACCTGAGCGGGATCGAAATCATCGGCGAGGAGCGCAGCCGGCTGGTCGGCGTCTATCTTCCCGCCATTACCAGCGCCGGGGTGCCGGAACTGCCGGGGGAGGTGCTCCGCCGCTCCCTGGCCGGCGAAAGCGGGCAGGTGGTGATCCAGGAAGTCGGGGCGGGTGAGCTGGTCCGCGGCCTGACCCCGCTGGCCCTGCCCGGCCTGGGGCGGGACAACGCGGTTTTAGTACTCTCCCGCCTGATTCCCGGAGAGCGGCTGGAGCGGATGGAAATCATCTCGTCGGGCTTGGAGGGTTACCGCCAGTTGATGATGTTCCAGACCCCGATCAAGACCAGCCTGCTGGTAACCCTGTTGATCGTCACCCTGCTGATTGTCTTTTGCGCGATCTGGTTTGGTTTCTACGTGGCTTCCGGTCTCACCGGTCCGATCAAGAAGCTGGCCGAGGCTACCCGCCGGGTGGCCGACGGGGAGCTGGATTTCGTCCTGGAAAAGACCTCCGGCGATGAAATGGGCACCCTGGTCGATTCCTTCAACCGGATGACCCGGGATCTGCTCGGCAGCCGCCGCCAGATCGAACAGACCGCCCAGGAGCTTGATCGCCGCCGGCGCTATACCGAAACTATCCTCCAGAACGTGGCCGCCGGCGTCATTTCCCTGGACGATGCCGGCCGGGTTATTACCCTCAATCGCTTTGCCGAGGAATTGCTCAAGGTAGATCGGGAGGAAATCGTCGGCCGTCATTACCGGGCGATCCTGCGCCGTGAGCATCTCAAGGTGCTGGAGGGTTTCCTGCATGAGCTGACCGAATCCGGCAAGAACTCCATTCAGCGCCCCCTGCGCCTGACCGTCGGCGAGGAAACCTTTTCCCTGCGGATCCACTTCACCCGGCTTTATGATGAAGAAGGCCGTCCCCTGGGGGTGGTCCTGGTTTTCGACAATCTCAGCGAGTTGGAAAAGGCCCAGCGGATGGCGGCCTGGCGGGAGGTCGCCCGCCGGATCGCCCATGAGGTCAAAAATCCCCTGACCCCGATCCAGCTCTCCGCCCAGCGTTTGCGCAAGAAATACCTTAAGCGCCTGGCCGGGGAGGGCGAGGTCTTCGATCTCTGCACCCAGACGATCATCAACCAGGTGGAGGAGCTGCAGAAGCTGGTGGAGGAATTTTCCAGCTTCGCCCGGATGCCGGCCATCCATCGAACCTTCAGTGATCTGGCGGTCATGGTCGATGAAGTCCTGGTGCTTTATCGGGAAGGGCACAAGGAAATAAAGTTCAGCCGGGAGGGTGGGCCGGTGCCGCCCTTTATGTTCGATCCCAAGCAGCTAAAGCGGGTTTTGATCAACCTGCTGGACAACGCGGTGGCGGCGGTGCCGAAAAGCGGCGGAGAAATCAAAGTGGTGCTGGGGCTTGACCGGGAGCAGGAGCTGGCCTTGCTGGAGGTTCGGGATAACGGGCCGGGCATTCGCGAGGAGGACAAGCTCCGCCTCTTCGAGCCCTATTTCTCCACCAAGAAGGGAGGAACCGGCCTGGGTCTGGCCATCGCCGGCACTGTGGTTTCCGATCATGGCGGAGCCATCCGGGTTCGTGATAACGAACCCCAGGGGGCCTGCTTCGTAGTGGAACTCCCACTGGCCCGGGATGAAAGCCAGGGCTGAAATTGCCGGGCTCCCGCCGGGGTTGACCGGTTGACCGGCCTTGCGGGTCCCGGATAGCTTGGGGCTTGCGCGGCTCTAACGCAGACAGGTGACGGTTTGGTGCGATGAAAAGAATACTGGTGATTGATGACGAGGCGGGGATTCGCGAATCCCTGGCCGGCATTCTGGCAGATGAGGGTTTCGCGCCTCTGACCGCGGCCAACGGCGAGGCCGGTTTGGCTTTGCTCGAGACCGAGCAGGTGGACCTGGTGCTGCTGGATATCTGGATGCCGGGGGCCGACGGGATGGAGGTGCTGGCCCGGCTCAAGGAACTCCAACCCCGCCTGCCGGTGATCATGATTTCGGGCCATGGCACCATTGAAACCGCGGTCCAGGCCACCCGGCTCGGGGCTTACGACTTCATTGAAAAACCCCTTTCCTACGACAAGGTAATCCTGGCGATCAACAATGCCTTGCGCCTTTGCCGCCTGGAAGAGGAAAACCGCATCCTGCGGGGTCAGGCCAAGCAGCATTCCCTGACCGGCGAATCCGCTCCCATGCGCCATCTCCGGCGCCAGATCGAACGGGTGGCTCCCACCGACGCCTGGGTCCTGATCCGCGGCGAACACGGGACCGGCAAGGAATTGGTGGCCCAGACCATTCACCGCCTTTCGCCGGCGGCCCACCGGCCCATGGTCGAGCTCAACTGTGCCGCCATTCCCGAGGAGTTGATTGAAAGCGAGCTTTTCGGCCATGAGAAGGGCTCCTTCACTGGAGCGGCCACCTCCCGCCGGGGCAAGTTCGATCTCGCCGATGGCGGCCTGCTGTTTCTCGATGAAATCGGCGACATGAGTCTGAAAACCCAGGCCAAGATCCTGCGCATCCTCCAGGAACAGAGATTTGAGCGGGTGGGCGGGGGCCGGACCATCAAGGTCAATGTCCGGGTGCTGGCGGCCACCAACAAGAACCTGGAGGAGGAAATCGAGCAGGGAAATTTCCGGGCCGATCTTTTTTACCGCCTCAACGTGGTGCCGGTTTTCGTGCCGCCGCTGCGCGAGCGCCGCGAGGATATTTCCCTGCTGGTGGCCGACTTTCTGCAGGAATTCGGCCGCAAGGGACTGGGCGCCAAGGAGTTCAGCCCCGCGGCCCTGGCGGTGCTGGAAGAATATTCCTGGCCGGGCAATGTCCGCGAACTGCGCAATTTTATTGAACGGACCTTGATCATGAGTCCCGAGGAGCGAATTGAAGCGGACCTGGTCCGCAACCTGCTGGCAGCCGGCCCCGCCGCTGAACCGGTCCCGACGCGGCTCGGGGAGTTTCGCCGCCTCAGCTACAAGGATGCCAAGCGGCTCTTTGAGCGGGAATATTTGCGGATGTGCCTGGAGGACAATAGTGGTAATATCAGTCAAACTGCGGAACAAATCGGTTTGGAACGCAGTCATCTTCACAAGAAGATGAAAACTCTGGAAATGGAGTAAGAACAGGGATAAGGAACAGGCAGGAGAGGAACCTGAACCTGAACCTTAACCTTGAACTACGAACCGGTTACTTGCCGCCCCATCCTGGCGGGCCGCAAGATGCGATACGAGTTCGAAAGAGGTGGAACCGACATAATGAGTGATTTAGAGGAAGCGAACTTTCCCAGCCAGAAGGAACTGGAGCGGGAAATCAGCGAATATTTGAGTAATAAGTACGGCCGTAGGGTGCGGATCGTATCCACCGGCCAGCTGCCCCTGGCCGAGAGCGACCCGGTAGGCGAGGATAGCGGGGGGGCGGCGGCCGAGAAAAAATTCCATTTTGACCTGGCTCCGGAGGAGCTGATCGCCCATCTCGACCAGTATGTGGTGGGCCAGGAGGAGGCTAAGGCCATTCTGGCCACCAAGATCTGCACTCATTTCAACCGGATCAGCCGCAGCCTGGCGCGGCCCGGCGGCGCGGCCGGCCGCAACATCGGCCGGATCAAGAATAACGTCCTGCTGATCGGCCCCACCGGGGTGGGCAAAACTTACCTGATCAAACTGATCGCCCAGTATATCGGGGTGCCTTTCGTTAAGGGCGATGCCACCAAGTTCAGCGAAACCGGTTATGTCGGCGGCGACGTCGAAGACCTGATTCGCGATCTGGTCCGGGAGGCCGACAACGATTTGGAGCGGGCCCGCTTCGGCATCGTTTATCTCGACGAGGTCGATAAGATCGCGGCCGGCGGCAACAACCAGCGGGGCCTGGATGTTTCCCGCAGCGGGGTCCAGCGGGCCCTGCTCAAGCCCATGGAAGAGACCGAGGTGGAGATGAAGGTGCCCCACGATCCCATCTCGATGATCGAGGCGGTCGAGCATTACCGGACGACCGGGCAGCGCCGCCGCCAGACCGTCAATACCCGCCATATTCTTTTCATCATGAGCGGCGCCTTTGCCGGGCTCGATGAAATCGTCCGCCAGCGCCGGCAGCAGCGTTCCATCGGCTTTGAAAGCACGGTGGCCGCCGCCGCCCCGGCCAGATCCGGAACTTTCCTGGACCGGGCCAAGGCTGAGGACCTGGTGGCCTACGGCTTTGAAAGCGAATTCGTCGGCCGCTTGCCGGTGGTCGCCGTGCTGGAAGAGCTCAGCGAAGATGACCTTTACGCCATTTTAAGCAATCCCAACGGCGCCGTGGTGGTGGGCAAAAAGCAGGATTTCCGGGCCTACGGCATCGAACTGCGCTTTGAAGACCAGGCCCTGCGCCGAATCGCCGCCCTGGCCGCCTGCGAAGGCACCGGGGCCCGGGCCCTGGTCAGCGTCATGGAACGGGTGCTGCTCCATTTTGAAAAAAAACTCCCTTCCACCGGGATCTCGCACCTGGTGGTCACTGAAGCCCTGGTGGCGGACCCCGAAGCGGTGCTGGCGCGCCTGCTCAAGGATGGCCGTTACCGAGAGCAGCATGCCCGGCAATGCGCCCGGCTGGCCACCGAGGAAATCAATCGCTTGGTGGATTTCATCCGCGACAAGCTGGGCGGCTACCTGGAAAGTCACGATGTCCTGGCCACCCCGGAGCGTTTGCGGATGATGGCTCACGAGGTCGAGGAAGAAGACCTTGAACCCCGCGAGGTTTGTGAACGTTTCATCGACCTGGTTAACCTGGTCAACGACCGGGCCCGCCGGGTATCCGAGGAGTGCGGCCTGGACCTGACCTTCAGCGAAGAAGCGGTGGATCGGATCCTGGCCCGCCGCCCGCGCCAGGAAGCCCTGGTCAACGAGGTTTGCGATCAGGTGCTGCAGGCGATGGAGTATGGCCTGCGTCTGCTCAGTCAGCGCCGCAATCCCGCGGCCCTGGTCATTCCCGCCGCCGGCATCGATGCCCCGGATAATTTCATCAACCAGGTGGTGAGCAAAGCTTTCAAACTCGATTGACTTTTCCAGGACGACCGGCGGATCTTTAAGAACCAGTGAAATTTTCGAGGATTTAGCAAACAGACGCAAAAGGCCTCGGCGCTTGGTTTTTTTTAACCGGTCTTTCCGGATCAGGGCCGGTCTTGAGTAAAATTTCCCCGTGCCGGGCTCGCCGGGCCGGGATTGCAAGCTGCCTTAATTCCCCAATTGACAGGCCCGCGCAAAACCGCTGCAATTCCCGCCCACCCGCAGCTATTTGTCGTTATGATGCAACCTGGCTTGCCTTTAGGTCGCTTTTTATTTAAAAACTTGTCAAGATTGTCGTCACTTAAAGCGTTAGCGGTGGCCACAACCCCTTGCTGACTCTTGGTTTTGCCCTTGCCGACCACCCCGGTCGGCCTTTTTGGTCAGATCATCTCAATTCAGGAGCTTAATGCCATGATGTATCCCGAATATCGCCCCCGGCGCCTGCGCCGCAATGAAAACCTCCGGGCCCTGGTCCGGGAGACCGTGTTGAGCCCGGCCCAGCTAGTTTACCCCCTCTTCGTGATGCCCGGCAAAAAGCAGCGGGAGGAGATTTCCTCCATGCCCGGAGTTTTTCGCCTTTCGGTGGATCAATTGGCCCGGGAAGCCCAGGAGTGCCGCAAGCTTGGGGTTAACAGCATCATTCTTTTCGGTCTGCCGGAAAAGAAGGACCGGGTGGGCTCGGGAGCCCATGCTACCGATGGCATCATCCAGCGGGCGATCAAGGAACTGAAGAACAAGGCCCCTGAGCTGACCGTGATCACCGATGTCTGCCTTTGCGAATACACCAGCCATGGCCATTGCGGCATCATCCACGAACACCAGGTGGACAACGACGCCACCTTGGAGGTTCTGGCCCGGACCGCCCTGTCGCACGCCAGGGCGGGAGCCGATATTGTCGCCCCCTCGGACATGATGGACGGCCGGGTGGGCGAAATCCGGGCGATTCTCGATGAAAATAATTTTGATCAGGTGGCGATCATGTCCTATGCGGTCAAGTACGCTTCGGCCTTTTACGGCCCTTTTCGCGACGCTGCCGACTGCGCCCCCCAGGAAGGTGATCGCCGGGGTTACCAGATGGATCCGGCCAATGCCCGCGAGGCCTTGCGCGAGGCCACCCTCGACGTGGAAGAGGGGGCCGACATTTTGATGGTCAAACCCGCTCTGGCCTATCTGGATATCATCCGCATGCTGCGCGACGAATTCGACCATCCCATCGCCGCCTACCAGGTCAGTGGTGAATACGCCATGCTCAAGGCCGCGGCAGCCCAAGGTTGGCTCGACGAGGAGCGGGTGATGGCCGAAAGCCTGCTCTCCATCCGCCGGGCCGGGGCTGATATCATTCTGACCTATTTTGCCAAGGACATGGCCAGATTGCTGGCCGCTTGAGCCCGTCCGGGACCGGCGGCGGCCGGCTCTTGTTGCTAGTTGAAAGGAGTATATTGCTTTGAAAACAACCGTTTTCTTGTTGTTGGCCAGCCTGTTGCTGACGGGTTGCGGTGCGGTCGGCTACCTGCGGGTTCCCGAGGCCGATCTGCAGCGCCTCGATGCCCGGATTCAGGAGCAGGATGAGCGCCTGGAGCGGCTCTCCCAGGACCAGGCCGATACCCGGGTCAGCCAGTTGACGTCCTATCGTGAAATGATTGATAGGCTGTACGCGATCGGGGCCAAACAGGAGGAAATGATCCAGCGCCAGCGGGAGTGGGAGGATTTTATCCGCAGTACCCGCCTGCAGCTGAGCAATCTCGAGGAGGAACGCCTGGAGGAGCAGCAGGATCGCCTGGAAACCGTGACCGGCGACAAACAGGTGGTAGGCTCGGTGGAAAAAGTCTATCTTTCGCCGCCGGGGGCGGTGCTGTCGGCCCGGATCGATACCGGGGCCACCACTTCGTCCCTCGATGCCCAGGAGATGGAATTTTTCGAGCGCAATGGTGATCCCTGGGTAAGGTTTACGGTGGTCAATCCCGAGGATGAAAGCCGGATCGTCCTGGAACGCAAGGTGGTGCGTAATGTACGGATCATCCAGGCGGTGGTGGACGAAGCGGAGCGGCGGCCGGTGGTGGAGTTGGGGGTGACGGTGGGCAAAACCACCCAGACGGCCCAGTTTACCCTGTCTGATCGCCGTCACCTGGAGCATCCCGTCCTGATCGGGCGCAACATTCTGATGGACATCATGGTGGTCGATGTCAGCCAGTCCTTTATCGCCCCGCCCCGGTTGCCGGCCGATTTGTCGGGCGCAAACGGCACTCCATGAAGTCCCGGCTCTTTTTTTATTTCCTGGTGCTGGCCCTGGTTGGCGCCGGTTTGAGTACGGCCTGGCTGCGTCATGTCCATACCCATATCCCTTTTCTGCCGGGGGAGCAGGCGGCGGTCTGGCTGGTGGAGGCCCGGATAGATTTCCTGGCCCAGGGTGAGCCGGTGACCGTCGGTTTTGATATTCCCGCTGATCCCCCGGGGTTTCAGATTTTTGCCGAACAGACCGCTTCCCCGGGCTACGGTTTTTCCGTCCTGGAGATCAACGGCAATCGGCGCGGGGAATGGTCTATCCGCCAGGCCGATGGCCCCCAGACCCTCTATTACAAGATCCAACTGGTGCCCCGCCGGGATGACCGGCGGCCGGAAAGCGTCCCGGTGCCGGCGGCCGCCAACGTCCACTGGGATGAAGCGGAAGAACTGGCCGCCCGCCAGTTGCTGGCTTCGGCCCATGCCACTTCCAGTACGCCGGCAAGCCTGACCCGGGAAATGATCAAGCTCCTGGCCGCTCCGGAACCGGGCCAGAACGCGGCCTTGCTGCTGGCCGGCACCCCCCTGGTGCCGTTGCTGGAGAAGCTGCTCAATTATAGCAATCTGCCCACCCGCGTCGTCCATGGCATCTCCCTGGAAGATGGCCGCCGCAACCAGCGGCTGGTACCGCTGCTGGAAGTTTTTGTTACCGATCGCTGGCAGCTTTTTGATCCCGAGACCGCCCGCCAGGGGATCCCGGACAACTTTCTGCTCTGGAGCCAGGACGAGCGTTCGCTGCTGGATGTCAGCGGGGGCCGCAACTCCCAGGTCCGCTTTGCCATGATGAGCCAGAATGTCTCCGCTGTTCAACTGGCCCGGGCCGCCGTTGATGAATCGGGCTTCGCCTTTCTGGGTGTCCACAAGCTGCCGGTGGAGGAGCAGAATATGCTCCGGATTCTCCTGCTGTTGCCGGCGGGAGCCCTGGTGCTGGTTTTTATGCGCATCATGGTGGGGGTGCAGACCTCGGGGACCTTTATGCCCATTCTGATCGCCCTTGCTTTCTTGAAGACAACCCTGCTGCCCGGCCTGGTGAGTTTTGTTTCCATCGTGGCCTTCGGCCTCCTGTTGCGCGGTTATCTGTCAGGCCTGAATCTGCTGCTGGTCGCCCGAATCTCCACCGTCGTCATCATTGTCATTTTCGTGATTATCTTTTCCAGCCTTTTCGGTTACCAGTTGGGCTTCAACACCGGGATGACGGTGACCTTCTTTCCCATCATCATCATCGCCTGGACCATCGAGCGGATGTCGGTGCTCTGGGAGGACGAAGGTCCCCGGGAGGTGCTGATCCAGGGGGGAGGCAGCCTGCTGGTGGCGGTGCTGGCCTATTTGCTGATGCAATGGCCGGTCATGGGCCATCTGAGTTTTCATTTCCCCGAAATCAACCTGGTTATTGTGGCCCTCATTATGTTGATGGGCAACTACACCGGCTATAAGCTTCTGGAGTTGCGCCGTTTTCGGGCCATGTCCCCGCGGGTTGAACCGTGAAGTGGTTCATCGGGGTTCACCGCCTGCGGCAGTTGGGCATTCTCGGCATGAATTGCCGCAACGTGGACTTCATCGGCCGCTATAATCCCCGCCGGCTCTACCCCCTGGTCGATGATAAGCTTAAAACCAAATACCTGGCCCAGCGGCACGACATTCCGGTGCCCGGCCTCTGCTTTGTCGTCCGGGAGCAGTACCGGATCAGAAAAATCGAAGAGTTGCTGCGCCCCCTGGCCGGCTTCGTTGTCAAGCCCGCCAAGGGCTCCGGCGGCAAGGGGATCCTGGTCATCAAGGAACAGGGGGCGGGTTACTATCTCAAAGCGTCAGGCAAGCGGCTGGCCATTGGCGATATCAAGCGGCATGTCTCCAATATCCTGGCGGGACTCCACTCGCTGGCCGGGACTCCCGACGTGGCTATCGTCGAGGAACTGGTCAATCTCGATGATCGCTTTCAAGGCTATTCTCATCAAGGAATCCCCGATATCCGGGTGATCGTTTTCCAGGGTTACCCGGTGATGGCGATGCTGCGCCTGGCCACCCAGGAGTCCGACGGCAAGGCCAACCTGCACCAAGGGGCGGTGGGAGTTGGTCTCGATATTGCAACCGGCCGTTGCCTGAAGGCGGTTCAGTACTCGCTGCCCCTGACCGCCCACCCCGATACCGGCAAGATCTTTGAACAGATCCAAATTCCGGACTGGCCGGGCATTCTAACCCTGGCCGCCCGTTGCCACGAGATGACCGGCCTGGGGTATCTGGGCGCCGATATCGTCCTGGATCAAGCACGGGGGGCCCTGTTGCTGGAACTCAACGCTCGCCCGGGTCTTGCGATCCAGCTGGCCAACGACCAGGGTCTGCTCCCCCGCCTCCGCCAGATTGAGGCCCTGACGCCCGGACATGCCACCACCGAGGAGCGGGTGCGCTACGCCATGGCGACCTTCGATGGGCCGGCAGAGGAGTAGCCGCGGCTCGGCGGCGGAATAGGTCTCGGTCTTTTCAGCTAGAGTAAATAGTCCCGGCGGACGTTGCCCAGGGCGGCGAATATGCTGGCCCGGCGACGGGGGTCGCCTTTGGTAATCGTGGCCAGCAGGTCGCGGACCTCCCGGCGGCGGGAATTTTCGGTGAGTGGGCAGGGGTTGGCCACCGGCTCAACCTCGAAGATTTCACCTAAGTGGCGGACCATATTCTTGTCGAGTAACGCCAGGGGGCGGATCAACTCCAGGCGGCCTTGAAATAAGCGCTGGTTGGGGACCATGGTGCTGAGATTGCCGCCATAAAGCAGGTTAAGAAAAAAAGTTTCGATGATGTCTTCCTGGTGATGGCCCAGGGCCAGTTTGTTGCAGCCTTTCTCCCGGGCCAGGGCGAAAAGCCGGGACCGGCGGCGGCTGGAACAGTGATAGCAGCCGTTTTTGCCGCCTTCGGCCTCCAGGGCTTCGGGGCCAAAGGGGGTTACCTCTATGTGGCAGGGCAGGCCGATTTTCTCCAGCTGAGCCCGAACCGCCGCGGAGGTGCCGGTCAGGGGGACGATTGGGGGACTTTCTGCCGGGGAGTGGTGGTCGACCGCTTGTTCCGCCGACAAAGGGTTGCGGTAATAGAGTGCCGGCCTGGGCATGTAGCCGGCAAAACCCATATCCAGGTGAACCGCCAGCAGTTCATAGTTGATGGGCGCTTTTTGGCGCCAGAAATCCAGTAGCCGACAGAGCACCAGGCTGTCGATTCCGCCGGAGACGGCGATCAGAACCCGGTCGCCGTCTTCCAGCATCCGGTAGCGGTGCATGGCCTGGCCGACCAGGCGGTTGATTTCCGAGGGAATCAGCCGGGGCATGGGTTTTCAGCGCTGGGCGGGGCCGGGTTCCTGCAGGGCGGGACAGGTCTCCAGTTTGGTTCGCAAGCCATCCCGCAGCAATTCTTCCACCGTCAGCCAGCGGAACTTGCGGCGGGCCGCGGTGAAAAAGTCGAGCACGTTTTCGGACAGGGCTTTCTGGGTTTCGTCAAATCTCCCCGAGCAGAGTACTTGCAGATCGGCACTGGCAATCAGCCGGAACTCGAAAGCCGCCGATGCCGGGGCGGCCACGGCATAAGGCCCCCCCTGGCGCTCCTGGTAGCGGTGCAGGGTAATGACCAGGGCCGCATCGGTCCCGAGCCGGCCGGCGGCGCTTGCGACCGCTTGCGGATCGCCGCTGTAATCAGGAATCACCTCGGTCAATTGCGCTGTGGTGGCAAAGCGCAGATGGGGACGGTCTGTCAGGAATTCTGCCACCAGTTCAGCCAGGACTTCGCGCCCTTTTTCCAGTTCTTGCCGGGTCGTTTCGTCGCGGGTGCCCTGGGGGTCTTGGGCGATGGTCACCGGAACGACCAGGATGCTGCCGGGCAGGTCCTTGGCGGGAATGAGGGTAACATCCGGTTGCCGGGTGCCGCAGGCGCCCGCCAGGACCAGGAGGAGGACCAGGGTTGCCGCCAGGGCCGGTTTACCTTTTCTGTTCATGGTTTTACCTGTTTTAAAGGGTACCCTTGCTGGAAAGCGGCCCGGCCAGACGGCTTTCCGGGGCGACGGCCTGGTCCAGGGCCCGGCCCAGGGCTTTGAAAACGGCCTCCAGAATATGGTGGCTGTTTTCGCCATGGGCCATTTCCACATGCAGGGTGATGCCGCCGTGCAGGGTAAAGGCCCGCAGAAATTCCTTGACCAGAGCGGTGTCGAAGGCGCCCACCTTGCTGTCCGGGACCGTAACCCCGTAATGGAGGTAGGGCCGGTTGGAGCAGTCCAGGGTGACCCTGACCAGGGCTTCGTCCATGGGAACCGCCGCCATGCCGTAGCGGCGGATGCCGCCCATCTCGGCCAGGGCCTGTTTCAGGGCCTGGCCCAGGGCGATGCCGAGGTCTTCGACGCTGTGATGGTCGTCAACCTCGGTGTCGCCGCTGGCCTTGATCTCCAGGTCGAAAAAACCATGGACCGCCAGCAGGGTCAGCATATGGTCCATGAAGCCGACTCCGCTGTTGATGGCGGTCCGGCCCTGGCCGTCCAGGGTTAAGTTCAACTTGATATCGGTTTCTCTGGTCTGGCGATGAATCTCGCCCCGGCGCGCTTTGGCGGTGGTCATAATGAGCTTCCTTTTGCCATGGTTCACCCCGGGGAACTGGCCCTTGGGATCGGTCGATCAATATAAATGGGACGATGGCGGCAGAACGGTCATGCCGTTCGGTGCTGAAAGTCCAGCGCTACCGCCGGACAGTGTGGCCAGTGCCCGCTTTTTTATTGCGGCCTGGCGGGACTCTGACCGTTTCAAGGTGCGGCGAGGTTGAACATTTTTCACTCTACCAAGGAGCGGGTTGGAAAGGCAAGAGGACAGTACGTTTTTGTTGGCGGTCCAGGCAAAACCGAAAAGGTCATCGGCCGGATTTTTTGTTGACAAGCCACCGGTCCGCTGTTATAAAGTCCCCCTTTGAACAGAGTAACCTGCTGGGCGGGAATAACTCAGTGGTAGAGTGCAACCTTGCCAAGGTTGAAGTCGCGAGTTCGAATCTCGTTTCCCGCTCCAATCGCGTATAACAAAGGTTCGAGCATGTATCGAACCTTTTTCTCTTTGGTCGGGGCCTGGTGCCCGCGGTCTAGGTAATTTTGTCTGTATCTTAGGGGAATGTTTATGAAAACCCATCTTACACCGGTCAAGGAAGTCGACCGCAAATGGTATGTGGTGGATGCCGAGGACATGGTTCTGGGTCGCCTGGCATCGGAAATCGCCACCCGGTTGCGCGGCAAACACAAGCCGATTTACAGCACCTTTATGGATACCGGTGATTTTGTCGTGGTGCTCAATGCCGACAAGGTCCGGCTCACCGGCAACAAGTGGGATGCCAAAGTTTATTATCGGCACACCGGTTACATGGGCGGCCTGAAAGAGGAAACCGCCGCCAAGCTGCGGGAGCGCAAACCCGAGGAGCTGGTTTACCGGGCTGTCAAAGGCATGCTGCCCAAGAATTCCCTGGGCCGCAAGCAGCTTAAGAAGCTCAAGGTCTACGTCGGCTCCGAGCACCCTCACCAGGCCCAGCAGCCGGAAACCTTGCAGTTCTAAGTCCATACCTATAAGAGAGTTCGGAGAAATCATGGCAGACAACAGCTTTTACGCCACCGGCAAGCGCAAGACCGCGGTTGCCCGGGTCTGGTTGAAACCCGGCAGTGGAAAGATTCAGGTTAACAAGATGGCGGTGGAAGAGTATTTCGACGCCGGCAATTATTCCAAGGCGGTGGTGGAGAAGCCTCTGGTGCTGACCGATACTCAGGCCAAGTTCGATGTCATGGCCACCCTGCGGGGCGGCGGCAAGAACGCCCAGGCCGAGGCCCTGCGCCACGGGATTACCCGGGCCCTGACCGAAGCCGATCCCGAGTTGCGGACCACCCTCAAGCGGGCTGGCCTGTTGACCCGTGATCCCCGGAGCAAGGAGCGGAAGAAGTACGGTCAGCGTGGTGCGCGGGCCCGGTTCCAGTTCTCCAAGCGTTAACGGGGGAGCGGAGGCGCTCCGGCGGCTTCGGATCTACAGCCTATGCGGAAAGCAAAAATGGGAAGGCGCTCAGGAAGAGCCCCTTCCCATTTTTTTTGCCCGTGTTCTGCGGCGCAGTTGGGCGCTTTGCTTGGGCCAGGCTGAGTGGATCCGTTTTTTTGATCAGCGAATTTATTATTTGAAGGGAGTTTGGTGATGATAAGGGTTGGAATTATCGGAGCTTCGGGCTATACCGGGGCCGAACTGGCGCGGTTGCTGGCCAATCATCCCGGCGTGGAGCTTACCCTGGCGACCTCCCGCCAGTACGCGGGCCAGCCTTTGGCCCGGGTTTTTCCCCATCTGGCTGGCAGAACCGAGCTGGTCTGCGAGGATCCGGCCGGGCTGGCGGTCGCCGACCGGGCCGACTTCTTTTTCACCGCCGTTCCCCACCAGACCGCGATGGCGGTGGTCCCCGGCCTGCTGGCCAGGGGAGCCAAGGTGGTGGATCTCTCCGCCGATTTCCGTCTCCACGACCGCCGGGTTTACGAACAGTGGTACCAGGCTCATTCGGCCCCCGAGCTGCTGCCCGAAGCGGTTTACGGCCTGCCGGAAATCCATCGGGCGGCCATCGCCGGCGCCCGCCTGGTGGCCAACCCCGGCTGCTATCCCACCAGTGTCCTGCTGGCCCTGGCTCCTCTGCTCAAGGCGGGCTGTATCGACCCCGCCAGCCTGATCATCGACGCCAAGAGCGGAACCTCCGGGGCCGGCCGCACCGCCCAGACCGGGACCCTCTATTGCGAGGTCACCGAGGGTTTTCGGGCTTACAAGGTCGGGGCCCATCGCCATACCCCGGAAATCGAGCAGGAACTGAGCGAGCTTTATGGTCAGCCTCTGACGGTCACCTTCACCCCCCACCTGGTGCCGATGTCCCGGGGCATGCTAAGCACCATTTATGCGGATCTGCGGGGCGAACATGACCAGGCCGAACTGGAGCGGGTTGTCCGGGAATTTTATCGGGATGAGCCTTTTGTCCGGGTCCTGGATGGGGGGCAGTTGCCCGCCACCCAGTATGTCCGGGGCAGCAATTTCTGCGATCTGGCCCTGCGGGTTGATCAGCGTAATCGGCGGGTGATCGTGCTGGCCGCCATTGACAACCTGGTCAAGGGGGCGGCGGGCCAGGCGGTGCAGAACATGAACCTGCTCTGCGGTTTGCCCGAGGAGCAGGGTCTGGGACAGTTGGTTCCGCTCTTTCCCTGATGGTTAACATCCGGCTGGCCATTGCCTATGACGGCAGCGCTTATGGGGGTTGGCAGCGCCAGCTTAACCGGCCCACCATCCAGGCCGCCATCGAGGATGCCCTGGCCCGGATGCTGGGAGAGGCGGTGGTGCTGCACGGGGCCGGGCGTACCGATGCCGGGGTTCACGCCCGGGAGATGGTGGCCAATTTCCAGGCCCCCGTGCGCCTGCCCCTGGCCGCTTACCGGCGGGGCCTGAACAGTATGCTGCCGGGGGATATCCGCATTCTGGCCGCCAGCGAGGTTGATCCTTCTTTTCATGCCCGATTTAGCGCCCGGGGCAAGACTTATCACTACTGTTTCTCCACGGCCGCGGTTATGCCGCCCTGGCGGCGACTCTACAGCGCCCATTTCCCCGGCCCTTTCGCCCCGGCGACGGTCCGGGCCGCCTTGCCGCAATTGCTGGGGGAGCACGACTTCTCCGCCTTCGAGGCCGCCGGATCGCGCGACCGGACCAGGGAATCAGGCCGGGGAGGGGTGCGGCGGCTGCACCACCTTAGCCTGGAGCGGCAGCAGGGAGAGGAGGACGAGTTCTTTTTCTCCGTAACCGGGGACGGCTTTCTCCGTCATATGGTCCGCAATCTGGTCGGGACCCTGTTGGAAATCGGCCGGGGTCGCCGGGAAATGGCTTCCCTGGCCGAATTGCTGGCCTCCGGCGATCGTTCCCAGGCCGGTCCCACCGCACCGGCTTGCGGCTTGACCCTGGTGCGGGTGGATTATTGAATAACGGGCCGGCGGCAACGTGGTCGGCGCTTGCGGGTGGCGAGCCGGCCAATTAGCCAATCTTCCCGACACGGAGCTTGGTGAGTGGGCAAAGCCATGGTTTCTAGTTATTTTCTTGATGTTCCCAGTGGCATAAGCGGTCTATAAAGCTATCTGTGAGTCGGTAATTCAGGCTGGAGTTAACAATTTGTCGGCTTGGCCAAAATAGCCGCGCCGGCAGGGCACCCTCGGCAATCAGTCGCTTGGTCAGAGCCGTAAGAGATTATGGCGGTCTTGGGGCCGGGGTGTCAAATTTTGCACTAAACGGACGGAGGTTGCGACGATTATGGATGCTCCCATCATTGCGTTGGCGGCAAGAGTGAAAGAAATCAAGGCCTCGCCCACCCTGGCGGTGGATGCCAAGGCCAAGGCCCTGAAGGCCGAGGGGGCCGATGTCCTCAATTTCAGTGTCGGCGAACCGGATTTCGATACTCCGCCCCATGTCTGCGAGGCGGGCAAGGCCGCCATTGACCAAGGTTTTACCCGCTATACCCCGGTGCCGGGTATTTTGCCCTTGCGGGAGGCGGTTTGTGAGCGCCTGGCCACCGATCACGGCTGGCAGTACCGGCCCGATCAGATTCAGGTCAGCTGCGGCGGCAAGCACGGTCTATACAACATGGCCCAAGCCCTTTTCGGGCCCGGCGACGAGGTGCTGGTGCCGGCCCCCTACTGGGTCAGCTATCCGCCGATCGTCCAGCTGGCGGGGGCGACCCCGGTGATCGTGCCCCTGGATGAAAAAAGCGACTTCGACCTCGACCCGGCGGTGCTGCAGCAATACGCCGGCCCCAAAACCCGGGGGATTATTCTGAACAGCCCCTCCAATCCCACCGGTTCGGTCCTCTCGGCCGGGGCCCTGGAGGCCATCGCCCAGATGGCCCTGGCACAGGGCTGGGTGGTGATTTCCGATGATATTTATGACACCATCGTTTACGGGGCCGCCAAGTTGCCCCATATCCTCGATGTCGATCCCCGGCTGCAGCAACAGACCCTGATTCTCAACGGGGTTTCCAAATCGTTTGCCATGACCGGCTGGCGGATCGGCTATACCGCTGGACCCAAGCATATCATCGCGGCGATGAACAAGATTCAGAGTCAATCCACTTCCAATCCGTCCTCGGTGGCCCAGAAGGCGGCCCTGGCCGCCCTCACCGGCTCCCAGGATTTTCCGATCACCATGCGCGACGCCTTCGTACCCCGCCTGGATTTCATGATCAAGGCCCTGACCGCCATTCCCGGCGTAACCTGCGTGCGTCCCCGCGGCGCCTTTTACGTGTTCCCCAACCTGTCTGCTTATTACGGGCGCGAAACCCCGGGCGGCAAGGAAATCAATGATTCGGTGGCCCTGGCCGACTATCTGCTGGAAGAGGCGCTGCTGGCGACGGTACCGGGGGTAGCCTTCGGCGCCGACCAGTTTATCCGCTTCTCCTTCGCCACCTCGATGGCTATCCTGGCAGAAGGGATGCGGCGGCTGGCCCAGGCCCTGGCCGTCCTGAAGTAACCCTCGTCTGGTCGCGGGATGCTCGCCCGGCCCGATAAGGGCGGGCGTCCTTGCCAGGCGGGGTTGTCCGCCGGCAGCTGGGGGTAAGGAGCGGGGAAGTCTCTTGGCCCCGGCGGGATCTAGCCGAGGCAGGACGGTTAGCCGGCAAATGCGGCTGAAACTGAAATGTCGGGACGGTTGCCGATTGGTTCGCCCGGCCCGGTTTCGGTCTGTCAGCCGGGGTTGATCACTTTTCCGGCGCCGGGGCGGCGCACTCCTGGCACTTGACCGGGGTTTGGCCGGTTTTACAGTAACGGCTGAAATTGGCGAGCCACTCTGCCCCGCCCTGGGGGCATTCATCGATGTAGTTCATCAATTGGCTGAGGCGGTCGATTATTTCCCGGGGGGCGGTATGTTCGATCCGGCAGGCGCCTTCCTCGGCCAAGTCTTCCTCCACCGCCAGCACCCGCAGAAAAAAATTCTTGAGGGCCCGGTGACGCTGGATTACGTCCCGGGCCGCTTTGGTGCCGGTCGGGGTCAGGGTTATCACCTCGTAGGGGGCATAATTGATCAGCCCCTTCTGGGAAAGGGAGCGGAAGGCCTCGGTTACCGAGGAGCGGCTGACCTTGAGCCGGGCGGAGATTTCCTTGGCCCGGGCCACCTGCTTTTCCTCCACGATATGGTAAATGGTCTCGAGATAATCTTCCAGGCTGGCACTGAGTCGCTTCCCGCTTTTGGCCATGCGATAGTTCCCTCATAAGTTTTTTCGGATAGTCCAAACTAATTTAGGCAACTAGTTGCTGTCAATCCTTTCCTGCAAAATATTCCTCCTACCCCCGTTTGCACCTCCCTGCCGGCGGTCCTGACAACCATCCCGTTGTATCCCGCTTGTTCGGCGGCAACCCAACTATCGGGACCGCGTCGGGATCTACCAGATTTCGCGCAGACCCTGCTGTTTGCGGGCCAGGTCCACCAGCCTTTCCAGTTCCACCCGCCAGTTGGCGTGGACTCGGGCGGCCGAGGGGGCGATCAATTCCGGCAGACCGTAGACCAGGCGATCCGAGGCCCCCGAGGCCTCGATCACCGCCTCGATGGAACGGGCGCCGAACTTGTATTCGGCCAGCAGGAGCCGCAGCAGCAGCCCCGAGGTCTTGCGGGCTGCCTTTTTCCAGTGGGTATCCATCTGGTGGGCGATGATGAAGGCCCGCTTGATCAGGATCCGTCGCAGCCGGGCCAAATCGTTGGACCCCGCCTTGCTGCAGAGCAGTTCGGAAGAGATTTCGATGTCGTCGATATCGAGCACCACCCGCAAGCGGCTTAAAAAATCGGGAATCTTAAGGGTCCGGACCAGTTGCTGGGTGCCGGGGTCGGCGCTGCCCAGCAGGGCGGCCATGCCGTCGTAGCTGGCCTTGACCCCGCCGGCGAAGACGAAGATCGACCGGCCGATGTTGTAGGGGACCCCGTGGACATAGGTGATGCCGTCCTGCATGGCCGGCAGGAAATAGCGCAGATAGCCGAATTCATGATGATCGTAGCGGCAGTCGAATTCGTCCCAGAAGACGATGGGGACCTTGCCCTTGGCCACCGAGGCCCGGATCGCGTCGATGGCGCTGTTGATTTCCGCCGGTCCATCGAACTGGGTCAGGTTGAATTCGAAAAAATCAAAGGGGCTGATATCGAACCGCCGTCCGATAACCTTGGCCACCTCCTTGACGGCAAAGGACTTGCCCGAGCCCGGCGGGCCGAAAACTCCGACGCAGAGAGGCCTTTGCACCTGCTCCCGGGAAACGTAGGAGTCCATGACGTTCTGCAGGGTCATCACCGGTTCGATTTCCGCCGGATCGGTGGTGCGCAGGTTGCCGACATTGAACATCCGCAGATCGGCAAAGCCGTTTTTCCAGCTCACCTCGTTTTTCAGGTAATGGAGAACCTCGGCGATAACTCCCACGCAATCGCTGGTCATTGCTCCCAGGCGCTGGCGGACGTAAGCGCTGGCCGGCCAGGGGAAAAAACCGCGAATCGCTTCCTTCTTCTCCTCGTGCCACTGCTGGCAGGAAACCACATCCAGCACCCGTTCGAAATCGGGGGTCAGTTCGGGCAGATCAATGAAACAGGGATCGCTCTCGTTTTCAATAAACGAACAGGCCTCGCCGGTGGGATAGATGGAGGCGAAGTCCAGTTCGGGAAAACGCAGGATTTTATCGAAGGCGTAGCCGTCGCGGTTGAGCAGTTGCCAGTTGTTGAGCAGCCGGGTCGAGTAATCGAAAAAGGCGTTGCGGCAGAAGAAAGGCTGCCCGGCCTGGAGCCAGTCGCTGGCCAGGAGGGTGGTGGCCAGGGTGTCATAGCAGGGGGCCGATCCTTTATGGCGGGGCGAACTTTTCTCCGGCAGACAACCCCGCCGGTGGCGGAAATAGCCCCCGTCGGGGCCCAGATACATGACTCCGTGGGGATACATCTCGATCACGATATGGCAGAGAAACTTGCCATCCTGCCACAAGCCGACCTCGGAGGTTTTCAGGGCCCGCAGGGCCATGGCTACGATGGTTTCCCAGATTACCGAACTGTCCATTTCCATCCGGGTGGTTTCCAGGTCGGAGAGCCGGCAGAATAGGCAGAATTTTGGCCCGAACTGCCGGGCCCAGCTTTGCCAGTGGGCCACCCCGATGCCCAGGGCGATCACCCAGGCCTCGGGGTTCAGTTGCTTGAAGTCGGCGGTGGCCGTGGGTGGCCGACCGGAATCGTCGACCACCATGATCGCCCGGTTCTGGCTTAAAATCGCTTGGTTTTGCTTGTTGATCTCCAGGGTGCGGGTGCTGACCCGGCGGCCTTCGGAGGGCAGAAACTGCTGGAACATGAACCAGCCTTTTTCCGGGCCGCCATCCCGGCCGGTTTGGCGGTTGCGAAAAATCTGGTAAATCTCCTTCTGTTCGCCGTAAGTGAAGGTGGCGATGGCCGGATAAAGACCGGCCCGGCCGAGGTAAGTGGCAAGCCAGGTATGGGTTTGCTCCAGGCGGCCCTGCTCGATGCTGACCTCGCCGGCCAGCAGTTCGACCTGGTCGCCGGGATTGTAGCCGTAGGCCGGCAGGCTGCCCTCCCGCAGCAGGCTGACCTCCTTAACCGGCAGGTTGGTAATCCGAACCTGGGAGCCCAGCAACAGGATTTTATCCCTTTTGCGTCCGGCCTTTTTTGGTTGCTTGCCCGTTGCGGCCATATTGATCCACCTTTTGCCTGCAGAGATGTGATTAGTTTCGCCGGCCACGGTTGGCGTCCGGCGGGCTGGTCGGAGAAAATGCCGGCCGGTCCGGCCGGCGGCAATAACGATACTGCAGGAAAAACCAAAACGGGGATTTTCTCAATCAGTTTTTGCCGGTTGGTTGCTGAGCCGGCGGGCAGGGTGAACATGGGCAGGTTTCTGCTCTGCTTGCCAAGGCCGGACTTTACCCGGGCTTGGCCACGCTGGCCCTGCCGGCTTGGGCGGGTAAAGTCGGCCCCGGGCGGGAACTCTTAGCCGCCGGCGATAGCCGGAAAGAGATAGAGCAGCAGGTGGATGCAGGCCAGGGCATAAACCCCGGCCAGAAGATCGTCGAGAACGATGCCCAGACCACCGTGGCAGCGCCGGTCGATGAGCCGGATGGGAAAGGGTTTGAGGATATCGAAAAAGCGAAAGAGGGCGAAAGCCAGCAGCCAGGCGAGGGGGGTGGCGGGAACGGCGATCAGGGCGATCAGCATCCCCGCGACCTCGTCGATCACCACCATGCCGGGGTCGGGCCGGTCGAGGATTTTCTCGGCGGCCCCGGCGATCAGGATCGCCAGGATGATGATTCCCCCCAGCCAGAGGGCATAAGGCAGGGGAGCCAGGCCCAGCAGGGCGAATTGAATGGGGAAGGCCGCCAGGGTGCCCCAGGTGCCTGGGGCTTTGGGCAGGCGGCCCAGGCCGAAACCGGTGGCCAGCAGCATGATCAGTCTATCCACGATCTTGCTCCTGATCCTGAACTGACCTGTGGGCGGCGGATTTGGCGGCCGGATCTGCATTTGCCGCCGGCTCCGGCCGGAATTCGCCGACAGCCGTCGCGGCGACGTGCGCCTGAATGCGAACCAGGGGGACGTCGTGGTTCCTGGCCGCCACCCGGCAGGATTCGTACTCCGGGTAAAGCACCGAACCGCTGGGGGTTTCGACTTTTTTGACCGCGATTTCTCCCCAGGGAGTGGCCACGACCCCGCTTTGCCGGGGCAGGGTCAGCCGCTGCTCGCGGCGGAATCGCAGGCCGATGGCGGTGGTTTCGCTGAGCAGGCAGTTCTTCAAGCCATGGGCGGCTGCCGGTTCGGCCAGCACCCGTAATAGATAGCCGGGGCGCCCTTTCTTCATCAGCAGCGGAGTCAGGGAGACATCCAGGGCTCCCAGGGCGAAGAGGCGTTCGCAGAGATAGGGGAAGCTCTCGCCGGACCAGTCATCCAACTGGGTTTCGATCACTTCGACGCTCTGGGCCTCGGCGGGAGCTTGCGGCCGGCCGATGAGCAGCCGCAGCAGGTTGGGCTTGCCGTCGGGGCGCTGGCTGCTCCCGGCGCCATAGCCCAGGTGTTGCAGGGTCATCGGTGGCGGCGGGCCGAAATCGGCGGCCAGGGCTTTAACAATGGCCGCCCCGGTGGGAGTGACCAATTCCATGGCCAGATCAAGCCCGTACACCGGCAGATCGCGCAGCAGCTCCAGGGTGGCGGGGGCGGGCAGGGGCAGCGGGCCGTGGCTGGTTTGCACCCAGCCCCGGCCCAGGGGCAGGGGTGAGCAGACCAGCCGTTCAACGGCAAAATAGTCGAGCCCGATGGCGACCCCGACGATATCGACAAGGGAGTCCACCGCCCCGACTTCGTGGAAATGGACCTCCTCCGGCTCCAGGCCATGAACCTTGGCCTCGGCCGAGGCCAGCAGGGAGAAAATTTGCCGGGCCCGCTCCTTGACTCCCGCTTCTAACCGCGATTCTGCCAGCAGGGCGCGGATGGCGCGCCAGGAACGAGGGAGCTGGGCGCTGCTGACCGGCACCCGCAGGCGGCCGGCCCGGATGGCCCCCTGGCGGGTCGAACCATAGTCCAGGTCATAGCCGGCAAGCGGCAGCAGGCTAAGCTGGGCCCGCAAATGAGCCAACGGCAGTCCGGCATCGAGCAAGGCGGCCAGCAGCATATCCCCGGCAACCCCGGAAAAGCAGTCAAGATAAGCAATGGCGGGAGGCGGGGCCTGATTCATAAAAAATATCGCCGTAAGGGAGCAAGATTGACCTGCCGAGGAGGTGGTGTTTTGGTTCTTTAGTTTAATGGCCTTCCAAGCCGGTAAAAGCTCAGCAGTGCTGCAAATTCGGGCAAGCAGCCCCGGCGGCTATACTCCAGTATGCCGCCGGGGCTGATCGCCCGAAGATGCGGTGCTGCTGAACTTTTACCCCTGAGAACCGAAGCGTTGGCCCAAAGCCAGGGGATGACCGCGATGGAAAGCGCTGATGGACAGGCGCTTGCCCCCTTCCCGCTGAATTTCACCGACCAGCAGGCAACCCTCGCCGGTGGAGATTCCCAGCCGGTTGCTTTCCGGCTGCAGCATGGTGATGGTACCCGGCGGCGCTCCGGCCGGCTCGCTGGCCACCTCGGGCTTGAAGAGGCGAATGCCTTGGCCGTGCAGGGTGGTCCGGGCCAACGGCCAAGGGTCGAGGCCGCGGATCTGGCAGGAAATCCGGGCCGCCGGCCGGGTCCAGTCAATGGGGCTCATCTCTTTGTTCAGGGGCGGGGCCAGGGTGGCCCGGCTGTCGTCCTGTTTGCTCCGGGTCAGCTTGCCGGCCCGGAGCAGATCCAGGGCTTCCACCAGGGCTTGGCCGCCCAGGACCGCCATTCTGATGGCCAGGCTGGCACTGGTATCGTCGGGCTGGATGGTCAGGGGGCGCTGGAGGAGAATGTCGCCGGTGTCCATCCCTTCGTCCATCTGCATGATGGTAACACCGGTTTCACTCTCGCCGTTGAGAATCGCCCACTGGATCGGGGCGGCCCCCCGGTAGGCCGGCAGCAGGGAGCCGTGCACGTTGATGGTGCCCAGGGGCGGCAGGTTGAGCAGCGGCCCGGGCAGAATCCGGCCGTAGGCGGCCACCACCAGGCAGTCCGGCTTAAGAGCCCGGATTGCGGCCAGAAACTCCGGGGTGCGGATGTCGCTGGGCTGCAGCACCGGAATTCCGCGGCTTAAGGCCAGCTCCTTGGTCGGCGGCGGGCTTAGTTTTTTGCCCCGCCCCTTGGGGCGATCGGGCTGGCAAACCACCGCCGCCACCTCTTCTCCGTGCTCGAGCAGGGCCTGCAGGGGCTCCAGGGCAAAATCCGGGGTGCCCATATAGACGATGCGGGCGGGCTTAGTTTTGCTCATTTTCCTCTTCCGCCTGGAGAATTTTTTTGAGTCTTTTCTTGTAGAGAGCCCTTTTCAGCGAACTGAGCCGATCGAGAAAGAGGGTGCCGTCGAGATGGTCGAGTTCGTGCTGGATAACCCGGGCAAAAAAGTCCTCGGCCTCGAAATCCAGGGCCCGGCCGTCAAGATCCTGGGCCTTGACCCGGATCCTGGCAAAGCGTTTGACGTTGGAGAAATAATCACGGACGCTGAGACAGCCCTCTTCTCCCACCTGCTCGCCTTCGGCGGCGACTATTTCAGGGTTAACCAGGACCAAGGGGGGCACTGCTTCGGCTTCAGGCCCGGAGGGTTGGGAGTCGGCGGCCACCTCCTCCGGCGCAGGTTCCTCAGGGAGAGTCGCATTGCCGGCGATCACCGCCACCCGCAGGGGGACCCCGATCTGGGGGGCGGCCAGCCCGACGCCGGGAGCGTCGCGCATGGTGTCGATCATATCAGCCACCAGCCGCCGTAGCTCATCATCGAAGGCGGTAACCGGCTGGGCCTTGCTCTTGAGGCTGGCAACCGGAAATTTGACAATGGGTTTGATAGCCATGAAAACTGTGCCGTTGGGGTTAACCGCAACAGAAAATGCCATTTGCAGGACCGGCGGTCCCAAGCTGACGCAACCGCTCAACCTGCGGCCGGGTCGCGGTTTATGCCAAGAAGTTCCGGCGACGATAGCAACGCTATGTCGCCGGGCCTGTTCGCGCAAAAATACGCAGCTGCTGGACGTTGAGCAATCTATAACATGTTTTCGGGATCGACGTCCAGACTCAATTTGACGGTGGAAGCGCCGGGCAGCCGGGCAAATTCGGCCAGCAGCCGGCGACAGAGCCGGTGCAGGGGCTTTACCTCGCCGCCCTTGAGCAGCAGTTGCCAGCGATAACGGCCCTTGAGGCGGGAAAGCGGCGCGGGAGCCGGTCCCAGCACGCTGACCCGGCGGTCACCGCCCTCACCGGCGAGCCGGCCCAGCTGGAGGGCGATGTCCCGGACCCGCTCTTCCTGTTCGCCGTCGAAGCGGAGGTTGATCAGCCGGCCGAAGGGGGGAAAATTGAGCCGGCGCCGCAGGGCGATCTCTTTTTCATAGAGCGTCCGGTAGTCATGGGCCTGGGCCAGGGCAACGCTGTAATGGTCGGCCTGCAGGGTCTGGACGATGACCCGGCCCGGCAGCTCTTCGCGGCCGGCCCGGCCGGTAACCTGGGTCAGCAGTTGGAAGGTTCTTTCCGCCGCTTTGAAATCGGGGATTCCCAGGCCGGCGTCGGCCCAGACGATCCCCACCAGGGTCACGGCGGGGAAATGATGTCCCTTGGTGATCATCTGGGTGCCGACCAGGATGTCCACCTGGCGGTCGCGGACCGCCTTGAGCACCGCCATAAATTGCTTGCGGTCGCGGGTGGTGTCCTGGTCCAGCCGGGCCAGGCGGGCGGCGGGAAAGTGGCGGCGCAGCTCATCCTCCAGCCGCTCGGTGCCGAATCCGGCCGCCACCAGGGATCCCGAGCGGCAATGGGGACAGACGGTCTCCCGGGGCCGGCGGTAGCCGCAGTGGTGGCAGAGCAGCACTCCGGCCTTTTTATGCAGGGTCAGGCTGACCTGGCAGTGCTCGCACTGGACCGGGCGGCCGCAATCCTTGCAGAGCATCAGGTTGGCGAATCCCCGGCGGTTGAGAAAGACCAGCGATTGCTGGCCGGCGGCCAGGTTTTCCTTCAGAGCCCGGACCAACTGGGGCGAAAAAAGCGGCGGGAAGCCGGAAACAGTCTTAACTTCCTTGAGGTCGACGACTTGCACCGTCGGCAGGGGGCGGTCTTCCACCCGGCGAGTCATGGTCAGCAACCGGAACTTGCCCTTTTCGGCCTGGTAGTAGCTGCTGACCGCCGGGGTTGCCGAGCCGAGAATGACCGTGGCCTGCTGCTGCAGGCCGCGCAACAGGGCGAGATCGCGGGCGTTGTAACGCAGGCCGTCTTCCTGCTTGTAAGCCGGATCGTGTTCCTCGTCGACGATGATCAGGCCGGGATCGGCCAGGGGGGCAAAAATCGCCGAACGGGCCCCGATGGCAATCCGGGCCTCACCCTTGAGCAGCAGGCTCCACTGGTCGAAACGCTGGCCGCCGGAAAGGCCGCTGTGGAGCAGGGCCACGGCGTTGCCGAAGCGGGAGCAGAAATGGCCTTCCAGTTGGGTGGCCAGGGCGATTTCCGGGACCAGGACCAGGACCTGGCGGCCCTGGGCCAGGACCTCTTCCGCGGCCCGCAAATAGATCTCGGTTTTGCCGCTGCCGGTGATGCCATGGAGCAAAAAGGGAGCATAGGCCTTGGCGGCCAGGGCCGGCCGCAACCGGGCCAGGACCTCCTCCTGCTCGGTGCTGAGGGCGGCGGGTTTGGGGAAAAAGGGGGGAGCGTCGCCAAAGGGGTCGCGGTAACGGCGCTGCTCCCGGCTCCGGACCAGGTGGCGGGCCAGCAGGCCGCTCAGGGCCCGGGCGGCCCCGGGGTATTTTTTGAGCAGTTCCCGCCGGGGCACCCCCTGGGGATTATCCCCGGCCAGTTCGTGCAGGAGGGCCAGGGTTTTGGCTTCCGCCGGCTTCAGTTGGCCGGCGATGTCGTCCGGGGTTCCGCCGGTCGAGACGGGGGTAATTACGGTTTCGGTTTTGATCCGGATGCTTTCCCGGCAAAGGAGGGAGTCAAGCCGGATCCAGCCCTGTTTTTGCCAGTGCGGCAGGGGGCTGCGGCGCTGGCGGATAATTCGGGCGCTTAGGGTCGGGCTGAGCCGACCCTTGGCCAGCAGTTCGGCCAGCCAGGCCGGATTTTCTTCCTGCTGGCCGCCAGCCGGCGCGTCTTTGGTCCTGGTCGCCGACCTGGGTGGCTGGGTCTGAGTCGCGTTGGGGGGGGTAGTGTTTTTTCCTGACTCGAGCAAGGGGGCCAGGGCCAGAGCCCCGGCCGGAGTCAGCTCGACGACCCGGGCACTCCGGCGGTTGAGGCCGGCGGGCAGGGCGCATTGGATCACCTCGCCGATGGGGTGGTGGTAATATTCGGCGATCCAGCGGAAAAAGGGCACCATGGCCGCCGGAAACAGAGGCTCAGGATCGAGAAGGGCCAGGGCGGGGCGGATTTTGCCCCATTTATTGGGGCGGTCAGCCTCGGCTGATCCGGCCTCCCGGCCCGGCGGGGAAGGCGGCGGGGAGGTCACGCAGGCCAACAGGTAGCCGGTAACCTGGCGCCGTCCCAGGGGAACCAGCAGGCGATGGCCGGGGGGCAGGGGGGCGACGACCCCGGCCGGCGGCGCGTAGGTCAGGGACTGGGGGACCGGCGCAGCCACCGCTACTTCGAAATACAGGGGAAGTTCGGAATCCATCAGCGGCGTCGCTTAGAGCGAGGCACAGACTTTTTTAAGATGCCCGGCGAAATCATCCCCCAGGCTGGGATGGCGGAGGGCAAAGGCCACGATGGCCTTGAGGTAGCCCAGCTTGTCACCGGCGTCAAAGCGGGTGCCCTCGAATTGGTAGGCATACATCGACCGCCGTTTGGCCAGGGCCTGGAGGGCGTCGGTAAGCTGGATCTCGCCGCCGTGGCCGGGGGTGGTTTTGCCCAGAATATCGAAAATTTCCGGCTGCAGGATATAGCGGCCGATGATCGCCAGATCGGAATCGGTGGTGCCGGGAGGCGGTTTTTCCACCATCCTTTTCACCTGGTAGACTCCTTCCCGCAATTTTTCTCCCTCGACAATCCCGTACTGGCTTGCTTCTTCCGGCGTCACCTGCTGAATGGCGACAATGGATTCCTGAACCTCCTCGAAGAGGTTGAGCATCTGCTGGCTGCAGGGCAGGTTGTCGGAGAGGACCAGGTCGTCGCCCAGCAGCACCAGGAAAGGCTCGTTGCCCACCACGTTGCGGGCGCTCCAGATGGCGTGGCCCAGCCCCAGGGGCTTTTTCTGGCGCACCGAGATAATATCGATGAGGTTGGAAATATGGCAGACCTCCTCGCAGAGATCGAGCTTGTTTTTCTGGCGCAGCAGGGTATCGAGCTCAAAGTCGTAATCGAAATGGTTCTCGATGGCCGATTTGCCCTCGCTGGTGATGAAGATGATAACTTCGATGCCCGAGGCCACCACCTCCTCGACGATATACTGAATGGTGGGGCGATCGACAATGGTCAGCATCTCCTTGGGAATCGCCTTGCTGGCGGGGAGAAAACGGGTCCCCAGGCCGGCGACGGGAATTACCGCCTTGCGAACTTTCATGGGTTAGATCCTCCTGGTTGAAGGCACACAATTTGAGCCGGGGAATAAAAACCGGTCCGGCTCCGGGGATTGGCCCCCTTACTTGGGTCTTGTGCCGGGAGCCTTGAAACTCTATAGTATCGGCAACAATGCCTGGCTTGGCAATGATTTCCTCCACTTTTCGCTCATTATACCCGATCCTGGCGCCCATGCATCCGCTGGAAAAAAAAGTTAAAAAGAGCATCATCCGTCATGATCTGGTCGGGCGGGGAGAGTTGGTCCTGGTGGGGGTTTCCGCCGGCCCCGACTCCCTGGCCCTGCTCCATGCCCTGCACGCCCTGGCGGAGCCCCTGGGCTTCAGCCTGCTGGCGGTCTATGTCGATCATGGTCTGCGCCCGGCGGAAACCGAAGCGGAGCGGCAATTGGTGATGGCGGTGGGCGAACGCCTCGCTATTCCCTGGCGTTGCGGCCGGGTCGCGACCCGGGAATACGCCCGCCGCCGGGGCCTGTCCCTGGAGCATGCCGCCCGGGACCTGCGCTACGCTTTTTTCAGCGAGGTGGCGACGGCAACCGGGGCCCGGCGCATCGCCGTGGCCCATACCGCCGACGATCAGGCCGAGGAGTTGCTGCTGCGCCTGTTGCGGGGCACGGCCCGCGGCGGCTTGAGCGGCATGGCCCCGCTGGCCCGGGGCCGGATTATCCGCCCGCTGCTGGCGGTCGGCAAGGCGGAAGTGCTGACCTACCTCGAGCAGCGCGGAATCAGTTATGCCGAGGACAGTTCCAATCGCGACTTGCGTTTTGTCCGCAACCGGGTGAGGTTGGAGTTGCTGCCCTGGCTGGAGAGGCGCTTCAATCCCAACCTCCGGGAAACCCTGTGCCGGACCGCCCTGGTCTTGCAGGAGGAGGAAGAGTTGCTGGATTCCCTGGCGGCCGGGATTTACCGGCAGGCCCAACCGCAGCCGGCGTCCGGAGCTGCGGCGCCCCTGGTCAACGGCGCTCCGGTGGAAGTTGCCTTGGCCCTGGAGGTTTTCAACAGCCAGCCCCGGGCCCTGCGGCGCCGCTTGCTGGAAAAGGCCCTGCTGGCCTTGGCCCTTCAGCCCGCCGGCCGCCAGATCGAGCAGTTGTTGCGGGGGGCGGCCAAGGGGGGGCAGGGGGTGATCGCCCATCTGGCCGCCGGGGTGGTGGTCAGTAAGGACAGCCGCTGGCTGCTCTTTGCCCGGGAGGCTCCGCGCCCGCGCCGGCGTCGGCCGGGGCGGCGATAAAAATCTTTACGGCCGGACGAATCCGTGGTATTGAAGCGGACGTAAAATCCGCGCACGGAGCAACCGCTTTGCCAGGCTGCTGCGGCACTGATTTTTTTTCGTGGGCGGGTAGCTCAGCTGGATAGAGCGTTAGCCTCCGGAGCTAAAGGTCGTGGGTTCGAATCCCGCTCCGCTCACCACCCAAATAGTAAAGGGCAGCCCGGCACTTGCGCCGGGCTGCCCTTTTTCGTTTTTTGTCTGTGACAAGCAGCAAAATATTGCAAATTGAACTATTTTGTGTCCGGTACAAAGAGCTGATCCCCGTTAAACTTGTATTTGCTTATTAATTTTTGCCCTATATTCGAGGTTACAAAGGCAATATAGGCCATGGCCAAAGTATAATTGGCGCTGGCATTAAACATTGGATTTACGGCAATAATTCCATAAGGATTCATCAGGCGGGGGTCTCCGGCTTTCAGGGGGCCTTCCAGCAGAATGCTGAGATTCTTCATATCTTTTTTCAATTTGAGCCAAGTTCCTCGGTCGGCAAGGGTATAGGCGGCCGTCTCGTTCGCGGCCTTAAGGGTTTCCCCCATGCCCTTGCCGCTCATCTTGTACCATGCGGTATTGGTTAACAAGGCGGGACGAATGCAGGCCGCTCCCCAGATGTCCAATTCCCGATGATGGGTGCCTGAAGCATCATTACGGGAAATAAACTGGGCGTTACCCATTTCCCCTCCTGCTTTCAAACGGCAAAAAGCCGCAGTAACGTCAGAGACTCCCTTTAGGCCGGCAGGATCATTATTGGGACCGACGACAACAAAATCATTGTACATCACATCTCGGCGGTTGACTCCGTAGCCATCGGCGATGAACTTATCCTCCTCCGTCCGGCTGTGAACGAACACGAGATCCACTTTTTTGTTCATTGCCATCTGCAGGGCAGCCCCGCTTCCTTTCGCATGGACGGTCACTTTTGCCCCGGTGTCCTTTGCGAAAACGGGATTCAGCAGATCCAAGAGTCCCGAATCCTGGGTGCTGGTGGTGGTAGCCATTCTCAGCGTTTTTCCCTCAAAGTATTGAGCGCACATTTCTTTTCCTCCCTGGAGATTATAAGTTGCCTAAAAAGCCTCTCGACCTGAGCAAAAAGCCGTCGTGTTCTTGGAGCAAATGGTTGAAGCCCTTGCAGAAATCACCTGATTTTTCAAGTTTAAGCTGAAAACAACTTCCTCCCCTGGCAAACCACTTTATTCAGCCGGGAGTCCTTCCGCTACGAAACCGTAGCCGGCGAGGATCTTCTGGCCTTCAGGGGCCAGAATGAACATGGCAAACCGCCAGGCTTCCAGGGATGATCCGTCAAGCACGATCAGGCCGTAATCGGCCCCGACTGAGAGCTCCGGCGGAACTTGAATGATCTGCAACTCCGGGGCCTCTTTTCGAGCCAGGACGGCATTGGTGCAATAGGTCAAAAAGACATCGGCTTGCTTTTCCTGCATTACCCAGGCATAAAGATTGCGCCCTTCAGGAGCCTTGGGGCTGTCCGGCCCCCCGGTCAAGGGCAAGGCCTTATCTGAAAGCTTTTTAAAACTGCCTGCTCTTACCCTTTCGGCTTTTTCAAAGAGCTGCCAGGCGTAATCTCCGGAAGGGTCGGCCACTGGGGTGGAGGTTCCCAGCTTTATTTCAGGGATTAGCATGACCTCCAACAATGTGGTAGAGGAAACAGCAACTTCAGGCTGGGCCAGAGTACACAGGTTGTTGCGGGCGAAAAGCACCACGGGACCACTCTGGCCCTTGTTCACCAAGGTTTGGGGATGCTCCATGTTGGCCGAAGCGAAAACATTTGCCTCTTCCCCCTTTTCTATCCGCTGACGAAGGAGGCCCGAAGGGGCGAACGCCCCTTTGACCATGGTGCCTGTATGCTGTTCAAAGGCCTTGGCCACATCGCTTAGGGCCGCCCGGAGACTGCCGGCGGCGTAAAGGTTTATCTCTGCGGCCGGGGTCATCGTTGGAAACAGAAACGAGGCCGTAAAAATAAGGGCATAAAGTATTGTTCTCTGCATATTTTCACCTTTTTTCCTTTGCCAATTAATGGTCGTCAGCCGGAATTCCCCGGCCCCCCAAGATTGATGTCCTGGGAGCTGTTTTGCAGCTGCCATCGTTACAAGCCCAATCACCGGCGCTAGTTTCAGTCGGCCCTCCTGAAATTCATGGTCCAAATTGTCCTGCCGCCGGAACTGTGCCTCGCCGCTTAATTCGACCGCGGGGCCAGTTGGACGGCTCCGGGTTTGAAGGCGATCTGCACCCGGTCGCCGGCCATAATACCGGAGGCGGCCACCGCCTCTCTGGTCGATAGCGCCTGCAGGGAGATCCCTAGATCCAGCAGGAGCTTGATCCGTTCGCCCTCGACGGTCATCTGCACCACCCGGGCGGGGTAGGTGGTTTCTCCCTGAGGGTTGTGATCGCTTTGTCCTAACGGTTTAACCATGATGCCTTCGGGGTTGATCATTACCCGAGCCCGGCCGGTTCCGCTTCCTGGGACCTCTAGGACGATTTGCTTGCTCAGGCGGCAGATCGACCGGCCATTCCGTTGTTCCAGGTGGGCGGTCAGCAGATTTTCGCCGCCCGGGCCGGTCAGTTTGCCGGCAAAGAGGAAAATCCGCTCATCGGCCAGTTTGGCGGCTTCCAGTTGGCGGTGGGTGGCAAAGATGATGGAAATATGCTTTTCCCCCCGCAACTCGGCCAAGATTTTCTCGATAACCGCCTGGTTCTCTACATCCACGCTGGCGGTGGGCTCATCAAAAAGCAAGACCTCCGGCTCACAGGCCAGGGCCCGGGCAATGGCTATTCGCTGGGTTTCGCCGCCCGAAAGCAGATGGGCCGGCCGATCGGCGAATTCCCCCATCCCCACCCGTTCCAGGCATTGTTCGGCCAGCCGGCGGCGCTGCTGGGTCGCCATTCCCCGCAAAGCGGGGCCATACTCCACGTTCTTCAAAACCGTGCTGGTGAACATGATGGGATGCTGGTCTACCAGTACTACCTGCTGGCGCAGGGCGCGCAGGGATGGTTCGCGCCATTCCACCAGGCGGCCCTTGAAGCGGATCTCGCCACCGGCCGGGGGCACGAGAAAGGCCAGAATGTGCAGCAGGGTGGTTTTGCCGCACCCGTTGGGGCCCAGCAGGGCGTAACTGCCGCCAGTAGCCAGTTCCAGTTCGGCCAGGTCCAGCACCGTGCGCCGGGCAAAAATCTGGCGCAGGCCGCGCAGGTGATAAAGACTCATCGCTCACCTCCGTAGCGGCCCTGGATCAACTGCAAAGCCGCGTTCATCACCAGGCTGACGGTCAGCAGCACGATGCCCAGGGCCACGGCCAGGGTAAATTCCCCCTTGTTGTGCTCGAGGGCCATGGCGGTGGTCATGGTCCGGGTAAAACCCTTGATGTTGCCGCCCAACATCATGGCGATCCCGATTTCGGCGATTACCCGGCCAAAGGCGGCGATGATCGCCGCCAGAATGCCGAAGCGGGCCTCCCGGGCCACCACCAGCACGGCTTGGAAGGTGGAAGCTCCCAGGGTCAGGGCGGTGCTCCGGTAGCGCTGATCGATGCGGCTGACCGCGGCCATGGTGAAGGTGGCTACCCAGGGCAGGATCAGGATTATCTGCCCGATGATGATCGCCTTGGGGGTGTAGAGCAGGCCCAGGTGGCCGAGCATCCCCCGCCGGGATAGAAAAGCGTAAACCAGCAGACCGATTACCACGGTGGGCAAGGCCAGCAGGGTGTTCATAATTGTAATCACCACCCGCTTGCCGCGAAATTTCTTGACCGCGATTAAAAAACCCAGCGGCACTCCTAAGATCGAAGCTATCAGGGTGGAGAAAAAGCTTACGTAGAGGGAGATGTAGACGATGAAGTACATCTCCGGGTCCAGGGACCAGATCATCTGCAGGGCGGTAATGAAACTTTGGCCGAGAAAGTCCATGGGGCGAAAATCCTGATCACAGGCTAGTAGCAGTCGCAGGGTGGCTTGGTCCGCCGTTCAGCGGGGCCGGGCTTGGTCGCCGGTCCGGCCCCGCTGCCCAGCGGGGGTTTACTTGGCGTCGGGGAAGAACAGCAACTGGCCGTGCAATTTATAATTGCCGATGACCTGCTGGCCTCGTTCGGATACCAGCCAGCGGGCGAAGGTGTCGGCCAGTTCGAATTTGACATGGGGATGCTTGGCCGGATTGACCGGAATCACCCCGTAGGGATTTTTCAACATGTCGTCGCCTTCGTAGACGATTTCCAGCTCATAGGGCTGCTGGCGGCCGAATTTGTACTGCAGATAGGTGCCCCGGTCGGCCAATACATAGCCATTTTTTTCCTCGGCGAAGATCAGGGCTTCGCCCATGCCCTGGCCGATGGAGAAATACCAGCCATCCCCGTCCCGGGGAGACCGGGCCTCGGTCAAGGGCAGGCCGGTGGCCTGCCAGAGTTGCCTTTCCCGGGCATGGGTGCCGCTGTCGTCGCCCCGGGAGACAAAGGGGGCCGCGGCGGCGGCGATCCTCTGCAGGGCTGCGGCGGCATCGGGGGCCTTGCCGATTCCCGCCGGGTCGTTTGCCGGCCCGACGATGATAAAGTCGTTGTACATCACGTAGTAACGCTTGGTGCCGTAGCCCTCCGCGACAAATTTTTCTTCCCGGGCGACATCATGGACGAAGATCACGTCGGCGTTGCCGTCCATGCCGTCCCGCAGGGACGCCCCGGTTCCCTTAGCCATGACCCGGACGGTGATCCCGGTGTCCTTGGTGAATTCCGGCAACAGATAGCCCAGCAGCCCCGAGGCCTCGGTACTGGTGGTGGTGCTCATCATGATCACCTTCTCCTGGGTCAGGGCGGGGGTGGCCGTCAGCATTACAAAAAGGCCGATAAGGGTTGGCAGCAATTTTCTCATCACTTTTTTCCTCCAATTTTGGTTGGCAAACTTTCCCATAGCGACTTTTGGTCGCCTCCTCATCCCCCTCCACTGTCGGTTTCCCGGGGATAGACGGTCTGCCCGGTCTGGGCCAGATCATAGCCCTCCAGGTCGGCGGCCAACTGCCGGAAGGCCGAATCGTGCAATAGCCCGAGAAACTGTTGAACTCCCTTGTCGAAATAACGTTCCCGATAAATCAGCAGATCGAAGCGTTCCCGGCCCAGTGGCAGAAAGTCCAGCCCCAGAATGCCGGCCACCGCCCGAATGGCCGGTCCGGCATCGGCCTGGCCGGCAAGTACGGCCAGCCCCACATCGAGGTGGCGGGATACCTCCCGGCCATAGCCGGCCAGGGCCGGCCCCGATATCCCGGCTCGGGCCAGTTGTTGGTCGAACAGCAACCGGGTGCCGGTGGTTGGCGGGCGGTTGATCACCCGCAAATCCCTGGTACCCAGATCGGCCATCGCATTAATTTGCAAAGGGTTGCCCCGGGCCAGCAGCAGGCCCTGCTCGCGAAAGCAGAAGTTGACCACCACCGGCGGTTCGCTCAGCTCTTCCGAGGCAAAGCGGAAATTGAAGTCGCCGTCGTCCTCCTGGATGAGATGGCTGGAGGCGATATGACAGCGGTTGTCCTTCAGCGCCCTGAGCCCGCCGAAGCTGCCCACGTTGCCATACACCGCCAACTGTTCGGGATAGGTCCGGTTGAAGAGGTTCAGGGTCCGCTCCAGCAGGGGATCATCGCTGCCGGCCACAATAAGCAATCCGTGATAAGGCGGCAGCGGCGGGACCGGGGTGGGCAGGTTCTCGGTGTTGTTTTCAAGCCACTGCTCGACCAGGTGCCGGGGAAACAGCCATTTGCCGGTGATTTTGGTGGCCGGCAAACCTTTATCGGCAATCAGGCCATAGACCATCTTTTCGTTGACATCGAGCAATTGGGCCACTTCTTTGGTAGACAGCAAGCTTTTCACGCGATCCTCCGCTGGCAAAGGTAAGCTTATAAGATTATCTAGCTTTTATGGTTGGCATAAGTCAACATTAATTTTTGCATAAAACTGATAATAACTAACTATAACCTAAAATAACCATAGTTGCGGCGGGGGTCTAGCGGCAAGGAGTAGAGGCTGGGGGAATTTTTTGGGCGGTGGCGCCCCGGCGGCCAAGCGACAATTGAAGCCCTTGCCCTGGGCTGTTGGCGAGGGAGAGTTACAGTTCAGCTTCCAACTTCCGCGCCTGCTCTTCCTGTCCCAGTTGGCGATGGGCCGCGGCCATCAGCCGCAAATTTTCCCGATGCAGGGAGGAATTGGGGGGCAGCAGGGCGTTGGAGCGGCGGCCAAGCTGAATCGTCTGGGGATAATCACCCTGGCGATACTTGGTTTGGGCCAGGGTGTGCCAGAGCAGGGGATTGCGGGAGTCGAGGCGGATGGCCCGTTCCAGGTAGCCTTCGGCGCCGGCCAGATCATCGCGGGCCAGGGCCTGTTGGGCGCTGGCCAGCAGAGGGCTCGATGGCGGGGCAACGGCGATCGGTTCCGGTTCCGGCCGGGGAGGGGGGGGACTCATTGCGGCCCATTGACAGCCGGCCAGCAGCAGTATCAGCAAAATCAGCAAACCAGTCAGATATCTCATTGCCGTCCTCGCATAAGTTGGTCCAGTTTGCGGCCCAGCCAGCCCCGCTCGTCAAAGTCGTGCCCGCTCCCTGGCGGGCGGTCGACCGTTGCCGGCACCTTGGCGGCGACAAAGGGGAGCTGAATCGCCTGAGCGGTGCGGAAGCGCACTCGCTCCCGGCGTTGGGGATCGTACCAGGCCCACTCGATGGCGGGCGGAGTGGCCAGTTCCAGAGGGCGGCTGCCCAGGGCCCGGATTATCTCGCCCCAGACCAGCAGGGCGCCGCTGGCGCCGCTCAAGCCCAGGGGCCGATTATCGTCCAGGCCGAGCCAGACCACCACCAGCCGGTCGCCGGTAAAACCGGCGAACCAACTGTCGCGCAGGCCGTCGGTAGAGCCGGTCTTGCCGGCCGGGGCCAGGCCGGCCGGCAGGTAAGCGGCTAGGGGGCGCCCGGTGCCCTGGCTGATGGTTTTTTGCATGGCGGAATTGATCAGAAAGGCCGGTTCCGGCTCCAGCCGCTGTTCCACCCTGATCGGAAAGCGCTCCAGGGGCTGATTGTCGGCCGCCGTCACCCGGTTGATCACCCGCTGGGGGCTGTAGAACCCGCCGCTGGCCATGGTCTGGTAAAACTGGCTTACCTCTAAGGGCGAGAGCTCAAGGGCGCCCAGCAGCAGCGAGGGGTAGGGCTTAACGGGGCGTTGCAACCCCAGGCGCTCCAGGGTGGCGATAACCCGGCCCAGCCCCAGTTCCAGCCCCAAACGAACGGTGGCCAGGTTGTAGCTCTGGGCCAAAGCCTCGTAGAGCGGTACGGTCCCGTGTTCCTGCTGGTCGTAGTTGCGGGGTCGCCATTGGCTGCCATCTTCCAGGTCGACCACGATGGCCCGGTCTTCCAGCAGGCTGGTCAGATCATAACCGTTTTCCAGGGCGCAGAGGTAGACCGCCGGCTTGATCAGCGAGCCGATGGGCCGCCGGGCGTCGACCGCCCGGTTGAAGCCGCGGTCGCCGGCAATCCGGCTGCCGGCGAGGGCTTCGATCTCCCCCGAGTCATAACGGCTGACCACTACCGCCGCCTGAATCCGCTGGTGACCGGTCTGGCGCTCCAGCTGGGTCACGATGTCATCGAGGGCCTGTTCAACCCGCCATTGGACCTGGGGATCCAGGGTGGTGAAAATCTGCAAGCCCTGGCCGGTGAGGTCTTCCTCCCGGTAATTTTCCCGCAACTGGCGGTGGACCAGGCCGACAAAGGCCGGGAAGAGGGTGCTGCCGCCGGTAGCATGCAGGTCCTGGGCCAGAGCGGCGGCCTGGGCCTGCTCCGCTGCGGCCGGGCTGATGAATCCGGCCGCGACCATCGTCTGGAGCACCACGTCCCGCCGTTGCCGGCTCCGCTCAGGAAAGCGCCGGGGGTCGTAGTAGCTCGGCCCTTTCGCCAGGCCGACAAGCAGGGCCAGCTCGGGCAGCTCAAGATCGCTCAACTGGCGCCGGAAATAGAACTGGCTGGCCAGACCGAAGCCATGAATGGCCCTGCGCCCGTCCTGTCCGAGGAAAACCTCATTGATGTAGGCGGTGATGATTTCTTCCTTATCATAGCGCCGCTCCAGCATTAACGCCATGACCGCTTCGTTGAGCTTGCGGCCCCAGGTCCGCTCCCGGGTCAGGTACATGTTCTTGATCAACTGCTGGGTCAGGGTGCTGCCGCCCTGGACGGTGGCCCGGGCCCGCAGATTGGCCAGCAAAGCCCGGCCGATTCCCCGGAAATCGAGGCCGCGGTGATGGTAGAAGTTGCGATCCTCAACCGCCAGCAGGGCCTGCACCAGAGCCTCCGGAATCTCCTGCCGGCCAACCAGTACCCTATCTTCGTGCTGCAGGGGATGAAAGGCGGCAATCGGGGCGGGATCGAGCCGCACCAACTCCAGGGGTTGGCCAGCGCTGGTTGCCAGGGCCGTGATCCGGTCGCTGGCAAAACGGATCATCAGGTGGCGGGCGGGCTCTTGACTGTTGCCGAAATCAAAAGCCCGGGTATGGAGGTTCAGGGTTGCCCCGGCAAGATGGTAACTGCCGGCAGAGGCCAATTGCCGGTCCTGGCGGTAACCGGCCAGTTCAAGTTCCCGCCGCAAGAGCTCGGCGCTCAGCGCCAGGCCGGGGTACAACTCCAGGGATCTGGCATAAACCCGAGCCGGGATCTCCCAGCGCTGGCCGTCAAAATGGGTGCGCAGTTGCCGGTCGAGATGCCGGAGGTAAAAAACCGGCAGCAGCAGAATGACGAGCATCACCGCCGCGGCCAGGACCTTCCCTGAAAAAAAAGGGAAGCGCCGTAGGTCCTCGCGCGTGGGCCACCGCCATTTTTTCTTAAGTTTGTTGATTATCTTCATTGCTGGCTGTCACGGGGTGCCGGGGCACCTGTTTGGGGCGATGATCCGGAGCCGGCTTGACAGGCCGGCCCTGGCTGAGCGATACTTGCTCTAGCAAGGGTCCAATGACTGTTGGAACATCTGACAAAGCAAGCGGGGCGGGCCTGCTTGGGAGAGCACACCTAGCCGTTAAGTATCCCATATCGGCAACCCATCCACAACCACATTTTTTCCCGGGAGGATCGTGATGAAAAAGCTGATTTTGGCCGTAGTCGCAACCGCCGTGCTGGGGGGAGCCCCGGCTCTAGCCGGGGTTCAGCAAGCCGTGACCTATGTCGATGACATCAAGCCCCTGATGGAGCGGCGCTGCTATGCCTGCCACGGTGAGTATTCCCCCACCTTTGAGATGTTCGATGCCGACAAGGAAAAATACGCGGCGATGATGGTGGGACCACGGCTCAACAGCTATGAGCAAATGATGATCGTGGTCAGCGGCGCCGAGGCCGGAGCCCTGATGCGCCGCCTCGACGACGGCGCCAACACCCCCGACGGCCAGCCGGGCAATATGTACAGGCATCTGGGCAATGACGACGAAGAACGCGCCCCGAACCTGCAGTTGTTCAAGAACTGGGTCGGCCACTGGACCCTCAAGGGGGCGGCCGAACTGACCGATGAGGATCGGGGGCAATTCAAGGTGCTGGAGCGCTCCAATTGACAAGGGCCGCTGCAGCCGGGATGATTCCGGCCGGGCCCGGCCAGGCGCAAAGTATGGCATCGTTGCCATGAGCGATAAGGCCAAGGTGACTTTTCTGCCGGGGGGCCGCACGGTAACGGTTGCCGTCGGCGAATCCCTGCTGGCGGCGGCCCGGCAGGCCGGTCTCCATGTCAACGCCTCCTGCGGCGGCAGCGGGGTCTGCGGCAAATGCCGGGTCATCGTCGAGGAAGGAGAGGCAAGGGGCGGCCAGAGCGAGAAAATCAGCGCCGCCGAATATCGCGTCGGCCAGCGTCAGGCCTGCCGGACGGTGGTGACCGGCGATCTGGTGGTGCGGATCCCCCTGGAATCCGGCCTGGGCCAGGGGGGACTCACCACCGGGGTCGCGGGCCGCAACCGGGCCCGGATGCATGTCTACGCCATCGACGATTTGCGCCAAAACGGGCTTTTTCTGCCGCCGGTGGAGAAATTTTTCCTCGAACTGCCCCGGGCCACCTCTGCCGACAACCGGGCCGACGCCGCCCGGGTTATCACCGCCCTCAATCACCAGTACGGCGAACGGCGGATGGTCGTCGCCCTCCCGGTCCTGCGCAAAATGCCCGCCGCTTTGCGGGCCGACGATTTCCGGGTCACCGTCACCCTGGCCCGGCCGGTGCGTCGGGGCAAGAACTTCATCATGGATATCCAGCCCGGCAACTGGACCCACCGCAACTTCGGCCTGGCCTTTGATATCGGCACCACTTCGGTTTACGGCCTTTTGATCGACCTCAACAGCGGCAAAGTGCTGGCCCGCGGCGGCGATTACAACGCCCAGCTCAGTTACGGCGAGGATGTGATCTCCCGGATCATTTACGCTGAAAAACCCCGGGGCCTGGAATTAATGCAAGAACTGGTTGTCGGCACCATCAACAAGGTGCTTGATGGGCTGCTGGCCAGGGCCCACCCCCCGGAAGAGGAGGCCAAGGGGGCGGTGCAACGTGCCGAGATTGCCTCGCTGACCCTGGCCGCCAATACCACCATGACCCACCTGCTGCTGGGGCTCGATCCCCGCCAGATCCGCCGGGCCCCCTACGTGCCGGTCAGTACCTTTCTGCCGCCCCTGCGGGCCGCCGATCTCGGCATCAACCTGCCCCAGCATGCCGTGGCCCTGCCGTATCCCGCCATCTCCAGCTATGTCGGCGGCGATATCGTGGCCGGGGTGATGGGCTCGGGAATGTACCGCACCGCCAAGCTGACCCTTTACATCGATATCGGCACCAATGCCGAGATCGTCATCGGCAACCGGGAGTGGCTGGTCTGCGCCGCCTGTTCGGCCGGCCCGGCCTTCGAGGGCGGCGGCATCACCCACGGGATGCGGGCGGCGGCCGGGGCCATCAGCGATTTCAGCCTCGATCCCGCCACCCTGGAACCAACCTTGCAGACCGTGGGCAACCGGCCCCCGCTGGGCATCTGCGGCTCCGGCCTGCTGATCCTGATCGCCGCCCTCTTCGAGCATGGAATGATCGATCACCGGGGCAAATTTCGGCGCCAATCGGCCTCTCCCCGGCTGCGCGAGGGCGGCAGCGGCTGGGAGTATGTCCTGGCCTGGCGGCGGGAGAGTGGCGGCGAGCATGACATCGTGCTCAACGAGGTGGATATCGAAAACTTCATCCGGGCCAAGGCGGCGATCTACGCCGGGGCCAAGACCCTGGTGGAGGAGGTGGGGCTGAGCATGGATGACTTGGAGCAGGTGATCCTGGCCGGAGCCTTCGGCAGCTACCTCGATCTCGACGCGGCGATCACCGTGGGGCTGCTGCCGGAGATCGCCGCCGAGAAGATCATCTACGTGGGCAACGGCGCCCTGCTGGGGGCCTGGATGAGCGAGATGAGCAACCATATCCGCCGCGACGTGGTCGCGGTGGTGCGGCGGATGACCAGCTTCGAACTCTCCGAGGTGCCGGCCTTCCAGGAACAGTACACCGCCTCCCAGTTTCTTCCCCACACCGACCTGAACTTGTTTCCCGATGTGCGCGCCCGCCTGGCCGGCCGCGCCGGTTCGGGCTTGTGACAGTCTTGCCGATCAGCCCCTCAGGAGCTGAGCTTTTGGGCGATCTTGGCCACATGTTCGCCCTGATAGCGGGCCCCGGCCAGTTCGTTTTCACTGGGCAGCCGGCTGCCGTCGGCGCCGGCGATGGTGGAGGCGCCGTAGGGAGTGCCCCCCGACACCTCGGCGGCTTCCATCAAGCCCGGAAAGGCGTAGGGCAGGCCGACCACCACCATGCCCTGGTGGAGCAGGGTGATATGGAAACTGAGGATGGTCGACTCCTGGCCGCCGTGCTGGGTATTGGAGCTGGTAAAGACACTGCCGGCCTTGCCCACCAGGCTCCCCTGGGCCCAGAGCTGGCCGGTTGAGTCGAGAAACTGGCGCATCTGGCCGCACATGTTGCCGAAGCGGGTCGGGGTGCCGAAAATAACCGCGTCGGCCCCGGCCAGTTCATCGAGGGTGCAGACCGGCACCTGGTCCTGTTGGCGGGCCGCTTCCGTCGCCCCCATTTTGGTCAGGACCTCGGCGGGCAGGGTTTCGGGAACCCGGCGCAGGATTACTTCCGTCCCCGCCACCGCGGCGGCGCCCTCGGCCACCGCCTGGGCCATGCGGTAGATGTGGCCGTACATCGAATAGTAAACAACCAGCAATTTCATAATTGGTCCCTCCTTAGTCCTGGTTAACAATTGGTTCAATCTTTTTTAATATAGCGGAGCGGCCAGGGGGTGTAAATCCTCTTTCCCAATCCGCCACCGGGCCCGGCACCACCCGGAAAAGAGGATGAACCCGGGGGCGCCTGGTCAAGTCCCAACGGGCCAGCCAGGCCGGATCCCTTCTTTGCAATTTTTCCCGCAGGTGGTGCCATTCGAACATAAGCTGCTCCTCGGTGACCGAAAGCTGCCGACTCGCTCGGGCGGGGTTGATTTTTTCGGCCTTGAAGCGGTAACCGCGATTTACCGCCTCCTGGTGGACGATCAGCAGGTATTGGGCGATCGAGCCGCCGGGGCTTGGTTGCTCCCGGAAGCGCCTCAATTGAGGATGATGGGTGTAGCCCCTGGTTTGCCCCATCAGGACGGCCTGGGCGAGCAGCCCTTCGCGCCACAGAGCCACCAGGCCGCGGGGATCAAGATATTTGGGGTGCAGACTCCAGATGCGCATGAACTTAGACCGTGCTTGCCAGGTTGTTAAAAATTCGCGCAATATTAAAAACCCGCTGGGAGACGGCCCGGGCGGCGAGAAGAGCTGCGCGCGGCCCGGCGAATTCCCGGCGTGGTCAATTTCTTGCTAACCGGTTATACTCTTAGCCGAATTTCGGCGAAAGTTTTTAATCTTCTCTCGGCGTACAAGGAGCAAGGCCAATGGATGATGAGCAGGCCAGGCCGGTAGCGGCGGAGCAGCCGCCCCGCAAAACCAAGATCGTCTGTACCATCGGACCGAAAACCGCTTCCTTCGAGGCTATCCGGCAGTTGGCCGACCAGGGCATGAATGTGGCTCGGCTCAATATGTCCCACGGTACCCAGGAGTGGCACCGGGGGGTGATCAGCCATATCAAGCGCTACAATAAAAAATATGCCGGCTCGCTGGCCATCATGCTCGATACCCGGGGAGCGGAAGTGCGCAGTGGCGACCTCAAGCAGGACCTTGCCCTGCGGGTGGGGGATATCCTGACCCTGACCACCCGCCGTCAGGCCGAGCTGGCGCCTTACTGGGTCGAGGTCAGCCATGACGGTTTCGTGGCCGAGGTGGCCCTCGGCGATATCATCCTGGTGGATGGGGGGATGCTGCGCCTCGAGGTCAAGGAGATCACCCGGACCGATGTCCGGTGCCGGAGCCTTGACGAGGGAGTGCTCAGTTCGCGGCGCCATCTCAATATCCGGGGCAAGAGCGCCGATCTGCCGGCAATCACCGAACAGGATTGGCGGGACATCGACTTCGGGATCGAGGAACGGATCGATTTTATCGCGCTTTCCTTTGTCAGGGCGGCCGCGCCGATCCTCGATCTCCAGCATTACCTGGACCGGCAGGGGGTGGCCGTCGAGGTTGTGGCCAAGATTGAAAGCGCCGCTTCCATTCCCGAGTTGGACTCGATTATCGCCGCGGCGGACGGGATTATGATCGCCCGGGGCGATCTGGGGGCGGAAATGCCCTACGAGGAGGTGCCGCTGCTGCAGGCGGAGATTGTCCGCAAGTGCCGGCGGTCCGGCAAACCGGTGGTGGTGGCCACCCATATGCTGGAGTCGATGATCGTCAATCCCACCCCGACCCGGGCCGAGGTCACCGATATCACCCATGCCGTGCAGCAGGGGGTCGATGCCATCATGCTTTCCGGCGAGACCGCCACCGGCCGTTATCCCTTCAAGGCCCTTGAGGTCATGGACGTTGTGGCCCGGCGGATCGAAAAACACCAGCAAATGCAGGCTTTCGGTCCGGCCGGGAACGGGACTTGCGAACCGGGTATGGCCGGGCCGGCCCAAGGAGGAGAATATTTCGCGGCGGTGGCCAGATCCCCCGATTCGGCGGCAATTTTTGCCCAGCCCCCGGGCGCGCCTTTTGTCGCTGCCGAGGGCCGGGGTCTGGCCCCGCTGGCCAACGCGGCCATCGAGCCCCGCGCCCTGCCGGTGGCGGCCCGGGCCCGCTCCAAGGTGGAAATT
This sequence comes from Desulfurivibrio nitratireducens, assembly GCF_044068515.1. Classification (NCBI taxonomy): domain Bacteria; kingdom Pseudomonadati; phylum Thermodesulfobacteriota; class Desulfobulbia; order Desulfobulbales; family Desulfobulbaceae; genus Desulfurivibrio; species Desulfurivibrio nitratireducens. The sequence goes on from NZ_JBIPKI010000001.1 coordinate 162,177, forward strand.
TCCCGCAGCGCCGCGATTCTGGGCAACAACCTGGAGGCGACCGGGATTTTGGTTATCACCCGCCGGGGCCTGATGGCCGCCCTGCTGGCCAATTGCCGGCCCACGACCCCGATTTTCGCCTTCACCAACACCAGCCATGTCCGGCGCCGGCTCGGGATTTTCTGGGGGGTGCAGGCCTTCGTGGTCAAGCTTTCCAGCGAGCCGGAAGTTTCGATCGAACGATCCATCAAGCAGTTGCTGGACAAGGGCATTGTCCACAGCGGCCAAAGGATCATCGTCCTCTCCGACATCCTGGCTGGCGGCAAATTCGTCGAAACCGTCCAGGTCCGGGTAATCTAGCAAAAAAATCCCCGGCCGCCCAAAGCCAACCGGGGATTTTGATCACAAAGCCTCGGCTATTAAAGTTCAAGCCGCCAGCAAATTCCAACTGACATATCGCGCCGGAAAACCGGCAGCAGTGCCACAGATTGCGGCAAGCGGACCGGCGCCGCATAGTTCGCTATGCAAGCCGGGCCGATCGCCGCAAGATGCGGTGCTGCTGCCGGTTTTCCCTATTTGTGGCATTGGACGCAGGCCGTGGCCGCAAACGCCGCCTGGCCGTTGTGGCAGGTCCCGCAGAACTGGCCCTGGTACATCTCGTTCATGGTCATTTTAGTGGCGTGGGCCTGCATCTCCCAGGGTTCGGGATGGCAGGTGTCGCAGCTGAAGACCGCCCCGTGGAAACTGTGGTTGAAATCAACCGGGGCAAACCCCGGCATGGTATAGGTGATCGGCTCCTGGGGCGCCGGGGCCTTGGCGTGACAGGAGTTGCAGTTGTACGAGGCCATCCGGCCATTGTGGCAGGAATAGCAGAAGTTGCTGCTGGTGTGATCGGCGAAGGTGATGGCGCTGGCCCCGGCCTTCATGGGAAAGAGGTCCATGTGGCATTGATCGCAGCTGAACATGGCCCCGTGGGTGGAGTGGCGGAAGGTGACGGCGCTGTCGCCCTCGCCCATGGTCAGGTCGGCGGGAGCCGGGGTCTGGCTGTGACAGGAGTTGCAGTCGTAGGAAGCCCGCTTGCCGTCATGGCAGGCATAGCAGAAGTTGCTGCTGGTGTGATCGGCGAAGGTGATTGAGCTGGCCCCGGCCTTCATCGGGAAAAGATCCAGGTGACACTGATCACAGCTGAACATCATGCCGTGGGTGGAATGGCGGAAGGTGACCGCGCTGTCCCCTTCGCCCATGGTCAGGTCGGACATGGAGATCTCCCGGGCCCGTTCCCGGTGGCACTCGCTGCAGCGATTGAGGTCCACCGCCTGCCGGTATTCGCCGCTGTGGGCCATGCGGTGATGGCAATCCATGCAGGTGAGGCCGGCATCCATGTGCTTCTGGTGGTTGGGGTCGATGTCGCTTTTGAGTTCATCGGTGTAAATGTCCCGCATCCCCCGGGCCTGGCGGAATTCGGGGTTCTTGACGCGATCCAGTTCCCGGAACTTGACCCCCACCGACATGATCCGCTCCCGGCGAATCTGCTGGTTGACGCTGTCGGTATGGCAGAAAAGACAGGTGGTGGAGGGGACCAGCTTTTCGGCGTATTCCGGGTCTTCAACCGCCCGGTTGAGGATTTCCAGCTTTTCCTCTTCCGAGAGGAATACTTCCGCGTAAACATCGTAAAGGCCGCCGATCTTGGCCCGCTTGTAGCCGAAGAGGCCCGGTTGGCCATGGCAGTCGAGACAGTAAACCCCGGCCTCGGCGTGAATGTTCTGGCGCCAGGTATGGACCTCGCTCAGGGCGCCGGTGTCGGTGCCGGGATGACACATTTCGCAGAAGCCCGGCTCGCTGGTGTAGTGCAGCACCTCGATATTTACAAAGGTGAAGACGGCGATGAAAACAACGAGAATGATGATGCTCATCTTAGGCCTGAAGCGGACAAAACTCTTGATTGGTTCGATCACTTTTTTCATCGTCTTTTTCCCAAGGGATGAATGATTTACCTGGAATGAGGCTTTTGCCCGATCCCTGAGCCCTTTCTTTATAAGTGGGTTCGTTTACCACAGGGGGGCTTTCCTTGTCAACATTGGCGAACCACCGGGTTGTCGGCGAGTTGGGCTTGGCGGTTTCTGAAGCCCGGGTTTTCCGATAATTCGTCGCCTTTGCTTGCCCCGGGATTAGCTGCCCCTATGTCGTACTCCCGAAATTCGGCAAAAAAAAGCCACGCAACCGGATCGCAGAGAGGAGGAAGCGATCCGGCCCGTGGCCAGGGAGCAAACCAGGTGCTGGCGGACGAGAGTTATCAGCTCCCATCCGGAACAACCTTATCTATGGGTGTCGCGGGGTATGCGGTTCGGCAAAAGTGCCGGAGCCGCATACCCCGCGCCGGGGGTTACGGCAGAATGGTGAATTTGCCGTCGGCGTCGTAAGTGATGCCTTTGCTCAGGTACTGGACCCCATGGGGATTCTTGTACTGGTCGGGTTCGTCGGTTACCGCGAAGAAGGCCCCGGCCGAACGGGCGCCGGTGGCGCAGATGAAGATCACCCGCCGGTCGGTGGGCAGTTTTTTAATGGTTTCATCCAGGTCGTTGTAGAATTCGCCGTCGGGAATGTTGATGGCTCCGGGAATATTGCCGGTGGCAAATTCCCGCTCGCTGCGGACGTCGACCAGGGCCACATTGCCGGCGGCCAGCACCGCCAGAAACTCATCGGGGGTGATAATCTCCGGCAGGGCGCCGGGGTCGGCGGCCTTGGCGGCTACCGCTACCCCGCTGGCCTCGTTGCCCCACAGGGGCAGTTCCTGCTTCTTCCATTCCGGAAACCCGGCGGAATAAACAAAGACTTTGGCGTAACCCAGTTTGGCGGCAGCGGCGGCCGACTGGTGGCTCAGATCGCAATGATGGCCGCCGCAGTAGAAGATCAGCGGGGTGTTCTTGTCGGCCGGCAGTTGGCCTTTCTTCTGGTCGAACAGCACCCAGGGAACGGAAATGGAGCCGGGGATAAACTCATTCTGGTGGACCCGATGGGGCCGGGAGTCGACCAGGACGAAATTTTCCCGCTCGCTGCTTTCAACCAGGCGTTTGATGTAAGGAGTGGAGATGATAAGGTAATTGCCGGCCTTGCTCCAGCCGGGTTCGCCTTCGTACCAGGCGCGGATGTTGGTGAGACCGTTTGCTTGGGCGACGACCGCCGCCTCTGCGGTGAAGGGTCAGGCCAACCCTCCGCAGAAGAAGATAATCGTCCGGTCGCGAGGCAGCTGGGGAATCTCTTGGGCGAAACGGGGGGTCGGGATGTTGATCGACCCGGGCACGGTGCCTTCCTGGAAGCGGACGGCCGGCCGGGTGTCGACCAGCAGGAAGGTGTTCTTCTTCAGGGTTTCCTCAATCAACGGCGCGTCGCCGAACTCCTTGGCGAACAGGTCCATGACCTCGGCGGTGGTGATCCGGATTTGCGGATCCTGCTCCACTGCTTTGGTGTGGCCGGCGGCCGACGGGGCGACAGCTGGCGGGCTTGACGCCGTGGTGGTTGCGCAACCTGCGGTAAAGAGCAGGAGCAGCAACGCCAGGGCGCTGGCAAGATAAGGTGGTTTCATGTGATCTCCTTTCTCATTGGTTGGTTAATTGGCCGGGACGAACGCTTCGCTCAGGCCACTACTGCTGAGGTAAATCAGTTAACGGGCCTGCTCGGCATCGAGGTTGAAGATTCGGCCTGCCAGGATGTATAAAAGCAGGCACAAGCCCATGCCGCCAAGGACGATGGCGATCTCGGTCAGCGATGGGGCATAACTAAGCAGACCATTGGCCCCAACCGCATCCACATCGGAGCGCAGGGGTACCAATTGGCCAGTTACCACCAGGTTGTAACGCATGAAGAAAATTCCCATTATACTGCTCAGGGCCGCAAAGGTTGCGACTTTAAGATTACGACCTTTACTGGCCAGGAGCAGAATGAAGGGCAACAGCATGCCGAGGATGATTTCAAAACCCCAGAAACTCATAGATAGAGGGCCTTTCAGGAGAATCATCATGGTTTCATATTTCCCCGGGGCGCCCCCGTAAAGCGAGGTCAAGACCTTCCAGGCCTCAAAAAACAGCAGAATTCCCAGGAGCAGGGCAAAGAGACGGCTGATGGTAACCAGGGCCTCGTGGACATTGTCAGGCCTTTTCTCCCGGGCATAGCGGATGGCAAAGAGCAGAATAATAATGGCACAGCCGGTGACTGCGGCGGACAGGATGAAATAAATCGGCAGGAATGGTCCCTGCCACCAGGGGCGGGCATCAAGATAGCCGAAAATTGCTCCGAGGTTGGAATGAGCCGCGACCCCGGCGATAAAGCCGGCCAGACCGGCGTATCCAGCCCATTTGTGGTTGACCTTGATCATGAAGCGAAACTCGATCAGGATAAATACCAGGTAAAGGCTGTAAAGGGTGCCCATCCACCAGATGGCGGCTGAAAGGTTGGGAGTCAGCACGTTGTAGATCAACATCCGGAAGGGGTAGCCGATTTCGGCGGCAATCACCGCGAACCCGGAAAGCAGGGTGATGATCGCCATGACGATGGCCCGTTTACCGATGACCTCGAACTGCTTGATGCCGAAGACATGCCCCAGGGATGAAATCAGGCAGAGACCGGTACTGGAAACCACGAAAAAAATGTAGGTGGAGATCAGGATGCCCCAGGGAACCTGGCGGTAGATATTGTAGGCTTCATTGCCTTGGATCAGGTAGTTTGCCAGTCCAACCAGTCCGATCAGGCTAAGAGCCCCGGCGGTCAGCGCCCAGATCAGGTCGCTGCGGGAGGTGATGATTTTTCCGTTGACTGCAAGTGTATTCATGCCGATCACCTATCAGGAAAGATAAAAAAGACTTGGCTGGGTGCCTTTTTCCGGTTTAAGAACATAATAGTGGCGCTGGGCCAGTAACCGAGAAACCTCGCTGTCCGGATCATTAAGGTCGCCGAAAACCCTGACCTTGGTGGGGCAGGTGTCGACGCAGGCCGGCAGCTTGCCTTCATGGATCCGGTGATAACAGAAGGTGCATTTGTCGATTACTTTGGTTTGGGCCGACTTGTAGCGGGCGTCATAGGGGCAGGCCAGGATACAGGTGGCACAGACGATGCAGCGCTTGTAGTCGATTGCCACCACGCCGTCGGCAGTCTGGTAGGAAGCGCTGGTGGGGCAGACTTTGACGCAGGGCGGATTCTGGCAGTGCTGGCACTGGCTGGGCTCAAAACGCTGTTTGAGGTTGGGATAGGTCCCCTCTATTCCCTTGCTGGTGATCCAGTTGCGGTAGGTATCGCGCCGACCCTGGGCGTCGATCCTGTTCTCCCGTTTGCAGGCCACATCACAGGCCTTGCAGTCGATGCATTTGCTGGGGTCGATCACCATGACCCATCGTTGGTTTTTCTTAGCGGACATGGTTTAGGCCCTCCTGATTTCGACAATGGTTTCATGCATCAGGGCATTGCCGGAGATCGGCTCGAAATGAGATTCCAAAATGGCGGCTTGGGAGGCCCCGCGCTGGTAAACCAGGGATTTGCCAGGCGAGATGGAGCCGTAGCCCGGAGCGAAGTAAACACAGTCGGGCCGAATCCCCTCAGTTAGTTTGGCCTTGACCGTGACCTGGCTGCCGCTCCGGTTGGTCATCCGCACCGTGTCGCCGTCCTTTATTCCCAGCCGGCGGGCCGGTTCGGGATTGAGCCAGACCGCGTTTTCCGGCAGATGCCAATTGAGTTCCGGAAAGGCGGCTGTCATGGAGTTGGTGTGGATGGCATGGCGGCCCACCAGAAAGCGGAAGCGGTCCGGGCCGGGATCCTCGGGCCGGCGGAAAACCGGCAGCGGGTCCAGACCCCGGCTGGCGAAATCTTCGCTGTAAAGCTCGACCTTGCCGGTGGCAGTATTGAAGCTTCTTCCTCCCTGGCGGAAAGTCCCAAATTCCACCTTGGGGATGGCGAAAAAGGCCTTTTCCCGCAATTTATCCCAGGCGCCAGGATGATCGGCGACGAATTGCCGGGCATGTTCTTCCGGGGTGCCCTCAAAATATTCACTCAAAGGGAAACCATCTTCATCTTCGAAGTAAGCAGCCAGTTCAGTGACGATTTCAAAGCAGGGCTTGGTATCGTAAAGGCGGTCGATGAGGGGCTGGCGCAGAACCACCGTGGGCTCGATGCCTCCCATGCCGTAGGCGTTGGGCGGGTCGAAGCGTTCGAGATAATTGCTCTCCGGCAGGACCACGTCGGCGTACCAGGCGGTGTCGCTCATGAAGGTGTCGATGCAGACGATAAGATCGAGCTGGTTGAAGAGCTGCAGGTTTTTTTCGCGGTCCGGCACGGATTCCAGCACGTTCTGCTTGTAGATGAACATTCCGCGAATACGGTATGGGTCACTATTGAGTGCCCGTTCTCGCCAGGCTACCCAAGAACCGTCCCGGGGGTTGAGGAAGGTTACGTCATCGTTTTCCAGCCGGGGTCGGGTCTGGTTGTACCAGGCGGGTTCGTAGAAATAGGAGCGCATGGGCACGTTTGTTGCCGGCAACAGGCCGCCGAGCTGGTCGAAGGCGCCCACCAGGGCGTTCAAGATGGCGATGGACCGACGGGTCTGCACCTCTTCCCCCTGCCAGGAGGAACGGCGGCCGGGATAGAAAACCGCTTGGGGGGTAGTGGCGAACTCTCTGGCGATCTTGCGGATATCGGCTGCTGCAATCCCGGTTTCGCCCTCGGCCCATTCCGGGGTGTACTGTTTAACGTGGGTTGTCAGCTGAGCGAAACCTTCGCAGAACTTTTCTACAAATTCGCGATCATGCAGGCCTTCGTTGATGATCACATGCATCATTGCCAAGGCAAAGGCCATGTCGGTACCCGGTTTGATGGGCAGCCACTGATCGGCTTTGGCGGCGGTTTTAGTAAAGCGGGGGTCGAGATAGATCAGTTTGTAGCTGCCCTTAGGGCGGCTGAAAATATCCATGGTATCCGGGGTGAAGATAGACTCGGCCCGGTTGGCGCCGGCCATGATAACGTAGCGGGCATTTTTAAGATCGGCTACCGGGTAGGTGCCGAACACTGATTGGAAACCGCGGATATTAGAGCTCAAACAAAGGGTCGGGTGGCGCAGGGAGTTGGGAGAGCCAAAAACCTCGCGAAACTGATTCCAGTAATGTTCCTGAAAGGTGCCTTCGGATGAGGCAAAGCCGATGCAGGAGCGATGGCCCCCTTCTTCTGCAACCAGCTGATTGGTTTTGTCCGCTATATATTTATAAGCCTCTTCCCAGGTGGCTTTGCGCCATTTCCCCTCTCCGCGCTTGCCGTTGCGGATCAGAGGATATTTAACCCGGTCGGGATCATAGGGGGTCCAGGCTCCGGCATTGCCTCTGGCGCAGATCATCCCGCGGGACTTGGGAAAGTCCGGCTCGGGCTCCAGCCGCTTGATTACTCCGTTGACAACTTGGCCTCGGAATACGCATTTGCTGGTGCATATTGCACAACTGGAATTGACGTATCTTACTTCCTCGGCCTTGCCCCTCGCTTCGACTCGCCCGACGTAACGCAAGCCCGCGCCCGCACCCATACCCAGGGCACCAAGGCCTACGACAGAACCGGCGATAAAGGCTCTTCGTGAAACGCTCATCTGTATGATTCTCCACTTGCTGGTTTTGTCTGAGTCGCAAAAGTATCCGGGCGATGATTTACGTCCATGTGTACTGGCGCAGCAACGTAAAATCTCCTGGAGCCCTTAGCACCTTCGCGAGCATTTTTTATTGGTATTCAGGCAGCTCTTCTTAGCCGGTTAAGGTAGCCAGGGCTTTTTCTATTTCAGCTCCAATTGCAGCATAAAATCCGATCGTGTCATGCTCTGCCAGGGCGGCGGCAAAACCTTGCGGCCAGTCCCGGTAATAGGGCCCAATCATGGAACTCAATTCCGCCGTTTCCTCTCCCGGGCTTTCAGCCAGTAGCAGCGCCAGAACTTCGAGCATTGCCGGAATGTGATCCGGGGGGTGGCCGCTGCCGAGGACTATTCCATGGGTCTGGCAGAAACCGCTGAAATCGATCATGAACTGGCGCCGATCACAACTGTTCAGATAACAACCGGCGTAGGGTGGGGTTTTGACCCCGCCCAGGTCATTGATAAAGAGCCGGATATGGTTGTGTTCCAGTTCAGTCAGCGGGACCTTCAGTTTTTCAGCCAGAAGCGGGGTAGGATAAGCAAAATAACCGGCCAGGTTGATTAACCGCCGCTGGTCGTCTGAACTGATGGGGCTTGCTGTTTTCATGGGGCGCCTAATATATTGCTGCCGTGTTCAAAAAAAATCCGCGACGCCGAATGGGTGTCGCGGATTATGGTTCGGCCAACTTAACCGCAGGATTCCGGCTTCTGGTTCATGGCGGAGTCGGTGTCGGCGGCATGCTCGTGGACAAAAAGAAAAATGTGCTTGACCGCTCTGGCGTTGATGCCGGCGCCCCCACAGGGCAGTTTGTCCTTGGCCGTGGTGAATATTTCCTGCCATTCAGCCCGGGTGTGAGCCCCAGGTACCGGGATGGGCTCATTGCACTGCTGAGCCTGGCCGGTAAACCAGGCCCACTGGCCACGCTCCTTGTTGGCGTTTTCAAAGCCTGCAAGGTTCCAGGCGAGGGCGAGACCGGGCAGGGTCATCAGGGCGAAAGTGGCGATCAGGGTGAGGGAAAGCAGGCGTTTCATAACAGTACTCCTTTGGTGAAAGATTTTGCTCCGCTGATATTATGGAGGCAAGTAATTGCTTCCAGGTTTTGCCAAGTTGTTATTTTCAAGCCACAAACGAAGTCCAACCGGCTATAGCGCGCCCGGAATAGATAGAGCGCTCGTTCTTTAAAAGTGGCAAAAAATAAGGAGGATAAAGATCATTCTGTGTGCATTAATTAATTATAAAGGGCAAATCACTTGCCGAAAGTTAGGTTAGGTAAAGGGGAAAGTCAATAGAAAAAACATTCGTTTTTAAAAAAAGAGAAAAGTCGCAAACTGCTCATATAACCACGATGTAGCAGGATCATAGTGGACGTAAAATTATGTCAGCCTGTTGATTTTGCTACCACACGGAGGGTGAATGTTTCGGCAAATAAGGGTCTGGACACAGCTATTGCTGAACAGCAAAAATCAGAGCAGGAAGCGATTGTGATCAGGCTTTGATCGCCGCCCAGGCGTTGGCCATCAATTGATCGGTCAGGGCGGTAAGCGGCTCCATCAGCACGCACTGGATGCGCAATTGGGCCGGGCGCAGGATGGCGCCGGTGAAAGAAACGGCAGTCAGGAAGGTGTCTCCGGGCTTGATTTCACCTTGCTCCATGCCTTCGGCGATAAACCGGCGGAGGACCTGAAATGGCTCGGAGAAGCAAATCGGGGGAACGTCCTCCATGAATTCCACATGTTTCATGAACAGGAGGTATTCCATCATGGCCGGGTCTTCTTCGGTCAATTCATAAATCAGTTCGGCAAAAGTCCGCAGCTTGGCGAAGGTGGTTTCGCGATTTTGCAGGCGTTGCAGGAACATTTCATGGAAGTCGCCGAGGGTCTTCTTATGCAGTACCCGGGCCAGGTTTTCCTTGCTGCCGAAAAGGTTGTAGATGGCTCCGGTGCTGACTCCGGAATGACGAACGATATCGGGAATCGAAACCCGGTGATAACCCTTTTCGACAAACAGCTTGCGGGCACTGGTAAAAATGCGCCGGGCCTTGTCCTCGGGATCAATGGTCCGCTTTTTTTTCTCGTTGTTGACCGCCGGCTTGAGCTTGTTCAGGTAAAGATTTGAGGTTTCACGGTTCATGGGTTTGAAGTCCAGACAGTTAGGTCAAACGGGGTGCAAGCAGGGCCACTGGCAGCCAGGCTGAGAAATATTTGCAAAATAAATTATTACCTTTGCGAGAGTTATGCAAGCTTCATCAATGCTGAATCCGAGCAGCAAAGCCGGTCACTGTGCCACGGAGTATCGTTCCCGGCCGGGCCGGCAGAGCCGGTTGGGGTGCCTGACAGTTGGGGTACAGGGTTTTGGTACCACAAACCAAAAAAAATCTTGCCGCGGCCCAAAAATATCTCCATGATATTCAGGTGGTAGATTTTTCGGGATCTTCCGCGGGGGGGGATCGCGAGTTGGGCGGCGGTTAACCGCTGGAAATTTCTGGTTAAGGAGTGAAGGGTATGTCGGAACGTGTCAATGGGCGGGTAAAGTGGTTCAATGCTCCCAAGGGATTTGGCTTCATCGAGCGGGAAAACGATTCAGACGTTTTTGTCCATTATCGGGGCATCCGCGGCGATGGCTACAAATCCCTCCAGGATGGCCAGGCAGTCAGCTTTTCCGTGGTGGAAACTTCCAAGGGTCTGCAAGCGGAGGATGTGGAAGTGTTGGACTGATTTTAACCGGCGCCTGGTCAAACAAAAAAAAGCCCGGATCGCTCCGGGCTTTTTTTTGTTGGCAGGGATTACATCCTGATTTTGGCGTTGGTCTTTTCGGGATGTTTTTCCAGATGCTTGTAGCGATTCTGGGCGGTTTGGGCCAGGCGGCCGATGACGTTGGGCAGGTCGGACTTTTCCCAGATTTCGACGAATTCGGTTTTGCTCCCCAGTCGTTGACTGACGCTGAAGGTGGCTGAGCCGTTCATTACGTTGAGGCTGACATCGCCATATTCGATTTGCAAGCGCTCGGTAAAAATCCTTTTCAGCAGCATGCTCATGGTCTGGGCGAATATTTTTTTTACATCTTCCGTCGATTCGGCTCTGCCAATTTTATTGCGAAAATCGGGCAGCAGTTCGTTTTCGTCCTTGGTGAATGAAAGTTGAGTCGTCATGGTTGTTCATTCCTCCTCGATTTCGTCGGGGTCAACATCAAGGTCCTCGTCATCATCGAAGTCGCCATAGCCTCCGGCCCATTCGTCCGGCGGATCAATGGGGTCGGCCCCAAGATCCTCCCAGCTTTCCAGTTCGATTTCATCGAGGCTGGCATCATCATATTGAATCTCCACTATGCCCTCATCCTCATCAATCGTGACCACGGTGAATATTTCACCGGAGGGAAGCTCGTACCAATTGCCTTCAATGGGCTCATCTGGGCTGGACGACATTGATTGCACCTTTAGCAGTTTTTAGGTTGAGAATTTGCCCGTGCTCCCAAGCCGGGGCGGTTGCGAACCGGCTGCTGATCTGCAAAATCCGAGGTGCCAGGTTGTCCGAGCAGTTCACCCCGGGCGCCGCCGATCATTTTATCTGGGCTTGATGGATAAAACGGGGCAAGGGGACTGCTTGAGCACCCTTTCGGTGACGCTGCCGAAGATAAATTTCGGCATTCCCTTGAAGCCTTGGGTGGCGATAACGATCAAATCACTGCCGACTTCCCCGGCGTAACGGATAATCTCGGTGGCCGGATCTTTGCCGGCCACGATCGTGGCCCGGTAGGGAGCAGTGGTATCGAGGTTCTCCTCCAGGAATTTTTCCATTTTTTTTCTGGCATAGGCGTTGAGGTCATCGCCTAGGGAGTCCAGCGGGATGTGGGGCACCACAAAGCCTTTATAGGGGGTCAGTGATTCCACCACGTGCAGGATCTCCAGTTCGGCGCCCAATTTTTCCGCGAATTGACTGGCTTTCTTGACCAGCATGATGGAATGGGTGGAAAAATCGATGGGAACCAGGATTTTCTTGAAATTATACGCTGGGCTGGTGCTCATTGCTTGCCTCCTCTTGCGGGGGTTGAGGGACGTGGTTCATATGATCAGCATACAATGAAAGTGACGCCAAAAAAAAGCAAGAAAAACCCCTGGGGCAACTTTATTCCGGCGGTCCAACAGGTGGCGATATCTGCTGTCGGTGGTTCATAATTCCACGGCAATGGTGAGACTTTCCCCCTCCTGCCGGTCATGCTCGGCTGGTTCTTCCGCCTCTGCCGGCGGACGCTGGACCTCGACCAGGACGGTCTGGCCCGGTTCTTTGTAGAGCAAGGCGATGCGCAGATCGGTGGCATCGGCGATTTGCTGGTTATCCAGGCCGACGATGAGGTCGTTGACGAGGATTCCGGCGGCCTGGGCCTTGCCGTGGGGGTTCAGGCCGACCACCAGCGCGCCGGGGAGATCTTCCGCCCCATCCTGGACCCGGACCCCGAGCAGGGCCGGTTCCGGCAGGTTTTGGGGTGCCAGAAACATCAGGTAATCGGCCGCTCCCTGGACCGGCTGTTCCCGCAGCGGCAGGATTACAGCCTGGCTCACCGGCAGCCGGCGGGCCAGGCGGGGCGGGATGGCGTTACGCTTGTCGCTGTGGCCCTGCCCCACCACCGCCAGCAGGCGATGGCCCGGATTGCTCCGCAGAAATTCGGCGATCCTGGTCGCCATCTGTTCATCCCAGAGGCTTTGGGCCTGCAAAAAACCGCTGAAGTTGTCCGCTTCTTCACCCAGCGAGTCGGAATCGTGCATCCGAAAGGCTCCCTGCAGTCGTTGGTGGTAATGGGGCAGGGCCAGGTCGCGATCGGCAGGAATTTGCCGCTGTTCCTCCGCGCTGAGGGCGCTGATTCCGCCTTCCCGGAAAACCTTGCTGGTTATCCCCCGCTCCAGGTTGAGGGCCACGATGGGCAGACGGTGATGACGGGCGAAGTCGATGATTTCCCGGTAAAGCCGGTAATCAAAGCTCCAGTTGGCGAAGTAGTTGGACTCTTTGAGAAAGCGGGGTTCATCGATTTCTCCCGCCACATAGGCATCGAGAGCCGCCTGGGCCGAAGCGGGGAACATCTCCATCCCCAGCGCCAGCCTGGGGTTCTGGCGGTGCATGGCCCGCAGAACCCGGAGTTGGAGCAAATGATCCTCGTAGCGGTTGTGGACCTCGCCCACGTAGACGACCCGGGTATCGGCCAGTTGGGTCATGATTTGCTGAAAATCGCGCCGGTCGGCAACGGCGATCCCGGCGGGGGGCTGATCGAGGCCAACCCGCAGACCCTTGGTTGCCGGCGCCAGGCTTTGTTGCTGGATGGCCCCGTCCCTGATCAGCACTTGGCTGAAAAGGCCGGGGGAGTTCAACTGGTTCAGCAAGGCGGCTAGATCGGGTGCCGCGGTTGATCCCATGACGAGCTGCACCGCCCAATGCTCGGGGTTGAGGGGGTTATCCCGGACGGTCAGGCTCATGGTGTCGGCGGGTTGAGCGCTTTCGGCAAAAAAACCCCGGGCCGGATTTTGGGCCGGGGAGGAGAGAAATAGCAGGGAGGCCGCCGCCAGTTGCCGGTCCCGCACCTCGGCCAGGGTGGTGGTTTCGATCCCCAGTTCGTGCAAAAAGTCCAGCAGCGGGGCCCAGGCGGCCGGGGCTGCGTCCGGCAGAATGGCCAGCCGGTGGTCGGCGGCCACGAAGCCGGCCCAGGTGGGGGGGATTTCCCGGCGGTCCAGGCGCCGGGATACTTCCTGGTAAGGATCCAGGCGAATTTCGGTCGGCCGTTCGGGCAACAGCAGGCTGACGGGGGTTGCGGCTTCCCGGCTGGTCAGGGTGGCGGTGAAACTGCGCTCGGGGGTGACAATCAACAGGGGAACAGCCAGGTCCTGGTGGGGGGTCTGCAGCTGGCGCAGGGTGAAGCTCAGTTCCACCTGACCCTTTTTCTCGGCCAGTTCAGCCTCGGAGATGGCCAAGCGGGCCAGTCCGGCGTGGTCATGCAGCTCCCGGAGCAACAGGGTCTTGATTTCCTGGTCGAAAGGGGCGTTTTGCCCGGCTGCCGTCGGGGCGGCCAGGCCGATGAGGATCAGCGGCCAGAGCATGAGCAGCAATGAGGTAGAAAAATTAATTCCGCTGCTGCGGTGGCAGGGCGGGAAGGCCGGGGGGGGGGAGCCGGTCGGGTTCGGGGAGCATTCATCGGGGGCGCCAATTGGCCAGAGCCTCCAGGGCGATTTGGGCACGGTGTTCTCCTCGCAGTCGTTTGGGAATTTTTTTGCCGGTCAGGGCCGGGAAGAGGCCGAAGTTGATATTGCTGGGCTGAAAAACATCGGCCGCGGTCTCGGTCAGGTGCTTCACCAGGGCGCCCAGGGCGGTTTCCGGAGGGGGCGCCGCCGGCGCTCGCCCCTCCAGGAGGTCGACGGCGTTGAGGCCGGCCAGCAGCCCCATGGCGCTGGATTCCACGTAACCCTCCACCCCGCTGAGCTGGCCGGCCAGCAGAATATCGGGCCGAGCCTTCAATTGCAAGGTGGCCTCGAGAACCCGGGGGGCGCAGACGAAGGTGTTGCGGTGAATGCTGCCCAGGCGGGCGAAACGAGCCTGGGCCAGGCCGGGAATCAGCCGGAAAACTTCTTTCTGGGCCGGATGGGTCAGTTTGGTCTGAAACCCAACCATATTGTAAAGCCGGCCTTCACGATTTTCCTTCCGCAACTGAACCACCGCGTAGGCTTCTCGCCCGGTGCGGGGGTCGGTGAGTCCCACCGGTTTCAGGGGGCCAAAACGGGGGGTGTCGTCGCCCCGGGCGGCCATGATCTCGATGGGGAGACATCCTTCGAAGTATTTCGGTTCCTCGAAATCATGCAGTGGAACCTGGGGGGCGCTTTTGAGGGCCTGAATAAAGTGGTGGTACTGCTCCCGGTTCAGGGGACAGTTGAGGTAATCCCCGGGGCCGGCCTCGTAGCGGGAGGCGGGGAAGACAATGCCCATGTCCAGGGAATCGGCATAAACGATGGGGGCAATGGCGTCATAAAAGGCCAGATGCCGGTGGCCGATCAGTTCCGCCAGGGAGGCGGAAAGGCTCGCTCCGGCCAAGGGGCCGGCGGCGATGATCAGGGGGCCCGGGCCGGGGGGAGGCACGGCGGTGATTTCCCGGCGGATAACGGTGATCAGCGGTTCCTGCTCGATTTTTGCCGTGATCCAGCGGGAAAAAAGGTGGCGATCCACCGCCAAGGCCCGCCCGGCCGGCACCCGGGTGGCCGCGGCCGCCGCCATGATCAGCGAGTCCAGGCGCCGCATCTCCTCCTTGAGCAGGCCCACCGCGTTGTGGGGATCCTCAGCCCGCAGGGAGTTGCTGCAAACCAGTTCAGCCAGGTCCGGCGATTCATGGGCCGGGCTGAAGGAGAAGGGCTTCATCTCGTAGAGGGTGACCGCCCAGCCGCGCCGGGCGGCCTGCCAGGCGGCTTCCACTCCGGCCAGGCCGCCCCCGATGATGGTGATTCCGGCTGCAGTTCCGGCCGCCCCGGCTCTTGCCGCGGTCAGCTCCGGCGCAACCGGGTTGGGCTGTTCCCCGGGGCGGCTGACGGAATTGGGGGGGCGGGCCGGACCTTTATCTTCCATTACATCCCCAGTTCGCTCTTGATGGTGTTGACCACGGCGTCGCTGGAGGTGCCGGTGATGCTTTTCAACAACCCTTCCTTTTCATAAAAGCCGACCAGGGGGGCGGTTTTCTGGTTGTAGGTTTCCAGGCGGTGGTTGATGGCTGCCACCGTTTCGTCGTCGCGCTGGATCACCGGGCTGCCGCACTTGTCGCAGACCCCTTCCTTTTGCGGAGGGCTGCTCTTGACGTTGTAGATCGCCTGGCATGCGGAGTTGGCGCAGGTCCGGCGGGTGGTGAGCCGGTCGAGGATGACATCCCGGGGGACTTCGATGCTGACCACCATGTCCAGGGTGATGTCGATCCTGGCCAGCAGCTCCTTGAGGGCTTCGGCCTGGGGGATGGTGCGGGGAAAGCCGTCCAGCAGAAAACCTTGGGCGCAATCGGGCTGCTGCAGTCTTTTTTCCATGATGCCCATGATCAGTGAATCGGGCACCAGGTCACCCTTGTTCATGTACTCTTCGGCCTTACGGCCCAACTCCGAGCCGGCCTGCACCTCGCCGCGGAGAATATCGCCGGTGGAAATCTGGACCGAACCGTCGATGGCGGTGAGCATCTTGGCCACCGTGCCTTTGCCGGCGCCGGGGGCGCCCAGTAGAATTAGTTTCATTTTTAACCTCCTCTTTATTGAATGGATGATTTATGGGGAACCAATTCTTATACCCGATTATGGCGGCAATGAACAGGATAAATGCGCCAAGCTTACGCCCCGTTTTTGTTTTGGAGAGCCCAACCCTGCCTGTCCCGGCGGGCAAGCCTTCGGCCTGCCTCGGCTCAGGGCTTGCTCCTTTACGAGCAGCCTGATGCGGCCGCGGATCGCCCGAACCCGCTCCGGCCCTTATTGTGTTGAGCCCGGCCCGATCACCGTTTTCGCTCGAGATTGATGGGCAGGGAAAGGCGGCGGCCCTCACGTTGACAGCCGCGGAATCGGTCTTATTTTTTAGGCGTGAAAGAGGACCCCCCAAGGGACCGGCGCCGGTTACGGAGTACCAATGGCCGGCCAGCGCGGCTAATTGGCGCCGGGGCTTGGGGGTGATTGCGACGGCCGCTGTTGCAAGCCGTCTACTAATGCCGGAACCAGAACAATGGAGGTGGATTATGGCGATTATGCGATTTTATGACCAACCGGTTTTTCGTAATCCCTGGGCCGATTTTGAAAGGATGCGCCGGGAATTCGATACCCTTTTCCGGGGCCTGGGCAGTGAAGCGGCCCGGGGCGGGGCCACGGTTTTTCCCGCGCTCAACGTCAGCGAGGACCAGCATAACATCTATGTCCGGGCCGAGATCCCCGGGGTTGCCGCCGCCGACCTGGAGGTCGGGGTGGAGGGCGATACTTTGACCATCAAGGGTGAGCGGCGGGGGCGGGAACTGGGCGCCCAGGTTTCCTGTCATCGGCGGGAAATTGAAAGCGGCCACTTCAGCCGGGCCCTGACTCTGCCCACCCGGGTCAATCCGGAGGGGGTAACGGCCGCCAGCAAAAACGGGATCCTGTTGATCACCCTGCCCAAGGCGGAAGAGGTCAAGCCGCGCAAAATCACGGTTAAGACCAGTTGAGCCTTGCCGGGGCAGCAAGCCGGCTTTTGTCGGCCGGCGACTCTTAGCCAATATTTGTCCAGCCGCTAAAGTGCCAGCGCAGGAGGTGTGTTATGATCGAAAAGGAAATGCAAGTGCAGCGGAAACAGGAAGTGCAACAGGCCGGGGAACCGACCAAGCCGGAGCGCTATTTCGTCCCCGCCGTCGATATCTATGAGACCGAGGATGCCGTTCATCTGCGGGCCGAAATGCCCGGCGTCGATAAGGACGGGGTGGAAATCAACCTGGAAAACGATACCCTGACCATCAAGGGTTTCAAGGGCGCCAACGGCGGCAACGAGGAACGGGTGCTGCTGCGGGAATTTGAAACCGGCCATTACCTGCGCCGGTTTACCATGGCCGAAACCATCGACCGGAATAAGATCGAGGCCACCATGGCCGATGGTCTTCTCACCCTGGTACTGGCCAAGGTGGAGCCGGCCCGGCCCCGCAAAATCGAGGTCAAGAGCGCGGCCTAGCCCTTATCATGGTTCTGCCGCCGGCCGGCGGCAGGCGCGACCATCTGCCGGCTTAGCTTATAAAAAACCAAATAAAAAAGGCCGTCTCCGGTTTCCCGGTGACGGCCTTTTTGTTGTGCCCTTGCGGGCGTTAGGAAGGAGAGAGAGGGAAAAAGCACAAAACCTTGAAGGAGGAGGGAAGGTATGAGCTTTTGTAAATATAGACAGTGGGGTTACAGAAAGGTTCCGGGTGGGGCATGATTTTTTTTAGTTTTTTAAAAAACCCTTAAGATCAAGAGGTTGAGCAGGCCAATAATAAATCCGAGCAGGGCGCCGAACAGATTGATGTACTTGAACTGATCCTGCATGATTGAAAGCAGCAGGGCCTCCAGGCGGGGCAGGATGTTGGCCGGCCGGCCCAGGGGCCTGGCCAGCAGCCGGGTTGTCACCAGATCGTCGAGCAACCGGTCGAGCATTTGTTTGCCCCGGGGCGAGCGGAGCAGCCGCAGCAGTTCGTCATTGGTGAACCGGTGGGCTTCGATGGCGGCCTCGGGTCCCCGGAATTCCGTCAGAACCGCGGCCAAAGTCCGGTCCCGGCGAGCGGCGAGGGCCTCGGCCAGCAGGTCGGTGACGGCGGTGGCGGGCGGCGGGAATTACTCCGGGGGTCAGGGGAATCCGCACCCCGGCGATGCGCCAGGGCTTGAGCGGTCTGAAGAGCATCCGGATGGCGATATGGTTGGTCAGGTAGCCGATCAGGGCTCCGATCAGGGGCAGGCTGAGGTAGGCCAGCGAGTTCATCGCCGCCGGGAGCCGAGGACGTTGTCCACCTCCAGGGCCTGGGCCATGGCGGGGCGGAGAAAATCATCCCCCAGCACGGTCCGGTTTTCCTCGATCAGGGCGCTCAGCCCGGCAATATCTTCCGCCTCGGCCAGATCCAGCACCCTGGTCAGGTTGGCGGCAAAATCCCGCAAGATCCGGCGGCCCTCGCCGGGACAAGCCAGGATTTCCGCGTAGGTGCGGGGGTTTTGGAAATGCACCCGGGCCATGGCCAGCATCGAATAGGCCGAGGTCAGGGTGGCATGGCGTTCGATTTCGCCGAGGGGTAGCCGGTGCTGGCGCAGGGTCATGGCCAGGGCCATGGCGGTGGCGCTGGGCAGCTTCTGGCTGACTCCCATCAACAGGTTGTGGCGGGGGGCCGAGTCCTTGGAGATCACCGCCCCGTGCTTATAGAGAAAGGCCTCGAATTCGCTGCACAGCACTCCGCTGCGGGAGGTGCGGACCAGGGAGACATTCTTGTCCTTCATGCTGGCGGCTTTGGGGCCCCAGAGATTGTGGACCAGCATTACCTCCACGTCGGGCTTGGTGTGCTCGAGGGCGGCGGCGATGCTGGCTTCCGCTTCCCCGGCCAGCAGGATCAGGGCCTGGTTTTTTTGGAGCTGGGGGCCGTATTGGCGGATGCTGGCCACCGTGGCGCTGATGGGGACGCAGAGCGCCACCAGGTCAACTTGGGGAATCATCGTTTCCGGGCGCAGCTCGCTGTGGCGGCCGGTGAGCAGGACCTCGTAACCTTCGCCGGCCAGACGGCGGGCGAACCACTGGCTCATCTCGCCGCTGCCGATAAAGCCGCATTTGCGGATCCGCTTGGTCCGCATGTCCACCCGGGGGAAGGTTCCCAGGATCCTGATGCTGCCCGGCTCCCGGATTACCTCTGTTTCGATATGCTCCAGGGCTTGGCGGATGTCGGGATCATCGGCGTGCCCCTCCATTTCGACGAAGAAGCAAAGCTTCTGACTCTGGACCTCGGTTTCGGAATCCATGTCCAACAGGTTGATGCCCCGGCGGGCAAATTCGGCCAGGGTTTCATAGAGCAGGCCGACCCGGTCCTTGAGGGGGGTGGTGATAATCGCGGTGGCATCGTAACCGGTGGCCGGGGGCAGGGTGTCGCCGAGGACCGCGAAACGGGTCCGGTTGTAAGGGCTGACTTCCCGCTCCCGCAGCAGCAAGCCGTAACGGCGCAGGGCTTCTTCCGATTCGATTACCCCGAAGTTGTCTTCACCCCCCTTGATAAGTTCGGCCACCGTCCGGTCCAGGTCGTGGACCGCCAGCAGGTCGGCGGCAGGATAGTTGGCGGCGATGTACTCTTCGCCCTGGCGGAGAAAAGCGGCCCGGCCGGTGATGATTTCGATCCTGCTGCCGGCGCCGGGAACCCCCAGGGAGAGATGGACCGGCAGCACCACGTTGTCCTGCCAGTAGTGACGCCGGCTGGCGGTCAGCAATTGGAAGAAATCCCGGTTGCGGCCCTCGCGGGTATTGTAGGCCGGCAACAGGGCCCGGGCGGCCCGACCCTCATCGAGGGCGGTCAGAACCGCGGCGGGATTGGGCAGCAGCAGCAGGTCGGCTGCGGGATCGTACTGCCGGGCCGCCTGCCAGGCATGGGAGCCGGCAGGGCCTAAGGTGGCGATGGTAACCATCAGAATTCCTCGGTAATAAGCGGCGGTTAAAACAACGGGGCGGCCATGCTGGTGTACCCGGCGCGACCACCGTTATATCAATAATAGTTATAATGCCAGGATTATTAGTTGGTTCCGGACTTGTGGTCAATCGTTTTTGCGCCGGGAGCAGTCCCGAGAAAGAATAGCTATTCTATCATGCTGTCGTTGGGTGCTTTTTTTTGATTAAGGGCAAGATTTGTGCTTGCAAAGGGGAATCGATTCGGGCACTATACTACAAAGTGTGACAAAATGTCGCACTCAAGCAGGGGTTGGTGCCGGTGGTATCCGTTGGTGGACAGGGTTTAAGCAAAAATCCCTCGCCGCGGGAGGGGCCGGCGAAAATTAAAGCACCACAGAGGAGAGTCAACATGAAAAAAGTATTGGTTACGGCGGTGGCTTTAACGATGCTGGTAGGCGGTTATCTGTCGTTCACCACCGTGGACAAGGAAGCGGCCCAGGCGGTAGCGGGCAAACAGAACTATAAAGCCAACGTTTACGTTGCCGGCATGGGCGGCCATTTCGCCGTTGCTGATGTAACCATTGACCCCAACAACAGCGAGGCTCCGATCACCGTTAACAATCTCGGCATGCTCAATATCGGCGGCAAGTCCCATCCTACCCATGACGGGCGGATCGACGCCAATGACCGCAATATCATGTTCTGGTCCACCTACCGGCCGGATGAGGACGGCAACCTGCATGTGGGCAAATCCGATCTGAAGACCGGCCGGGTCCTGGTCGATGTCGCCCTGCCGCCGGATGAACGCGCCACCTGGACCGGAGCCAACTACTGCGGTTCCGGCCAGTCGGAAAACTATTTCATGCCGGTTTACATGGGCGATGAAGGCTATATCGACGTCTTCGCCAAGGATGATCTGGCCCACACCCAGCGGGTCTTTTTCGATGATCTGGGCTACAAGTCCGGCGAGTACACCTTCGCCCACGGGACCAATACCCCCGACATGAAGCATTTCCTGCTCAGCCTCAACCTGACCCCCGACGGTCATACCAAGTTCACCGGCAACACCCAGTTAATCCTGCTGGACATGAAAGCCCTGGAAGAGGGCAAGATCAAGAAGGTGGCCGAGGCCACCATCACCGGCAAGCCCCGTGACGCTTCCGGCGGCACCATAACCTTCCGCCAGTATTTCACCGAGGACGGCAAGTATCTCTTCCAGTCCGGCGCCGACCGCGGCTATATCATCGATGCTAAAACCCTGGAAGTCAAGCAGGTTGCCAGCCCGCTGCCCGGCGAGGCCCATGACATGATGCCGACTCCCGACGGCAAGTACGCGATCTTCACCTTGCGGGAGAAAGTCTTCTCCGCCGCCGATGAAGGTACTGTGACCGACGGCACCCTGGCCCTCTACGATGTTCAGGCCCGCCAGATCGTGGGCGACAGCGCCTCCGTCTGCCTCGCCTGCCACCAGAATTTCGGCAAGGCCGGCAGTGCGGTGCTTTGTGGCATGGATGCCAACTTCATGTAAAAAAAGGCCCTCCGGCCGGGGCCTGCTTTCCGGTCCGAAGACGCCCAAATGAATCCTACTTGATTGCAGAAATGGCAGCAATGGGGCATCATGCCGGCAAGGCTTGATGCCCCATTGCTTCAGGGTTCAGGCTCCCGTTTCCCTTTGCGCTCCTCCTGATTTTTTTTATTTAACTTTTTTCGGCGACATTCATGCAGATCACCTTTCTGGCCCTGGCCTTGAAGAACCTCAAGCGCAAGGCCTTCCGCACCACCGTTTTGGTTTTTGCCATTGGTCTTTTCGTTGCCCTCCTGGTTTTTGCCGTATCATTTACCATCAGCATCACCTCCACCATCGATCGCGTCTCCAAGCGTCTGGGGGCGGATATCATCGCGGTGCCGGTGGGGGCCCGGACCGAGGCCCAGGAATACCTGCTCGAGTCCCGCAATACCTCCTTTTACATGCCGGCCGCCCTGCTGGACGAGGTGCAGCGGATCGAAGGAGTGCGGGCCGTAACCCATCAAACTTATGTCACTTCCATTGACGGCCTTTGCTGCGATGTCATTCCCACCATGATCGTGGCCTATGATCCGGCCACTGATTTCATCATCAAGCCCTGGTTGAACCGGGCCATCGGCCGGCAACTGGGGCCGGGGGAAGCCATTGCCGGGGCTGGAACCGCCGAGAATCTCGGCTTGGGCCTGCTGGGGATCGAAGCCACCCTCTTCAACAATCGTTTCACCATTGTCGGGGAGTTGGAGGCCACCGGCACCGGGTTGGACAACGCCCTCTTCATGACCGAGGAAAGTTTGCAGGAAATCATCGCCAGCGGGCTCTCTCCTTTGTCAAAAGACCAGATTTCGGTGATCTTCATCCGCCTCGACGATGGTCTGGACCCCGACTACATGGGCCGGGTGATCGAGGGCCAGGTCTTCCAGGTGGACGTGGTCACCCGCAGCAGCATGGGAGTTCGCTGGCTGACGACCTTGGCTGACATCAACAAGATATTTTTGGTAACGGTTTCCCTTTCCTCGCTGCTGACTATTTTCCTGGTCTGGTCGATTTTTACCGCCATTGCCAACGAGCGGATCCGGGAAATCGGGATCATGCGGGCCATCGGGGCCCGTCAAGCCCAGGTGGTCAAGCTGTTTTTTCTCGAGGCCGGGATGCTGGGGGTGGGCGGCAGTTTGCTCGGGGTTTTGGGCGGAACCTATCTTTCCGCCCGGTTGGCCGCCAGTTTTGCCCTGATGAACAGTATCTCCGCCGGTCTTGAGTTGGGGCAGCAGTTGGCCATCGGGGCCCTGGGTCTGCTGGTGGGTGGCGGAGTCTGCCTGGCCGGGGCCCTGCTGCCGGTTAACCGGATCAAGAAGGTCGAGCCGCTGCTGGCCATCAAAGATGCCTAAGCCCAGGGCGGCAATTGGTCCCGGCTTTTGGTCTAACTACTGATGAGGGATGTGGTGGCGCAACTTGAGTTGAAAGAAGTCAGCAAGATATACCGGGTGGGAGACAATGTCATTACCGCCCTGGACCGGGTTTCCCTGAGTATTGCCAAGGGAGATTTCATCTCGGTGGTCGGCCATTCCGGCTCCGGCAAGACCACCCTGGTCTCGATTGTCGGCGGGATTTTACGGCCCAGTTCCGGCCAGATCCTGTTTGAGGGGGAGGACATCTGCGCCCTGGGGGATGTGGACCTTTCCGGCTACCGCAATGAACGGATCGGTTTCATGTTTCAATTCGCCAGCCTGCTGCCGATGCTTACCGCCCGGGAAAACGTCATGCTGGCGGCTCTTTTCGCCCAGGAGCGCTCCCGCGAGGAACAGCAGCGGGCCGATCACCTGCTGGACCTGGTGGGAATCGGTGAGCGGGTCGAGGCTTATCCCGGCGAACTTTCCGGCGGGCAGCAGCGCCGGGTGGCCATTGCCCGGGCCTTGATGAACAACCCGGGCCTGATCCTGGCCGATGAGCCCACCGGCGACCTGGACGAAGAAACGGAGGCCGAGATCATGAAGCTGCTGGGGCGGATTAACCGGGAACAGGAGGTGACGATGATTCTGATTACCCATAACGCGGCCCTGGCCCGGACCGCCGATCGGATGCTGCGGATGAAGAACGGACGCCTGGTCGGGGTCACGGAACGGGAATAGAGCGGCCAGATTGACGGGGGGAGGGGATCGGGCTAAGCAATTCCGGCGGTCAGAATTGTCCTGACCGCCGGAATTGCGGAACCGGCTTAAAGAGCTCGGAATTGCCCGCAGGGGTTGCAGCCTAGATTATGTCGGCCGGCCACAGCAGGCTGGCGCTGATCCAGCCGGTGGCGCCGTCGGAGTGCCGGACCCTGATCCAGTCCCCCCTTCTTTCCAGGGGCTCGAAAATTACCCCGTAGCGAACCGAGGCGATGACCTCATGGTTGGTCCCGGGGCCACCGCGCATATTGGCGGTATTGACCCGGACGATCAGGGTTTTGGTATTACTGACCAGGGGGATGTAGATCCAGCCCTGGTCATTTTCGAAATCACTGACCCGGGCCCATTCGCCCCTCCGTTCGAGAATTTGCAGGGGAAAGCCGCGAAAGACCTCCCAGACAATGGCATGATCGGTGCTGGGGCCGGAGCGGATGTTGACCTTGTCGCGCTGGATACTGACATATTCCGCCGCCGCCGTCGCCGGCAGGGATAGCAGCAGCAAGGAGGTCAGGACGATCAGGCCTCGGCGGGACAGGTTGAAAAAGCGCGGCAATCTCTTCATAAAGCAACTCCTTGGGGCAATTGTTTGGTTGTCATGGTTGACCGGGGACCAGCCCCGGCATGGGCTTTCCCCGGGGACTTTTTCAGTCCGGGGACGATCGCAACAACAAGTTAGCCTAGCAGCAACCGGGAGGCAAGTCAACAACCGGCCCAGCGGCGGACTTTTCAGGTCTCGGCCGGGTCCTTTCCCCGGCAGCGCAGACAGGCGAGAAATTCCCGGTTTCCTTTGGGGCCCGGAATCGGCGAGTTTATCACCCCTTCCCAGTGCAGGCCCAGACTCAAGGCAAAATCCTTGAACCGGGCGACAACTTCCCGGCGCAGATCCTCGTCCCGCACCACTCCGCCCTTGCCGACCCGGCCCTTGCCCACCTCAAACTGGGGTTTGATCAGGGGAATAATCCGGGCCTCAGGCTCCAGCAGGGGCAGGAGGGCGGGCAGGAGCAATTCCAGCGAGATAAAAGAAGCGTCCAGCACGGCCAGGGCGATGACTTCCGGGATCTCGGCCGAACTCAGATAACGGGCATTGGTTCTTTCCCGGACCACCACCCGCTCGTCCTGGCGCAGCTTCCAGGCCAGTTGGCCGTAGCCAACATCCACCGCATAAACCCGGGCCGCCCCTCTTTGCAGCAGGCAATCGGTAAAACCCCCGGTGGAGGCTCCGATATCGAGGCAAACCAGGCCGGAGGGATCAACGGCGAAATGATCCAGGGCGGCCGCCAGTTTCAACCCGCCCCGGCTCACGTAGGGGCAGAGGTTTTCCTTGACGCTCAATTCCGTTTCCGGAGCCAGCAGGGTGCCGGCCTTGTCCACCATTTGATCGCCGGCCCGCACCAGGCCGGCGGCGATCAGGGCCTGGGCTCGCTGCCGACTTGGGGCCAGGCCCCGGGTCACCAGCAATTTGTCCAGGCGTTCTTTCATGCCGCCGCGGCCGTTTGGCGCTGGATATGTTCACAGAGTTCGGTGGCGATGGTCTCGATCCATTGCTGGTCGGGCCCTTCAACCATGACCCGGATCAGCGGTTCGGTGCCGGATGCCCGGATCAGAATCCGCCCTTCGCGGCCGAGTTCGGCCTCCAGGCCGGCCGCCAGTTGCTTAAGGCCGCTGATCCTGGCCACCGGAAGCTGGCGGGAGATGCGGACGTTGCGCAGCACTTGGGGGATGGCGGTCATCTCGCCGGCCAGTTCGGAAAGTCTTTTGTTCTCCCGGATCATCACCGCCAGCAGGCGCAGGGCGGCGAGGATGCCGTCACCGGTGGTGTTGTGGTCGAGAAAGATCAAATGGCCCGATTGCTCGCCGCCGAAATTGTAGCCCTTGATCCGCATGCGCTCCACCACGTAGCGGTCGCCGACCTGGGTTCGTTCCAGCCGGCCGCCCTTGGCCCGCATGAAATGCTCCAGGCCGAGATTGCTCATCACGGTGGCCACCAGGGTTTTTTTGCGCAGCTTTTTGCGGGCCAGCAGGTCGCCGGCGCAGATCGCCATGACCTGGTCGCCGTCCAAAACCGTGCCCCTTTCATCGGCCACCATCAGCCGGTCGCCGTCGCCGTCCAGCGCGATGCCGATATCGGCGCCGACCTCGCGCACCTTGGCCGCCATCACCTCGGGGCAGAGCGCCCCGCAGTCGCGGTTGATGTTGGTCCCGTCGGGCTCCACCCCGATGGTGGTCACCTTGGCCCCCAGTTCGCTGAAGACATGGGGGGCCACCCCGTAGCCGGCCCCGTGGGCGCAATCGAGGACGATATGAAAATCATCCAGGCTGTAGTCGGCCGGGAAGGTGTTTTTGAGAAATACGATATAGCGGCCCCGGGCGTCTTCCAGCCGGGACGCCCGTCCCACTTCTTCGGCGGTGGGGCGGAGAGTCGCCATCTTCTGGGAGAAAATCAGGTCTTCGATGGCCAGCTCTTCGGCGTCGGGTAATTTGTAGCCGTCGGCGGCGAAAATTTTGATCCCGTTGTCGGCAAAAGGGTTGTGGGAAGCGGAAATGACCACGCCGGCGTCGGCCCGCATGCTGGTGGTGATGAAGGCAATGCCCGGAGTGGGCAGGGGGCCCACCAGGAGGATGTCTACCCCCATGGAACAGATTCCGGCCGCCAGGGCGTTTTCGATCATGTAGCCGGAAAGGCGGGTATCCTTGCCGATGACGATCCGGTGCCGGTGATGCTTCTGGCGCACCAGCAGGGCGATCCCGCGCCCGATCTGCATGGCGATTTCGGTGGTCATCGGGTAAAGGTTGGCAACTCCCCGCACCCCGTCGGTTCCGAACAATCTTCTCATGGTTTGCTCTCTGGACTGAATTCCTTGAATGGGCCGCGGCTCGTTATGGTGCCTGGGGGTTTGGGGCGATTTTGACGCTGACCTGTTCCGGCCGGATATTGACCACCTCGATCGGTTCATCGCCGCTGACGGTCGGGCTCAGGCTGTGACTTCCCGGCTCCAGCCCACCGACATCGAGGGTGATGACCAGACGTTGGGCCAGGGCGGCGGGATCTTGGTGGAGGCTCAAGGGAGCCCGGACCCGAACCTGGATGCTGCGGGGGGAAACGGTGTAGGCCAGGTTTTCTGCCTGCCCCACCAAGGCCGGCGTCAGATTGCTCAGGCTGATTTCCCCGGTCTTTTCCCGGATGACCACCAGAGCGGTTACCATGGCCTCGCCCAGCAGCTCCATCAATTCCTGGTCAAGCAGCAGGGGGACCTGGCGGATGGTGGTGCTGTCCAGGCCGGCCACATCGATGGGCATGGTCCGCAGGAGGCTGATCCGGCTCAGCAGAGCCTCCGGTCCGCTGACGCTGATTACTTCCGGTTGCAACTCCACCCTGGCCAGTTCGTAGCCGCTGGCCGGCTCGCCGCTGATTTCGGCCTGCAGGGGCAGGTTTTTCTCTTTGAGGCGATCAATCAGCAGGGTGGTGTGGGCCGGCTGAACCCGCAGGACTTCGATCCCCCGGGGAAAGGGCAACTCTTCCGGCTCATTGCGGATGGCCATGGTGCCCGGCTTGGCATCGGCCAGATTGATGGTCCAGCTGATATGCTGGCGCCTGAGGCCGTCGATAAGGCCGCGGGGGCCGGAAATGGTGACTTCCAGCTGCTGTTTGTACTGATTGGCGATGACCAGGTCCCGGGGCAGATTGACCAGCTCCACCGGTACCAGCAGATGGGTGTCCACCTTGTCCTCGCCGACCACGAAGTACCAGAGCAGAATGGCAAAAAGCAGCGCCAGCAGCCGCAGGACCCAATCCTTGGGCCAGTAGCCGGCCAGGTCAACGGTGACCAGCTTTTTTATTTGTTCAACCAGCTTTTCCATAGCTTGGGAGATATATATTCCTTGGGCATAAAAATGGCATCCAGACGGATGCGCAGCGCTTTCTCGTCAAGGTCGAGGGTCAGGGCTCCATGTTGGGCCAGGGAAACCCGGCCGGTTTCCTCGGAAATTACGATAACCACCGCGTCGGTTTCCTCGGAAATGCCGATGGCGGCCCGGTGGCGGGTACCCAGGTGTTTGCTGATATAGGGATTTTTCGCCAGGGGGAGGACGCAGGCCGCGGCCACGATCCGATCGTCACGAATGATCACCGCCCCGTCATGCAGAGGTGATTCATGGACGAACAGCGAGTAGAGCAACTGGTGGCTCACCATAGAATCCAGGGGCTGGCCCGATTCGAGAAAATCCTTGAGTCCGGTTTCCCGTTCGAGGACGATCAGGCCGCCGATTCTTTTCTGGGCCAGCAGGTAGGCGGCCCTGACCACTTCATCCAGGACCTGGTGAGTTTTTTCGCCGGCTTTGCCGAAAGGGGTGCGGCCGAACTGGGTCAGGGCCCGGCGGATATCGCGCTGAAAAATAATAATGATGATCAGGAAAATCGAGCTTAAAAAGGTGCTGAGCAACCAGTAAAGGGTCAGGAATTCCAGTTCCCGGGCGGCAAAGTAGATGACGATCAGGACGGCGATGCCGATGAGCATCTGCATCGCCCGGGTACCCCTGATCAGCAGGATTATCCGGTAGATAAGGTAAGCGACGATCAAGATATCGAGGACATCTTGCCAGCGCAGGGAGGTCAGGTTTGTCAGCATCTGGTTGAAAAACCATCTTCATAGTGCGGAGCCGGCCGCAACCAAAACTGGTCAGGGCTTGTTGTCGGCATGGCCACAGTGGTAACTTAAGTAAAGTAGCCGATAAAGCCCCGGTCAGGCAAGAATAGTGTTTGATTTTTCTCAAAAAAACCCGGCTTGCCGATCGGCTGGTTTGCTGGTCCCGGCGGCCGCCAGACCGGGGCCGTATTTTTTCGGCGCTTGCAGCTTGACAGTAAGCGGCGATAACGGTATATATTCCTCTTTTGTATCGGTCCTTCCAATTCGGGCCGGCCAATCGGCGCACGCGGATTGTTTCCCCGGTCAAGAGTGCGCCGGGTGAGCGCGATCAGACTGTTGTGGGATAAACATTTTACTTGATCTTTTGTAAGGAGATGCAGCTTTGGCGAATCACAAGTCGGCGATGAAGAGAAATCGGCAGAATGTAGTACGGCGCGAACGGAACCGGGCCAACCGCTCCCGGCTCAAAACCCTGGTCCGCCGGGTCAACGAGGCAGTGGCAGGCAATGCTCCCGAGCAGGCCCGTGAAGCTCTGCAGGCGGCCGTGCCGATGATCGCCAAGGCGGTCAACAAGGGCACCATCCACCGCAACACCGCGGCCCGCAAGGTGTCGAGGTTGAGTCGCCGGGTCAACTCCCTGGCCCGCAATGCCTAGTCTTTTCGGCTTTTGTTCCCGGCCTTGATGTTTTGAGTTCCCAAACCATGGCGTCCCTCAGCAGGGCCGGCCGTGGTTTTTTTTTATGATCAAAATTAAGCGGCACCGCAGCCTGCCGTGCCCCGGCCCAGGCCCTCCGGCCTCCGGTGCTCCCCGGCTCGACCGCCGCTCCGGTAAAGGTGCCCAGCTCGGCGGCTCGAGCTTCGGGTTGCTCAGGTTTTGGTATTCACGATTTATGCGCAGCAGCAGGCGGGACTATTCATGCAGCGGCCGGATCTGGAAAACTTCAAAAAGCTTGCCGCCGAATACAACCTGGTGCCGGTGGCCCGTGAGCTGATCGTTGATCTCGACAACCCCCTGTCGATTTTCACCAAAGTGGCCGGGGATCAATCCCACGCCTTTCTCTTCGAAAGTCTCGAGGGCGGCGAAAAGTGGGGCCGCTATTCCTTTATCGGCTTCGATCCCCTGTTGATTTTTACCAGTCGCGGCGAAGAAGTGGTCATTCGGCGGAACCGGGCTGATTTCGGCAGCCCGGCCGAGGCCGGGACCTCGCCGGGCTCGGAGTTCCACCAGGAGCTTTGGCGGGGGGATCCCCTGCAGATCCTGGAAAAGCTGCTGGCTGAACTGCGGCCCGCCATCGCCGATTCCTCGCTGCCCCGTTTCTGCGGGGGAGCGGTGGGCTTCCTCGGTTACGACATGGTCCGCTTCATGGAGCGGCTGCCCGCCCTTAATCCCCCGTTGCCCGCTTTTCCTGACAGCAGTTTTCTGATTCCCCGGGTGGTTCTGGTCTACGATAATCTGCGCCAGCGCCTGACCGTGGTCAATTGGGTGGTGACCGACGCGGATGCCGATGCCGAGTCTTTGTACGCTCAGGCCCGGGAGCGGATCGACCGGGTGGTGGCCTGCCTGGAGCGACCCCTGGCCCCGGAACTGCTGAGCGGGATTCCTGAAGGTGCCGCGCCCCGGCATGAATTTGCCGCCAACATGAGTCCGGCGGATTTTAAGGAGATGGTGGCCCGGGCCAAGGAATATATCCTGGCCGGCGACGTGATCCAGGTCGTGCTTTCCCAGCGTTTCCAGACCGCCACCGCGGTGCCGCCGCTCAGGCTCTACCGGGCCCTGCGCAACATCAACCCCAGCCCATACCTCTTTTATCTCAAGCTCGGGGACCTGGTGCAGATCGGCTCCTCCCCGGAAATTCTGGTGCGGCTGGAAGGCGATGATATCGAATTGCGGCCCATTGCCGGCACCCGGCCCCGGGGCCGGGACCAGGAAGAGGACCTGGCCCTGGAGCGGGAACTTCTGGCCGATCCCAAGGAGCGGGCCGAACATTTGATGCTGGTGGACCTGGGCCGCAATGACGTGGGCCGGGTGGCCCGCTACGGTTCGGTGGAGGTCCGTGACCTGCTGGTTATCGAGCGTTACAGCCACGTGATGCACATTGTTTCCGGGGTTCACGGCAAGCTCAACCCCGGCAAAAACCAGTTCGACGTGATCCGGGCCTGTTTCCCGGCCGGCACCGTCTCCGGCGCCCCCAAGATCCGGGCCATGGAGATCATCGAGGAGCTGGAGCCCGAGCGGCGGGGACCCTACGCCGGCGCGGTGGGTTACTTCGGCTTTACCGGCAACATGGATTTCTGCATTACCATTCGGACTTTCGTGATGATGGGGGAGCAACTCTGGGTCCAGGCCGGGGCCGGCATCGTCGCCGATTCCGATCCCGAGGCCGAATTCGTTGAGACGGTCAACAAGTCCATGGGGCTGCGGCGTGCCCTGCAACTGGCCGAAATGGGATCGCGATGATAGTGGTAATCGACAATTACGATTCGTTCACCTACAACATTGTCCAGACCCTCGGGGGGATGGGGGCCGAAATGGTCATTTATCGTAATGACGAGGTGGACCTGGCCGCCATCGCGGCCTGCCGGCCCGATCGCCTCCTGGTCTCCCCCGGGCCCTGCACCCCGGGTCAGGCCGGCATCTCCGTTGATGCCATCCGTCATTTCCAGGGTCGAATTCCCATCCTGGGGGTCTGCCTTGGTCACCAGGCCATCGGGGAAGCCTTCGGCGGCCGGGTCGTTCGGGCCTCGCGCCTGATGCACGGCAAGACCAGCCTGGTCCACCATGATGGCAAGGGAGTTTTCCGCGGTCTGCCCGATCCCTTCGAGGCCATGCGCTATCATTCCCTGGTGGTGGAGGAGGCCACTCTGCCCGCCTGTCTGGAAATCACCGCCCGTTCCGACCAGGGTGAACTGATGGGATTGCGCCACCGGGAGCTGCCGGTGGAGGGAGTGCAGTTCCATCCTGAATCGATCATGACCCCGGCCGGGGTTGATTTGCTGAAAAACTTCATCGATCCGGCCTATCCTTCATTTTTAGCCCGGTCCTAAGGCACCGGCCGGAGGGGATATTTTGGCCGGGCCAAGCCTTGGCCAGGGCGTGGCCGGAATTGGTGAAGAGCAGCCGGAGTTGCGGGGGGAGGAAAGCTCGCTAACCCGGGGACGGACGCCATTGTGCCCGGCCGGGGAACTGAATCGAGGGGGATAAGATGATCAAAGAAGCAATTGCCGAGGT
Source organism: Desulfurivibrio nitratireducens (assembly GCF_044068515.1). NCBI lineage: Bacteria > Pseudomonadati > Thermodesulfobacteriota > Desulfobulbia > Desulfobulbales > Desulfobulbaceae > Desulfurivibrio > Desulfurivibrio nitratireducens. Next base: position 193,474 of record NZ_JBIPKI010000001.1, read on the forward strand.
GGTGGCCGGAGCGGATCTCACGGAAGAGGCCATGATGGCGGTAATGCACGAAATTATGGGCGGCGCGGCTACTCCCGCCCAGATCGCCGCCTTTATTACCGCCCTGAGGATCAAGGGGGAAAGCGTGGCCGAGATCACCGGGGCCGCCCGGGTGATGCGGGACAAAGCCACCCCGATCAGGCCATTCAGCGCCGAGGAGCTGGCGGCGGGCCAGGTCCTGATCGATACCTGTGGTACCGGCGGTGATTCCTCGGGCACTTTCAACGTCTCCACCACCACCGCTTTTGTCGTGGCCGGGACTGGTTTGCCGGTGGCCAAGCACGGCAACCGCTCGATCACCAGCTCCTGCGGCAGCGCTGATGTCCTCGAGGCCCTGGGGGTGAATTTGCAACTGCCGCCGGAGGCCATCGCCCGGGCCATCCGGGAAGTCGGAATCGGCTTCATGTTCGCCCCGGCCCTGCATGGGGCGATGAAATATGCCATCGGCCCCCGGCGGGAAATCGGAATCCGCACCATTTTCAATATTCTCGGACCTCTCACCAATCCGGCCGAAGCCAATGTCCAGGTCATGGGGGTCTATAATCCGGCCTTGGTGGAACCCCTGGCCCAGGTGCTGGGCAAGCTGGGCAGCCGCCGGGCCATGGTGGTCTGCGGCGAGGGCAATGTGGACGAAATCACGGTGACCGGCCCGACCAGAGTGGCGGAATACCGGGATGGCCAAGTGGCAAGCTATACCATCGCCCCGGAGGATTTCGGCCTGCCGCGGGCGACCCTGGCCGATATCCGGGGGGGCTCGACGGCCGCCGAAGCCGCCGCCCAGTTGCGGGCGATTCTGGCCGGCGCCGAAGGTGCCCGCCTGGACATGGTCCTGCTGAACAGCGCCGCCGTCCTGGTGGCCGCCGAACGCTGTCTCGATCTGGCCGCCGGTATCGACCTGGCCCGGGAAGTGGTGCAAAGCGGCGCCGGCCTGGCTCGCCTTGAGGCTTTGGTCGCTTTCTGCCGCGATTTTAAAGCAGTTAAATAGCGGGGGCAATTCAGGGCTCAAGGGAGCAGGCGCGGAAAGTTCACGCCGGCCCCTCGCGCCTTGCCGCCCGTCCCTTGAACTTTGGACCTTAATGCAGATGATTCTGGATCGTATTGTTGAACGCAAGCGGGAAGAGGTCGCGGCCCTCAAGCGCCGGGGCCTGGCCCGGCCCGCCGGGGAGGTGGAGGGACCTCGGGGCTTCATGGCCGCCCTGCTGGCCACCCCAGAAGTGGCGATCATTGCCGAACTGAAGAAGGCCTCGCCATCCAAGGGGGTCATCCGGGCCGATTTCGAGCCCGCGGAGATCGCCCGCAGCTATCAGCGGGGCGGGGCCGCCGCCCTTTCGGTGTTGACCGACCGGGATTTTTTCCAGGGTTCCCTCGACTATATTCCTCTGGTGCGCGGCCTGGTAAACTTGCCGGTCCTGCGCAAGGATTTCATCATCGATCCTCTCCAGGTGGAGGAAGCCGCTCTTTACGGGGCCGACGCCATTCTCTTGATCGCCGCCATCCTTGATTCCGGCCAACTCCGGGATCTGCGGCTCCGGGCCGAGGCGCTGGGCATGGATGTCCTGGTGGAAGTTCACGATGAGGCCGAGGCGGAGAAGAGTCTGGCCGCCGGGGCCCGCCTGATCGGCGTCAACAACCGTGATCTGCGCGACTTTTCCATGGACCTTGACACCACCTTCCGCCTGCGTAGGCTGATTCCGGCCGCAGTCCCCCTGGTCAGCGAGTCGGGGATCCGCGATCATCGCGATATCAGGGCCCTGGCCGCCCACGGGATTACCGCCGCCCTGGTGGGGGAAACCCTGATGCGGGCCACCGACCCCGGCCAGGCCCTGCTCGCCTTGCGGGGAGTGGCGGCGGAAGACAACAAAACCTCTGAGCGGGAAAGGAGTAGCTGAGTCATGGATGGCCGGACCCGGATCAAGATTTGCGGCATGACCGAGTTGGTCCGGGCCCGGGAGGCGGTGGCCGCCGGAGTGGACGCCCTGGGCTTCATCTTTGCTCCCGCCAGCCCCCGGCGGGTCGAGCCCGAACGGGCCCGGGAAATAATCGCCGCGCTACCCCCTTTTGTTGACGCGGTGGGGGTTTTTGTCAACGAAGAGGCGGGGGTGATTCGCGATATCGCCCAGTATTGCGGTCTGACCCTGCTGCAATTGCACGGCGACGAGGAGCCCGATTTCTGCCGGCGGATGCCGCTGCGGGTCATCAAGGCCATCCGGGTGGGCGAGCACAGTTCGGCCGCCGACCTGGCCGCCTATCGCGGCTGTGTCGGCGCCTTCCTGCTTGATACCTTCCATGAAAATATGGTCGGCGGTACCGGCCGGAGCTTTGACTGGCAGATTATCGCCCGCCTGGCCCCCCCCGCCCCGGTGGTCCTGGCAGGCGGCCTTAATCCCGAGAACGTCGGGGCCGCCATCGCCCAGGTCCAACCCTTTGCCGTCGATTTCAATTCGGGGCTGGAAACGGCCCCGGGCCGCAAAGATTCCGAGCTGGTGCGCCGGGCCGTGGCCGCGGTGCGCCGGGCCGACGCCGCTTGACCTGCTTGACCGACTGAGCCCTGGCCGGCGGTTTCCCGCCGTCCCCCCTTAAGCTTCCTTTTGCACGATGCTTACCATCTCCCGGACCGCCTTTTCCAGGCCCACCAGGATTGCTCGGGCCATGATGGCATGGCCGATGCTCAACTCCTCGATGGTGCCCAGGCCCGCCACCCGGGCAGTGGTGAGATAGTTGAGGCCATGGCCGGCGTTGACCCGCAGGCCGGCGGCCAGGGCATCTTCCGCCGCCGTCGCCACCAGGGCGAATTCCCGCTCCCGTTCAGCTTCAGCGGCGGCGTCGCAATAGCGGCCGGTGTGAATCTCGACGAAGGTGGCGCCGATATCCGCCGCCGTTCGGATCTGGTTCGGGTCGGGATCGACAAAGAGGCTGACCGGGATCTTAGCCTCGGTCATGCTGCGGATCACCCGGGCCAGTTTTTTCCTTTGTCCGTGTACGTCCAGCCCGCCCTCGGTGGTCAGCTCCCGCCGCTTTTCCGGGACCAGGGTCACCATGTCCGGCTTGAGACCCAAGGCAAACTCGATAATTTCCGGGGCGGCGGCCATTTCCAGGTTGAGCTTGCTCTGTACCGTCTGCCGCAGCAGCAGGACATCACGGTCCTGGATGTGGCGGCGGTCCTCCCGGAGGTGAACGACGATGCCGGCGGCCCCGGCCAGTTCGCAGATCCCGGCGGCCAGCACCGGGTCCGGCTCGGTGATACCCCGGGCCTGGCGCAGGGTCGCCACGTGATCGACGTTGACGGCAAGTTGAACCATTTTTTTTCTCCTCTCCTCGGTTTGCAGTTGCTGGCGTAAATCATCTTCCCGGCGGGTCATGATGGCAGCCTCGGCCGGCGAAACTTCGTGGTCGTGGCCCAGCAGGTGCAGGAGCCCGTGAATCAGCAGCCGGGTAAGGCGCTCGGCCAGGCTGACCCCTTCCGCGGCGGCCTCGCGCCGGGCAGTGTCCAGGGAAATGACCACATCCCCCAGCAGCCGGCCGCCGGCCTCCGGCGGCATCCCGGCCGCATCCTGCTGGGCAAAGGCCAGGACATTGGTGGGTCGGTCCTGATTCCGGTAGCGCCGGTTGAGTTGCCGCATCCCCGGGTCATCGAGCAGCAGCAGGCTCAACTCGCTCCCCCCCTGGCCGCAGAGCCGCAAGAGCAGCGCGGCCCGGCGCTCCAGTCGGGTCAGTTCGCCGGCGCCGATTTTCCCTCCAGCATGGCTGAGCAGTACCGGCATCGGCTCAAGCTCCCGGCTTAAGGGGACTCCGCTCAGCGCTGGCGCGGGCAGGAGAAGGTTTTTTGGCCTTTTCCCGGCCCGGCTTGGCTTCGCGGCCGCCGCCCTGGCGGGCGTAGGCCCGGATGATTTTCTGCACCAAGGGATGGCGCACCACATCGATATCAGTGAAATCGCAGAAGGCGATACCATCCACCCGGTTGAGAATCCGCCGGGCTTCGATCAGGCCGGATTTTTTCTCCAGAGGGAGGTCAACCTGGGTGACATCGCCGGTGATCACCGCCTTGGAGCTGAAACCAAGTCGGGTGAGAAACATCTTCATCTGTTCGGAGGTGCTGTTCTGGGCTTCGTCGAGGATGACAAAGGCGTTGTTGAGGGTCCGGCCCCGCATGAAGGCCAGGGGGGCGATCTCGATAATTCCCTCCTCCAGCAGCTCGGCGGCCTTGCCGGGGCCGAGCATATCGTTGAGGGCATCGTGGAGGGGGCGCAGATAGGGGTTGACCTTCTGGGCCAGATCGCCGGGCAGGAAGCCCAGCCGCTCCCCGGCTTCCACCGCCGGGCGGGCCAGGATGATCGTTTTCACCTGGCGGCTGGCGTAGGCCGCCACCGCCATGGCCACGGCCAGGTAGGTCTTGCCGGTTCCCGCCGGACCGATTCCGAACACGATGTCATGTTGGCGAATGGCGTCGATATAAAATTTCTGGTTGATGCTCTTGGGCGAGATTACCTTCTGCTCGGCGGTGATATAGACCTTGTCGAGAAAGATTTCCTTCAAGACCGCCTTGGGCGAGGCTTCCAGGACTCGCAGGGCATAAGCCACGTCCGGGGGGTAGACCGGATAGCCTGAGCGGATCAACTCGTAGAGTTTGCGCAGGGCCGAGGCGGCCAGGGCGACCTCATGCTCCCGGCCCTTGAGGCTTAGCTCCGTCCCTCGCACCTGGATGGCCACACCGGTGGCTTCTTCCACAATCGCCAGGTTACGGTTCAACTCACCGTAGAGCTGGAGGGCCAGGGTATTATCGCTGAAACTGAGTTCTGCGCTGGTCAAAGCGGCCATTCAAGTAACCATTGGTTGGGCTTGGGGGGCATAAAGCTCCGCTGCCGGCTGGGCTGGGTTAAGGGACCCCGGCGGCCCAGGGCTTATTATCTCTGCAGAGCTTTGTCGACTTCCCTTTGCAGAGTTTCATAGTTGCGTTGCTTTAACAGCATGCCATTGACGAACAGGGTGGGGGTGCCCCGCACTCCCGCCTGCTGGGCATCCTGGATGTCTTTTTCCAGGCGGCGGGCCAGCTCCCGGCTGGCCACGTCCCGGTCGAAACGGGCCAGGTCCAGGTTGAGTTCCCGGGCGATGGCGCGGATTCTTTCCGGATTGATCTCCTTCTGGGCGGCAAAAAGCCGGTCGTGGAATTCCCAGAATTTTCCCTGGTTCTGGGCGGCCATGGTCGCCAGGGCCGCCGCCCGGGCATGCTCATGAAAGGAGAGCGGGAAATGCTTGAAGACGACTTTTACCTGTTCGGGATAATTTTGCAGGATCCTGGCGGTCAGGGGTTTGACCTGGGCGCAGAAGGGACACTGGAAATCACTGAATTCGACGATTTCCACCGGGGCGTCGGCTCGACCGAGAAAGGGGGCGCCGCTGGTGTCGATGGAGATCGCGAACTCCAAGGCCAGTTGCTGGACCAAGCCGGTTTCGCTGCTGCTCAAAATTAACTTTTCCGCAATGCCGGCGGTTTGCAAGCCGACGGCGCTGATCCGTTCCACCTTGGGATCCACGGGGATGGTGCCGAGCAGTTCGCCGGCCGGGTCATAGATGCGCACCTGGCCCCCCTTGGTCAGCACGTAGATCCGGCTGCCGTCCAGGGAGGTGGCAACATCCAAAGGCTTTTCCGGAGGTTGGATGGTCTGGGTCAGTTCCCAGGCCACCCGGGCCTGGGCCGGCCCGGCGAGGAAGACAACGGCGATCAGGAGAGCGGCGGCGCAAGAGCGAAAAAGCATGGAAATCCTCCTTGGGTTGATGCTGGGTCGGGTTCTGCCGGCCGCCCGGCCAGCGGCGGCGTCGGATGGTTATTATAAGCCGATCCGGGGATTACGCAAGGCCCGGCGCTGAAGATTGCGCCGGGTCGCGGAGCCAGTCTTCAGAGTCGGCCGGGCGGGGGCATGCCGGCGAGGCAGTGGCCAGGCAACCATCGTCCCCCTGGTTAGCCTGAAGCGCGGCCAGCGCCGCCCGCGAGACCGGGCCGGGACCGGGGGCTTTTCTCTTGGGGGTTAAACCGGCCAAGTGGGGCGGTAATCGTCTTTATGGCTGCTGCTCCAAGGGGGGCAGCAAGCGGTCCAGCAGGACGGCCAGGTGGAGTACCCGGGCCTGGTGCTGGCCATCGGCCCGAGCCTGTTGCCAGTGCAGCAGGCAGCCACTGCAGGCGGTGGTAACCACTTCCGCCCCGCTTTGGCGAAAATCGCTGGTCAGTTGCTCCAGGATGGCGGCCGAACTGGTCGGATGGGCGAGATGGAAAAGGCCCCCCTGGCCGCAACATTGGGGGCCGCGGGGCAACTCCGTGAGTTCCAGGCCGGGGATGCGCTGCAGCAGCCGGCGCGGTTCCGCCCCGACTCGCAGCGGCCCGAAACGGAGATGGCAGGGATCGTGGTAAAGCACCTTCAGCGGTGGTTGCTCCCCGGCGGCCGCCGCCGGAGCCTGGCTGTTTGCCTGGTAAATATATTGGGAAAATTCCCGGACCCGAAGGGCGAAATCCGCGGCCGGTTGCCGCCAGTCGGGGTCATCGGCCAACAATTCCCCATAGCGCCGCAGATGGGAGGCGCAGGAGGCGCAGGCCACCACGATGGGAGCGGAGCCGGGATGGGCGGCGATGTTTTTGCGGGCCAGCCGCCGGGCTTGCCCGGCCTGGCCGCTGCTGTAGGCCGCCAAGCCGCAGCAGCCCCCGCCGGTCGCCGGCCTTGCCCGGCCCAGGCCGTTTTTCGCCAACAGAGAACAAACCGCCTGGGGGATTTCCGGTTCGATGAAGTTGGCGTAGCAGCCGCTGAACAGATAGAGCGTTGCCGGGCCGGCGACGGGGTCCGGACCGGATTCCCGGGTCGTGCTGGGCGCGGTCTCACCCGGCCCAGCCGGCGCCAGATTCAGGCCGAGCCGCAGATTGAGGCCGCTGTCGGCCGGCAGGCGGCGCTCCTTGACAATGCGGGCCAGGGGAGCCAGGACCCGCAAAAGGCGGGGTTGGCCCAGGAGTTTGCCGCCCAGGGCCCGCAACAGCACCTGCTTGCCAGCCCGGCGGTGCAATTCAGCCCGGGCGGCGGCCAGCCTTTCCGCCACCGGGATTGCGCGGGTGCAGACCTGGCTGCAGGCTCCGCAGAGAAGACAATGGGACAAGATTTCGGCATAGGCTGCGCTGGCGTTGGCCGGGTCCAGTCTGGCCAGCAGATGCAGTTTGCCCCGGCCGGTGTGATATTCCCGGCCGGTTTGGCGGTAAACCGGACAAACTGTGCTGCAGGCGCCGCATTTAGCGCACGCGGGCGGACCCGACCCGGTTGCCCGCGCCATGGCGGGGCCTCCGGGAGATTCGGGGCCGGCTGCTGCAGCCGGTGGTGTCGGGGTATCCTGCCTGGTCATGGTTGCCGCCGGCCGGCCTAGTGCTGCCAGAGCAGGTAGGACTTGATGAAGGGATCCAGGTCGCCGTTGAGGACGCTGTCGACGTTGCCGGTTTCGTGGTTGGTGCGATGGTCCTTGATCAGCCGGTAGGGCTGGAGGACGTAGGAACGGATCTGGCTGCCCCAGGCGATCTCCTTTTTGTCGCCATGGAGGTGCTGCTGTTCCTCCTGGCGGTTGGCTCGCTCCCGTTCGTAAAGGTGGGCCTTGAGCATTTTCATGGCCGTGTCCTTGTTGCGGTGCTGGGAGCGCTCGTTCTGGCATTGGACGACGATTCCCGAAGGCAGATGGGTGATCCGGATGGCCGAACTGGTCTTGTTGACATGCTGGCCTCCGGCGCCGCTGGCCCGGTAGGTGTCGATCCGCAGATCCTTGTCGTTGATTTCCACCTCGATATCGTCGTCAAGCTCAGGGAAGATGAAAACAGAGGCAAAAGAGGTATGGCGGCGCCCCCCGGCATCGAAGGGGGAAATCCGGACCAGGCGGTGGATGCCCATTTCCGAACGCAGGAAGCCATAGGCCCAGCGGCCCTTGATCATCACCGTGACACTCTTGATTCCCGCCTCGTCGCCGGGCAGCTGGTCGAGAATTTCACTGCTGAACCCCTTGTCCTCGGCCCAGCGCAGGTACATCCGGAGCAGGATTTCCACCCAGTCCTGGGCCTCGGTGCCGCCGGCGCCGGCATGGATGGTGAGGATGGCGTTGTTGGCATCATGTTCGCCGTTGAACATGCATTCCAATTCCAGGTTTTCCAGGCGTTTCTCCAGGTTTTTCAGGGTTTGGGCCACCTCCTGTTCAACCTCCCGGTCGTTTTCGGCCACCGCCAGATCCAGCATGATGGCGGCATCTTCCCAGGCGGCGTGGACCTGGTTCCAGTTGTCGACGATATTCTGCAGGGTCCCCTGTTCCTTCTGGATAACGGCGGCCTGGTCCGGGTTGTCCCAGAAGTCCGGGGCGGCGGAGCGATGTTCCAGTTCCTGGATGCGGAGCAGCTTGCCGTCCAGGTCAAAGATGGCTCCGCAGGGTAAGCAGGCGGGCCTTGAGGTTTTCGGCTTTTTCCTTAAGTTCGGCGGCAATACTGATACTCATGGCAATGGTCCTCGTTTTTCTTATTGGTGGCTGAACTTTAATAACGGCAGAGGGTCCACCAGGGGGCGCTGAGAAGACAAGGGACCAAAAGGAGAGGCCTTTTGATCCGGGGATGCAAAAAGAGATTGCGGCGGGGCCGGTCCCGCCCGGGTTAAGCCCGGAAATTACCAACTTCTTATATTAACATATATGTGCCGGATAATGCCAGTCATAAGCAGGAGAAGGCAAAAGGGGGCCAGGAGATAACCCCCGGCCCGGTAAATTGTATCGGTGTGCCGGGATCCGGTTGGCGATATCAGGGGCAGGGGCAGATCGGCGCTGCGCTGGTCGGTCGTGAACAGATCCGTGGCTTGGTGGATGCGGCCGTCCGGGGTGATGAAGGCGCTGATGCCGGTATTGGCGGCGCGGGCCAGGGAGCGGCGATTCTCCACGGCCCGCAGGGCCGCCATGGAAAGATGCTGCCAGGGAGCATTGCTGGGCCCGAACCAGGCGTCATTGGTGATATTTATCAGCAAATCGGCGCCGTTAACGGTCACTTGCCGGGCCAGGCGAGGGAAAATGGCTTCGAAACAGATCAGGATGCCGAGCCTGCGCTCCCCACAGGCCAGAGGATAGGGGGAGGTGCCGGGGCTGAAATCCCCCAGGGTTTCAACCACCGGGGCGAAAAAAGGCAACAGGCGGCGCAGGGGTATGTATTCTCCGAAGGGCACCAGGTGCTGCTTGTGATAAATGCCGGCCAGCCTGCCTTCCGGTTCATCCGGGGCAATCAGCAGGGCGCTGTTGTAATAGCGGACCAGGCCTTTTTCGTCCAGTTCCCGGTGGGGGGCACCGGCCAGCAGGCAAAGGTCATGCTGGAAAGGGAACGAGGCCACCGGGCGATAAAGCGGATGGCCCAGGGGATAAAAGGGCAGGGCGGTTTCCGGCCAGACAATCAGTTCCGGGCCGGCGGCGGCGGCCTGGCCGCTCAGGTCCAGGTAGAGTTCAATGGTGGCGGTTTGCTGGTCAAACTCCCATTTATCTTCCTGGGGGATATTGCCCTGGATGATACTGACCTTCATGGTCGGTGTCCGGGCCGCCATGGTTTCGATCTGTTGCAGGCGCAGGGGGCCGTAAAGGGCCAGGGCGCCCAGCAGCAGCACTGCGCCCAGCATTGAGGCCCTGCTGGTCCATCTCGAGGGGGAGCCCGGGCAGGATGCCGGAGGGGGCGGGGAGGCCGGGGTCCGGCGATCGGGAGTGGCGGAACGGGGTGCCCATGACGGCGGCCAGAAGTGGCAGAGCAGGCCGGCCAACAGAGAGTTGGCCAGCACGATGGCAAAAGTGATCCCGTGGTGTCCGGCCAAATCGGCCATCTGGATTACCAGGGGGAAACTGTACTGACTGTAGCCGAGATCCTGCCAGGGAAAACCGGTGAAAAGCCGGGCCCGGACGACATCGAGTCCAACCCAGATCACCGGCGCCGCCCACAGAAGCCCCAGGCGCGGCGCCACCATTGGCCGGGAGGGCCGCTCGGCCGGGAGGGCCTGGTTTGCGGCGGGCCGGCCTGATTCAAGGCCGGATTGGTCGCCCCAGGTGGTAAGCCTGCTGAGCAGGGCCGCGAAAAGGGCCGGATATAAACTCATGTAGAGGGCCAGGAGAATCAGGGCCGCCATCGCCACCAGGGGTTGCACCCCGCCGTACTCCCCCAGTACGATGGTGATCCAGTGCAGCAGGGGCAGGTGATAGCCCAGGCCGGCCAGCAGGCCCAGCAGGGCGGCCGGTCGCCAGCCCCGGCCGCGGATGGCCAGCAAGAGTGGAACCAGGGCGATCCAGGCCAGCAGCCCGTGCCCGCCGCTGCCCGGCGAAGACCAATAGAGCAGCAGACTGCTGAGCAGGGCCAGGAGAACCGGCCCGCCCCATCCAAGTCCCAAGCTGCGGCGCGGCTGTTTACTCATAGGTTTGCAATCTTAACTTTCCAGTTCTTGCCCGCCGTAAACGGGCAGCAGTGCCGCAGGTTCGGCCAAGCGGTCCGGCGCCGCGCAGCCCGCCTGCGTAAGCCGGGCCGATCGTCCGAAGATACGATACTGCATGGTTCTGGTGTTGCGGCCTAAATTTTTCAGGTTATTGCCCGCCGTAAACGGGCAGCAGTGCCGCAGGTTCGGCCAAGCGGTCCGGCGCCGCGCAGCCCGCCTGCGTAAGCCGGGCCGATCGGCCGAAGATGCGGTGCTGCTGCCCGTTTACGGCTTTTTTTGGATTTTGACGGTGATCACCCGTCGTTTGTCAGCCGCTATTACCTCGAAAACCAGGTCATTGACAATCAGAGTGCTGCCGGGGGCGGGAACCTTGTCCAGGTGGTGGAGAATCAGCCCGCCCACCGACTCGTAGGGGCCTTCGGGCATCTCGACCTTGAAAAACTCCTCGACCTCCTCGATATCCACCTTGGCGTCGGCCAGCACCGTTTGCGAATCTACCACTTTCCAGCGCCGGGTGGTGCGGTCATGTTCGTCGCTGATGTCACCGACGATCTCTTCGACGATATCCTCCAGGGTAATCAGACCCCGGACGCCACCGAACTCGTCGGTGACCACCGCCAGGTGGGTTTTCTTGGCCTGAAAATATTTAAGCAGCTTGATTATCTGGTGCTTTTCCTGGACAAACTCAGCCGGTTTGGCCAGCATGGCGGCGTTGGGCTGGTCGTGGCTGTCCAGGCAGTAAGGCAGGAGATCCTTGGCGTGGAGAATGCCGATAATCCGGTCGGGATTTTCTCGGTAAACGGGAATCCGGCTGAAGCCTTTTTCTATTACCAGGCGGATCAGGTCCAGCAAGGGGGTGGAGGCCTCGGTCAGCACCATCTCGGCGCGGGGGGTCATGACCTCGTAGACCAGGGTGTCTTTCAACTCCATGATCCCGGCGATCATGTCGCCTTCTTCGGGGGTGATCAGTCCGTGTTCCTCGCCTTCATCGAGGATTTCCTGGATTTCCTGTTCTATTTTCTCGGTGGTGTCGGGGCCTTTGGTGATACCAAGCAGGTTGAGCAGGCGACGCAAAGGAGATTCCGCCGCCGGGGGCGAGGCCGGGGGCTCCGCGGGCGCGGGCTCTGATGATTGATCCATAATTGTGACAAAAAGCTCCTGGTATGGTGGCAAAGTTTGTTATTAAAATGATCGTAGCCAGGCGATGACCCGAGCGCGGTCCGCCTTAGCTCGAACAATAGTGGCGCCCGGCTCCCGCGTCAATACTATTTATCCCGCTGGTCCTTCCCGGCCAGGGACGGCCCCGGCCGGGAGCGCAACCGATTTCCCTTTTCTTTTGCGGGCAAATGGGTTAGATATGCCGGCAATCCAGGGAAAAATTGCCAAGCTGAACGCCGCGTTTTGCTGGCTCTTTTCCCTTTTATTTTGCGGAGCTGATCGGCTCCGGCGGACGTATGCGGGGCCGGCGGGCCCCCAAGAGCCTGCTTTTGGCTACGGCATGGCCGGCAGCAACCGGAATCGCCCCCGGCCGTTCGGCGGAGACGATAAACTGGGAAGAGGTATAATATTGAAGGATAAGGTACTGATTGCCAACCGGGGCGAGATCGCTCTGCGAATAATGCGGGCCTGCCAGGATCTGGGCCTGGACTACGTGGTGATTTATACCGCCGCCGACGAAGGATCCGAACATGTCCGCCGCAATCTTGACAGCAAGAGCAACCGGCGCCGGGCCTGGCGGGTGGCCAGCTATACCGAGCCCAACGATATCCTGGCGGTGGCGGATCATACCAAATGCACGGCCATTCATCCCGGCTACGGCTTCTTTTCCGAGGACTTCCGCTTTGCCCGCCGGGTGACGGTGCGGGATCAGCCCCTGACCTTCATCGGCCCCAAGTGGGAGGTGATCAAGGATCTGGGAGATAAGATCAATACCAAGCGGGTGGCCAACCAACTGGGAATTCCCACCATTCCGGGGACTGATGGGCCCATTTACAACGAGATCGACGCCGAGGAAATTGCCCGGCGTCTCCTTGAAGATCAGGCCGAACGCGATATTCAGCAGCCCTCGATTCTGGTAAAGGCGGCCGCCGGCGGTGGCGGGATGGGAATCGAAGAGGTTCATGAGATCGAACATTTCCGCCGGGTTTACCGGCAGGTCCAGAACTACGCCAAGCGCCAGTTTGGGGATTCCGGGGTTCTGATCGAACAGTGTTTGCGGGATTACAACCACCTGGAAGTTCAGTTGCTGTGCAGTCGCCACGGCGAGCGGGTCCATTTCGGCACCCGTAACTGCACCATTCAGAGTACCGGCCGTCAGAAACGCCTGGAGGCCGCCCCCGGCTTTGACAGTTCCTGCTTTCCCTATGAGTTCGATGCCCCCGCCATTCAGGATCGGATCGTTGAATACTCCCTGAAGCTGGCTTCCCATGTGCGCTACGATAATGTCGGCACCTGGGAATGGATTGTCAGTCGTAATGGTCAACCTTATCTTCTTGAGGTAAACACGCGTATTCAGGTGGAAAATGATGTTTCTGCCCGGATCAGTCATCTTGATGGCAAACACCCCAACCTGATCCGCGAGCAGATCCGCCTGGCTTTGGGCGATAAACTTGGCTACTCACAGAGCGATATCGAGTTTCGGGGGGCCAGCATCGAGTTGCGGATCGTGGCCGAGGATGCCCAGCGCGGTTTTGCTCCCTGGATCGGCACCATTTCCCAGTTTTCTTACCCGGAACATGAATGGTCGGTGGTTTACAGCCATGTACCCACCGACCGGCCTTACGCTATCCCCAGCGATTACGATCCCAACCTGGCCCTGGCTTTAGTCTGGGGGGATTCCATGGCCGAGGCCAAGGCGCGAGCCCGGCGCTTTATCGGCGAGATGGTCATCGAAGGCAGCAATGCCGCCGGAGCCCCCATCGTCACCAACCTGCAATACCTGGCGGACAACATGGACCGCCTGCTGACCTTCTAAAGGACGGTTTAAACCTGATGGAAGACTTACGCAAACGCCTGCTCAAGGCCGAGGAACGGATTGCTTATCTCGGCCAGATCAAGGAAGGCATCGAATGGGGCAATCTGCCCTCCCTCCAGGAAACCCTGCAAGAGCTGCGCGACGCTTTTTACGAGCACAGCCAGGAAAATCTGGCCGAAAGAATCGGAACCCTGGAGGAGTCCCTCGCTTTTCTCGAGAACCGCTGCGAGGAGAGTTTGAGTTCCATGGAGCGGGTCCGCATTGTCCGCAGCCCCCTGCGCTTTTCCCTCAAGGACATCCTGGAAAACGTCTACGAGGAGTACACCGAGCTGGGAGGCGAGGAAGATGCCAATATCGATCCGGCCCTGGTGGCGGCCCGGGCCAGCATTTCCCGGCGGGTCAAGAACCGGACCATCATGCAGCAGGTCATGGTCATCGGCCATGAAAAGGGGCACGGTGAGGAATATCGCAACGGTGGCAGCACCAAGCCCTGGGGCAACGAAAAGGCCCTGCGCTACATGCGGGTGGCGGAAACCGAGGGAATCCCGATTCATTTTTATATCTTCACCCCCGGAGCCTTTCCGGTGGAGGAATATCCCGGGGCCGCCCAGCAGATCGCCCGCAATCTTTACGTGATGGCCAAGCTCCGGGTGCCGATGATCGCGGTCACCTCCGAGGGTGGTTCCGGCGGGGCCGAAGCGGTGGGAATGGGTGATATGCGCCTGATGTTCTCCCACGGTTACTATTCGGTGATCTCGCCGGAAGGGGCCGCCGCCATCGAAGGCAAGATCAGGGAGGGCGCCAAATTACCCAAGGATCTGTTGGAAAATTGTGCCGAGCGGCTGCTGATAACCGCCGAGGACAATCTCCGCCTGGGGACCATCGATCGGATCATTCCTGAACCACTGCTGGGCGCCCGGCGGGACGATTTCAGTTTTTTCCGTCAGATCAAGGCCGAAATGATCCGGGCCACCGATGAAGTGGTCCTCAAAACCAAGAGTCTGCGGGCCTTTCGAGCCTATGAGCTGAAACTGGAAAAGGCCGCCCGGGCGGCCGGGGCTGGGGGCGACGAGGAGCCCCGGATCGATGTTTCCTGGGAGTTGGCCGACGATGAAATCAGGCGGTTGCTCCAGTTCCGGTCCCGCAAGTACCGGGGCATGGCCACCCAGGCCTACCGGGAACACCTGTCTCCTTATGCGGCTTTTTATCGCCGGACCGGTAAAGGTCTGGCCAAGCTTTACTACACCTTTCGCTACGATATCCTCAAAAGTCGCCACAAGCAGGTCAAGAAGGTGATGCAGGATGTTTCCGGGGAGGGTTCGGTGCTGATCAAGCAGGTTACCGCCCCCTTCTCCGCCGCCTATGATTTTATCGCCCGCAAGCCCAACGGCCGCTCGGCGCGGATCAGTACCCTCTGGGGGAGCGTCGGCGAGGACCAGGTGGAATACGGAGAGCTGTACACTTCATCCCTGGCCAACGAAGACCGGACCGTAAGCTGTCCCAATGCCGAGAAGCACGGCTGCAAAGATCTTTGGGTGCCCGATCTCTACGGTGAATTCTGCGGGGTCTGCGAAAATTGCGGCCACCATTTCCCCCTGGAATATCAGTGGTATCTGCGGCATCTGTTCGAGCCTGATTCGATCAGGGAGTTCAACGCCGATCTGGCTTCGCTCAATCCTCTCAATTTCCCGGGGATCGACAAGAAGCTGGAGGCGGCCCGGGCCAAAACCGGCCGGCCTTGTGCGATGATCACCTTCGACGCCCGGGTGCTGGGGGTTGATATAGTGGTGGCCATGCTTTACAGCGATTTCCGCAACGGCACGGTGGGGGCGGCCGAAGGGGAAAAATTCGTCCGGGCCTGCGAACTGGCCCGCATAAAAAGGCGGCCGCTGCTCTCTTACGTTCACACCACCGGCGGCATCCGGATCCATGAGGGAACCCTGGGAGTAATCCAGATGCCCAAGTGCACCATGGCGGTGCGGGAATATATCGACTCCGGCGGCTTGTATATCGTGGTTTACGACAACAACTCCTACGCCGGGCCGGTGGCCAGCTTTCTGGGCTGTTCGCCCTACCAGTTCGCCATCCGCTCCAGCCGGATCGGTTTTGCCGGTCCGCGGGTGATCCGGGATACCACCGGCGAGGACGTTCCCCCCGATTATCACAGCGCTCGCAGCGCTTTGCAGCGCGGCCATATCCAGGGCATCTGGGATCGCCGCGATTTTCGCCGCAATCTGCACAAGTCACTGATGACCATGGGCGGCGGCAACCTCTACTATCGCTGAGATACCTTGGTCGCAGGGTAAGCAGCGGAGCCGCGGGCGGTGAAACCCCGGTTGGAACAGGTGACCCTTGGGCCTTGGCCTTGAACCTTGAATCTTGGACCTGAAAAACCATGTTGGAACAGGATATTGATTTTGATGCCATACTGAGCCAGTACCGGGCCGACCCCTTTGATTACATGGCGGTTCACACCTCCCATACCGGCCGGCTCCGCTTCAAGGTGCGGGAAGGGGACGCGGTCGAGGGTATCTCCGGTAAGTTTCATCATATTCCCGGCACCCTGCTCTATGAGTTGGAGCGGGAGCGCAATCTCAAGCAGATCACCGCCGTCATCAACGGCCAGGTGGACATGGTGCGCAGCGATCTCGAGGGGGGGTTCGTCGAGGCCGGGGAGCATATCCTGACCATTAAGCATCCCCTCAAGAAGCGGGAGATCATTGAATATATCCTGCGCCAGGTTCTGACCCCCTACCGGGCTCCGGAAAAGGCCAAATATTTCTTTGCCCTGGATCTGCAGGCCCGGATCGATAAATACGGCCAGCGGGCGGTGGCCATCAAGCCGGGGGATGAAATCCTGACCATGTCCCTGATGAAGCGCGACACCCCGGTTTATTACGACGGGGAGCCAGGCATTATCCATTCGGTTTATTTCAAGCCGGGGGTAAGCGTGGAGCAGGGGGAGCCGCTCTTCGGGGTCTGCCCCAAAGACCGCCTGCCCCTGATTGAAAGGATCATCACCCGCGTCAAAGCCGAGTGGGAGTAAACCTCCATTTTTGCCATCTTCCGACCCGGCCGGGCGGCCTGGGGGAATAGCCGCCCCAGCCGCTTTCCCGGCGACCGCCGTCCCGCCCGCTGGAAGAGTATGGGCCGGGGAGGAAATCCTCCTGCGCGCCGGCCTGGATTTGACTGGGAACTCCATGCCGGGCCAGTCTCCACCCCCTTAAGTTGTGTCCAAGTTGTGTCCGCCGGATCCAGCAGGAAGGCTTAACGTTCAATGCGGAAGGCTTGGCCGTGGCGGGAAAGCACCGCCCCGGTCGGGGTGATTTCTTCCAAGCGCAGTTCGCCCGGGAGCCGGTCGCCTTCATGGTACTGGCGGCCCCCGATCATCACGAAGCGTCGCCCGGGGCTTTCCGAATAAACATGAATTTCCAGTTTTGGGGGAGTTATCTGCTCACGCACCGCGGCGGGCAATTCGCTCAGCCGTGGGGCCGGTTCCAAGGGCGCCGGTTGCTCGGCCGGGCCGGGGAGAGGCAAGGTAAGGGGACTGGCGGCCGGAGGTTCCGTTGGGCTTGGGGCTGCGGGGCTGACGGGAGGTGCGGCCGGTTGTTCGGGACTTAGTTCCGGCCCAGCCCCCGGTTGCAGGACCTCTGCCGCCGGTTCCGCCGCCGGTTGGCCGGCTGTCGCGCTCGGTTCTTCCCCAACCTGCGGTCGCCCGGGAGATTCCGGTGAACTCAAGACCAGGTAGCCCAGCAGGCCGGCAAGCAGCAGGGTGTTGACCAGCAGCACCGGAACCAGCCAGGTCCGGGCCGGTTTTGCCGGCTCGCTGCCACCGGCTTGCTGGGGGGTATCAAGCCGCGGCACCTCGCCGAGCTTCCGTTCCCGCTCGGATTTTTTCAGGGCTTCCAGGATATAGGACATGGAAATGATCTCCTGGTGATCAGTCGTTGCCGGCCGCAGGAACCAGCCGGGGGGTAGCGGGATCGACCAGGGCTTCGCTCAGCCGCAGCAGGGTCATGGGGCCGACAATGCCGTCGGGCTGCAGGCCGTGAGCCGCCTGAAAGGTCATAACCCGGCGGCGCAGCTCGGAATCGAAAAGGTCTGCTTGGGCCACCGGTGGCGGTTCAAGGCCAGCTTCGGCCGCCATTTCCCCTTCATCGGTCAGCCGGTCCAGAGCGTCGCGCAGGCGTTGGACTTCAGGCCCCCGGTCGCCTTCCCGCAGCAGCTGGGCCGCCACCGGCGGAGGCCAGAGTATTTGAAAGCCGCCGTACCAGAATTGTTCGATCGCGCTCGCAGGCAGGTGCAGTTCCGTTCCGGGCAGGATCAGGACTGCTTCCCGCTCAGCCAGCTCTGCCAGCAGGACGGTCCGGCTGGTGCCGCCAGGAGGATACAACCGCAGCAGGGCCGGGCGATTCAGGCGACGCAAAACGGTCAGGTTGCCGGTCTCCTCAAGGCAGCGCAAGCCGAGATCCCGGGCCTGGGCGCAGGGATCGAGGCCAGGCTGGAAATCGTGCCCCCAGAGCTGGAAGAGATCATGCCAGGCCGCGGCTTCACTGTCGTCGGGCAAAGCGGCGAGCTGCTCGGCCAGCGTGGCGGCGGTTGTTTCCCCTTCCGGCTCGCCGGGCGCGACAGCGTTATTTGGGACGGCGGCCAGGTCCGGTGAGGCGGCAGTAACGTCCCGCTCCGGCAGCGCCTGGTAAAACTGCAAAGCCGCCGGGATCAGCACGATCAACAGAATCAGCAGCAGCAGATTGCGTCTGACCGTCGGGGCCGTCAGCGATCGCCGCCAGCGCTCCGGCAGGTTGCGTTCCGCCCGGACTTCCCGGGCGGCCCGGCGGATAATGCGCTCATCTACTTCCGCCTTTTCTTCGACATAGGCTCCAAGCAGGGCGCGGTCACAGATCACGTTGATCAAGCGCGGGACGCCGCCGCTGAGTCGAGCCAAGGTTTTTAAGGCGGACTTGCTGAAAAGGGATCGGCTCACTCCGGCCACCCGCAGGCGATGGCGGACATAGGCCATGGTTTCGGCCGGGCTGAGGGGATCAAGGTGGTAGCGGGCGGTGATCCGCTGGGCCAGTTGGCGCAGTTCCGGCCGCTCCAGGAGATCCCGCAGCTCCGGCTGGCCGATGAGGATGATTTCCAGCAGCTTGGTCTCCGCCGTTTCCAGATTGGTCAAAAGGCGGACTTGCTCGAGTACTTCCGGACTGAGATTCTGGGCTTCGTCGATGACCAGTACCGTCCGGCGCCCCGCGGCATGGCTTTGCAGCAGATGGTCGTTCAAGGCGCTGACCAGCACCTTCAGGCTGTTGCTGCCGGCGGGGTAGGGTGCCCCCAGTTCATCGCAGACCGCGGCCACCAGTTCGACAGCGTCCAGGCGGGGGTTGAGAATGAGGGCGAGATCTACTTCGGGGGGCAACTGTTCAAGCAGACTGCGGCAGAGAGTGGTTTTGCCGGTGCCGACCTCGCCGGTCAGTTGGACGAAGCCGCCGCCCTCGCCCACCCCATAAAGGAGATGGGCCAAGGCCTCGCGATGCCGGGCACTGAGGTAGAGATAGCGCGGATCGGGGGTGATGGCGAAAGGTTTGTGGCTGAGGCCGAAGTGTTTTTCGTACATAATTGCAAGCTATTGGATACCTTGGCGGCTCTCCCTCGTCAAGGTATTTTCCGGCTTTGCCCTTGGCGACGGACCCCGAGCCGATTAAAATAACTGATGATATTTGGATTGAGGTCAGGAGAGATTGCGGGGCCGGTCCCCGCGAACCTCCGAATTTTGCCCGGGACCAAAGGTTTTTACCGGCCAGGTTGAGAGATGACGATGAATTCGGCAAGTGTCAAAACGACCGGCGGCCTCGGCCGCTTGAATCCCGAACTGGTCCGGCAGCTGGCGACGACGGAGGAACTGGTGGGCCGGCAGGGAGTTTATTCCGCCGCCGCGGCGGCAGAGATTCTCGCTTACGGCGCGGTGGTGGGCAGCGAGGTGGAAATTTTCCCCCACCAGGCTCGCTGCATGGATTATGCCCGTGAGTTGATCCGGCGGGAAGAGGCGGCCGGCCGTTCGTTTGCCAGCGGCAAGGTTTTCATCGCCCGGGAACTCGCGGATGGCCGGGGGCGTTTCGCCCGTGCCTGGCATGCCCCCGCCGGCGGCCTCTGGCTTACCCTGGTGATGGTCAATACCCTGCTGCCCCAGCATGGCCGTTTTTATCCCCTGGCCGCCGGAGTGGCCTGTGCCGAAGCCTTGCGTTGCTTCGGGGTTGAGGCCCGGATTAAATGGGTCAATGACATCCTGGTCAATGATCGCAAACTGGCCGGAATTCTGACCGAGACCGACCGGGGCCTGAGCGGCCGGGAAGAATATGTCCTGATCGGGATCGGCATCAACGTCAACAACGACTGCTTTCCGCCGCAGCTGGCAGGGTTGGCCCTGGCGATGAAAGACGTCCTGGGCCGGGAAACCGACCTGGAGCTGCTGGCGGCCCGGCTCCTGGCCAAGCTGCGCTGGAATATAGGCCTGCTCCACTATGTCGAGGCCCGGCAGTTGGCGGCCGAAGGGGACAGCGGTGAACCGCCGGCCCGGCACCCCTTGCTGGCGGCCTGGCGGCAATACAGCGACACCATCGGCCGCCGGGTGATGTTCGGCTTCGACGTCCAGCTCGCGCCCCAGTATGAGGCGGTGGTGGAGGATATCGACCCCGCCGGCGGCTTGGTCCTGCGCCATCTGGTCGATGGTCGGCTGATCACCGAGTACGCCGGCGAAATCGTTTATCTTCCTGAATAAAGGAGTTGGCGGCCAGCATGGAACCGGTCAGCGTCATCATTCCCAGCCACAACCGGGCGGACTTGCTCGCCGGAGCCCTGGCCTCGGTTCTGGGCCAGGAGTATCCCCGCTTTGAATTGATCGTGGTCGATGACGGTTCCACCGACCATACCCGCCAGGTCGTGGCCGCCGCGGAGCGGCACTGGTTCGAAAACGGCGGCGAGCCCGGGGCTTTGCGCTATTTTTTCCAGCCAAACCGGGGGCCGGCGGCGGCCCGTAACCTGGGAATTCGCCAGGCCCGCTACGACCTGCTGGCCTTCCTTGACTCCGACGACCGCTTTCTGCCCGGCAAGCTGACCCGCCAGGCCGCGGCCATGGCGGAGCGGCCCGAATTTCTGCTCTCCCATACCGAAGAGATCTGGTGGCGCAACGGCTGTCGCCTCAACCAGAAACGCCGCCACCGCAAGGAGGGCGGGGATATCTTCGCCCGCAGCCTGGAATTGTGCGTGGTGGGAATGTCCACGGTGATGCTGCGGCGGCGGCTGTTGGCGGAAATCGGTTTTTTCGACGAATCCCTGCCCTGTTGCGAGGATTATGACCTTTGGCTGCGGCTGAGCGCCCGGCGCCCGGTCCTCTTCGTCGATCAGCCCCTGACGGAAAAGCACGGGGGACGCCCCGACCAGGTTTCGGTCAGGTTCCGGGTGGGCATGGACCGCTTCCGCATCGCGGCTCTGGGTAAGCTCCTCCAGGGCGGGATTCTGACCCTCGAGCAAGCCGAACTGGCCCGCCGCCAACTGGTGCGCAAATGTCTGATTTACGGCCAGGGCTGCCTCAAACACGGCCGCCCGGCGGAAGGCCGGAAATACCTGGCTCTGGCCGCCACCCACGCCCCCAAGCTCACCAGGCCGTATGAGCCGGCTCGAGCCGCCTTGGCTGGTGAAACCAGTTAAACGGTGCTGCCCCAAGCTTAGCGGTGCAGGCGCCGTTTGGCGTAGAGGGTCCATGCCACCCCCGGCAGCAAAAAGAGCAGGGCCAGGACCACGGTGACATCGCGGGGATCGAAGCCCCAGTCCAGGGCGGCGCCGGTGAGATAGGTGGAGATGCTCAGGACCAGGGTCAGCAGGGCCATCTCGGCGGCAAAGATCCGGCCCCGGTACTGGTCGGCCACCGCTTTTTGCAGCAGGGTGGTGCTGAAGACCCACTGCACCGAGCCGCCCACGTGCCCCAGGAAGACGAACAGAGCCGCCCAGGCCAGGCTTGGAGCCTGGCTGAAGGCGAGATAGGAAAGACAGGCCATGAAGAAGGCCAGTCCGATGGAGCGGTACATGTCCCGGTCGCTTTCCCCCAGCAGCCGCCAGACCAGGATCGGCCCGATGGCCGCCCCCAGTCCCCGCATGCTGTAGAGAATGCCGCTGCCGCCGCCCCCCTGCCCACCCACCTGGAAGACCTGCTCCCCGAAAATGGCCAGCATTACCAGCAGGCCGCCGGAAATCGCCCAGCCGCTTTTGACCAGCAACAGGGCGGCAACATGACCATGGCCGGCCAGGTAGCGAAAGCCGGCGACCAGGTCGTTGAGTCCGGTATAGTCCCGCCAGGTGTTTTTTCCGGCCCGGGGCCGCCTGATATGGGGCAGGATCACGGTGGCCAGCAGGGCGGCGGAAAGGGCGAAGGTCAGAGCGTCGAGGACAATAGCGGTTTGCCAGCCCCAGGCGGCGGTTACCAGGCCCCCCAGGGCGGCACCCACCGCCAGCATAACCGACCAGGTAGCCCCGGAGAGGGCATTGGCCAGGTGCAACTCCTCCGGCCGGCAGACGTTGGGTACCGAAGCCCGGCGGGCCGGGTCGTAAAAGGACCAGATCGATTCCTGGAGCAGGGCCAGGGCGAATACCAGCCAGACCTGGCCGGGTTCCCGGATCAGAAGAAAGCCCAGCACCACGAAAATCCGGCTGACGTCGCAGAAAATCATGATCGCCCGCCGCGAGAAGCGGTCGGCGATAACCCCGGCGGCCGGGGCCAGGATGGCGGTGGGGAGAAACTTGGCGATCAGAAACCAGCTTATCGCGGTGCCCGAGCCGGTCAATTCGTTGAGCAGGACGAAGACCGCGATATAGTTGAACCAGTTGCCCACCTGGCTGATCACCCCGGCCAGCCAGAAGCGGAGATAGTTTTTGTTGTTGCGGAAGAGCAGGACGTAGGAGCGCCATTCCCCGGCGGGCAGATGGGGCGGGGAGGGAGGGGCGCTCGGAGGTGTCGCGGCGACGGAGCTTCCGGATTCTGGCGGGGGCATTGGGCCAGAATGGATTTTTTCCCGGGCACTGTCAAGGGCAAAAGCGGGCCGGGAGCGGGATTTCATTTGACCCCGGGAAATATCATGCTTAGTTTGAAGTATTAAACTTGGTTGAGAGTTGACCCTGGGGCCGGGCCCGGCGCCGGGTCAGCAAGAGAGTAAGCAGGAGCCAGGAAAGGGGAGCCCAGCAGATGACCAGACCACTTGGAATAACGGTAAGCCGCCATATCATGGACAGCCAGCGCCTCCACCCCGCGGCCACCGGCGATCTTACCGGTTTGCTCAATGAATTGATCGTCGCCGCCAAAACCATTTCGGCCGAGGTCAACATGGCCGGCCTGGCCGATATTCTCGGGATGAGCGGCAAGACCAACATTCAGGGGGAGCATGTACAGAAGCTCGATGAGTTTGCCAACAACACGATCAAGCGGCGCATGGCCCGTTGCGGTTACCTCTGCGCCATGACCTCCGAGGAAGAGGCGGATATCATTCCGGTGGTGGAGGGTTATGAAGGCAAGTACACCCTGGCCTTCGATCCCATGGATGGTTCATCCAATATCGATGTCAATGTCAGCATCGGCACCATTTTCTCCATTCACCGCCGGCTTTCCCCCGACGGCGGGCCCGGCGATGAATCCGATCTGCTCCAGCGCGGCCGCCGCCAGGTGGCGGCGGGTTATATCATTTACGGCTCCAGCACCATGCTGGTCTTCACCACCGGCGCCGGCGTCCAGGGCTTTACCCTGGATCCCAGCGTGGGCGAGTTCTTTCTTTCCCACCCGGATATCCGTATTCCCGATAAGAGCAAGTATTTCAGCATAAACGAAGGGAATTATCACTACTGGCAGGAACCGGTCCGCCGCTATCTCCACTATCTCAAGGAGGAGGACAAGGCCACCGGCCGGCCCTACAACGGTCGCTATATCGGTTCCATGGTGGCTGACTTTCACCGCAATCTCATCGCCGGGGGCGTCTTCCTCTATCCCCGCGACAGCAAAAATCCCACCAAAACCTACGGCAAGCTGCGCCTGTTGTACGAGGCTGCCCCCCTCGCCTTTCTGGCCGAGCAGGCCGGTGGCCGGGCGGTTACCGACGACGGCCGGGAAATTCTCGATATCGAGCCGGAAGGACTGCATCAGCGGGTGCCGGTGATTGTCGGCAACGCCCACGACGTTGATATCTTTCTGGAATTTATGGCGGAAAAAAGATAAACGCCGCGATGGGGCGAAACGCTCGGCACCGGCAGGCCAGATGGGGCGGGGGAGTAAGGATGAGTTGAGGCGCGCTCAGGAAGATATGTGCTCCTGCTGATAATGGGCCAGGAGCTGTTCCAGCTGATCGAGGCTGGCAAGCTCGTAAATCTTTTTCCTGATCCCCGCCCCCCCGCTTACCGTTTTGAAGTAGCGTCCGAGCTGGTTGGCGACTCGGGCTGGATGGTGGCCGGGGTGATATTGGCGGATCAGGGCGAGGTGGCGCCGGGCCGCCGCCAGGCGCTCGGGCAAGGGGGGGCAAACGGGCAGGTCCGGGGCGAAAATCCAGGGCGCGCCCAGAGCGCCGCGGCCGATCATGACCCCGTCGCAACCGGTGGCCGCCATCATGGCCCGGGCCCCCTGCCATGATTTGACATCACCGTTGCCGATCACCGGGATCGCGACTGCCTGCTTGACCGCCGCAATCACCCCCAGATCCGCCTCTCCGCTGAACCCGGCGCTCCAGGTGCGACCGTGGACGGTAACCGCGGCCCCACCGCAATCCGCGATCATCCGGGCGAATGCGGGGGCGTTGAGGGTCTGGTGGTTCCAGCCGGCGCGAATTTTTACCGTTACCGGCAGGCTGGTGGCCTTGACCACCGCCCGGATTACCGCCGCCGCCCGGGCCGGATCCCGCATCAGGGCCGCCCCGGCCCCCTTTTTGACCACCTTTTTCACCGGGCAGCCCATATTGATATCAATCCCGTCGATGGGCCGTTCAGCCAAAATCTCCGCCGCCGCTCCCATTACTTCCGGTTCAGCCCCGAAAAGCTGCATGATCACCGGGCGCTCCGCCGGCACGGTCTGGAGCAACTCCAGGGTACTGGCCTGGTGCCGCACCAGGCCGTGGCAGCTGATCATCTCCGAATAGCAGAGGCCGGCGCCATACTCCCGGCAGAGCAGGCGGAAGGCCAGATCGGAATAACCGGCCAGCGGCGCGGCGATCAGGGGGGATTGGAGAGTCAGGGCGCCGATGGACAACATTTACCGGCCGGCCGCTGCCAGCACCTTGGCCACCGTAAAGCCGAACAACTCGAACAACTGGTCAGCCGGTGCCGATTCGCCGAAACGGTCCAGACCGATGACTTTGCCCTTGTTGCCGACGTACTTGTACCAGCCGGCGGTGCTGCCGGCCTCAATGGCGATCCGAGCCTCGACCTCCGCCGGCAAGACCTGTTGCCGGTAGGCTTCGTCCTGGGCCTCGAAAACTTCCACACAGGGCAGGGAAACCACCCGGGTTTTACGGCCCTGCTCGTTCAATTGGCGGCCGGCGGCCATGGCCAGTTCCACTTCCGAGCCGGTGGCGAGAAGGATCAAATCAGGGGTGCCCTGGCAGTCGGCCAGCACATAGCCTCCTTTGGCGATTTCGCGGTTTTGGGCGGGGGTCCGCTCCTGGTGGGGCAGGTTCTGGCGGGAAAGCAGCAGGGCGCTGGGCCCGTCGTGGCGTTCGATGGCCGCCTTCCAGGCCACCGCGGTTTCCACTGCGTCGCAGGGGCGCCAGACGTTGAGGTTGGGAATCAGGCGCAGGGAAGCGGCGTGTTCCACCGGCTGGTGGGTGGGGCCGTCTTCGCCCAGGCCGATGGAGTCGTGGGTGAGGACGAAGATCGCCCTTGTTTTCATCAGGGACGCCATCCGGATGGCATTGCGGGCGTAATCGGCAAAAACCAGGAAGGTGGCGGTGTAGGGGATAAATCCCCCGTGCAGGGCCAGGCCGTTGCCGATGGCCACCATGGCGAATTCCCGGACCCCGAAGTAGATGTAGTTGCCGTCGTGATTCTGCTTGATATCCCGGCTGCCGCTCCAGATGGTGAGATTGGAGCCGGCCAGATCGGCCGAACCGCCGATCAGTTCCGGCAACAGCGGGCCGTAACCTTCCAGGGCCAGTTGCGAGGCCTTGCGGCTGGCCACTTTGGCCGCCTTAGCTTCGCTGGCGGCCACGAAAGCGGCGGCATGCTCGGCCCAGGCGGAGGGCAGCTCGCCGTTGATCCGGCGCTGGAATTCGGCCGCCGCCTCGGGATGAGCCTTGGCGTAGGCCGCCATTTTTTCCTCCCAGGCGACTTCGGCCGTCGCGCCCCGTTCCTTGGCGTTCCAGGCCGCGGCAATTTCGGCCGGAATTTCAAAGGGAGGATGGGGCCAGTCCATCTCCTTGCGGGCCAGGACGATTTCCTCGGCGCCCAGGGGCGCCCCGTGGCAGGTTTCCTTGCCCTGCTTGTTGGGGGCGCAGCAGCCGATGATGGTCTTGCAGCAGATCAGGGTGGGGCGGTCCTGCTCCCGGCGGGCTGCGGCAATGGCCGCCTTGACCGCCTCGGGGTCGTGACCGTCCACTCCGGCGATTACCTTCCAGCCATAGGCGGTGAAGCGGCCGGGAATATCCTCGGTGAACCAGCCCTGGACTTCGCCGTCGATGGAAATGCCGTTGTCGTCGTAGATGGCGATCAGCTTATTGAGTCCCAGGGTGCCGGCCAAAGAGCAGGCCTCGTGGGAAATGCCTTCCATCATGCAGCCGTCACCGAGAAAGACATAGGTGTAGTGATCGACGATCTCGTGGCCGGGCCGGTTGAACTGGGCGGCCAGGGTCCGTTCGGCGATGGCCATTCCCACCGCCCCGGCGATTCCCTGGCCCAGGGGGCCCGAGGTGATTTCCACCCCGGGGGTATAGCCATACTCGGGATGGCCGGGGGTTTTGGAGTGAAGTTGGCGGAAATTGCGGATGTCATCGAGGCTGAGTTCATAGCCGGTGAGATGCAGCACCGAATAGAGCAGCATCGAGCCGTGGCCGTTGGAAAAAACGAAGCGGTCGCGGTCGGGCCAGGCCGGGTTGGCCGGGTTGTGCTTGAGAAAGTCGTTCCAGAGCACCTCGGCGATATCGGCCATCCCCATGGGGGCGCCGGGATGGCCGGAGTTGGCTTTCTGAACGGCGTCCATGCTCAGGGCGCGGATGGCATTGGCGAGTTGGCGGCGGGCGACGGCCATTTTTTTCCTCCTGCTGCTTTGGTGATTTTGGGCTGAAAGTGGTGGAACTGGTTAAATTTCTCAAGGTTCAAGCTGACCGGCGAGACCGGGTCCGGAGCGGACAACGGGGCGCAGGCCAGATCGCCGGGGCCGATGTCACGAGGCCTTGTTGCCGCTCGTTTCCCGGCTGAGGCTCCGCAACAGCCGGAGATACACCTGTTCGGCCAGACTGTCAACCAACTGAAAAAGGGCCTGGCGCTTGTTGGCGTCGGTCTGGCTGATGCTGGGGCTGAGATTATAGGTTTCTTCCAGGCGCATATTGCTGTTTTGCCAGATGATGCGGCCACTCTCCCTTTCCTTTACCGTTACCGCGGCGGTCAGCACGGCGGTGAGGGAACGGGCGGTGGTGGTGGTATCGTAGGAAAACCCGGGATAGCGCACCGAACTGATTCGACCCCGCAGCACATAGTCAGCCTGCTGTTCTTCGGCGACCAGGACGATTCGTCCCGATTGGGCCAGCCAGTCGTTGATGGCGTTATGGGCCTGCATTTCCAAACCCATTTCACTGGTGGCGTTGGTCCACATGGGGGCGTAGATGCGGGTGGGCGGCAGGTCGCGAACCGCCGGCATCACATTGGGGTTGTGATAGCCGCAGGCGTTCAGGAGCAGCAGGCAGAGCAAGAGTAAAGCCGCCGACCGGCGGATCCCGGAAAGAACCAAACTGGCCAACGGTGCCGGTTGCTGGGTAAAGGGCATGGTAGCTTAATTTCCCGGGGTTAAGGTCCGCGGTTGCTTAAATGATATTTTAACTCAGATTACGATATTGACCAGCTTGTCGGGGACTACGATGACTTTGCGCACCGGGGCATCGCCGATGAATCCCTTGACCTTGTCATCGGCCAAGGCCAATTGCTCAAGTTCCGCTGCCGGCGTCCCCGGAACCACCTGCAGGCGGCCGCGGACCTTGCCTTTAACCTGGATCACCACCGTGATTTCATCTTCTTTGGCCGCCTCCGGGTCGTATTCCGGCCAGCTTTGGTTGTCCAGGGGTTCGGGGTGGCCTATTTCCTCCCAGAGTTCAGCGCAGAGATGCGGGACCATGGGAAAGAGCAGGGTCAGAACGGTCTCCACCGCTCGGCGGTTGACGGCCGGATCCGGTTTTTGCTCGATCTCCGGACCATTGAGGGCCAACAGGGTGTTGGTCAGTTCCATCACCGCGCTGATGGCGGTATTGAACTGAAAGCCCCCCTCCACATCCCGGCTGACCTTGCGGATGGTCTGGTGGGTTTTGCGATGGAGAGTCCGATCGGCGGCGCTCAAGTTCGAGGGCAGTTCCCGGGCGGCATTTTGCAGCATGGCCAGGTGATCGCCGATAAACCGGTGAATCCGGCTCAGGAAACGGAAGGCCCCCTCGACGCCCTGGTCATTCCATTCCAGGTCCCGTTCGGGGGGGGCGGCGAACATGCTGAAGAGCCGGACGGTGTCGGCTCCGTATTTGGCGATCAGTTCGTTGGGGTCCACCACGTTGCCCTTGGATTTGCTCATCTTGGCCCCGTCCTTGATCACCATGCCCTGGGTAAGCATGTTGGTGAAGGGCTCGTCGATGGAGAGATAACCGAGGTCGCGCAGCACCTTGGTAAAGAAGCGCGAGTAAAGCAGGTGGAGGATGGCGTGTTCGACCCCGCCGACATACTGGTCAACCGGCAGCCAGTAAGCGGCCGCCTTTTTTTCCAGCGGGCCATCCTGGCTGTCGGGACAGGTGTAGCGGGCAAAATACCAGGAAGACTCCATGAAGGTATCCATGGTGTCGGTTTCCCGTCGGGCCGGACCATGGCAGCTGGGACACTCGGTGTGGATGAAGCTCTCCAGGGTGTGGAGCGGTGACTTGCCGGAACTTTCGAAGTTGACATCGGTGGGCAGCACCACCGGCAACTGCTCGGCGGGAACCGGCCGGATGCCGCAGCGGTCGCAATAGATAATGGGAATCGGGGCGCCCCAGTAGCGCTGGCGGGAAATGCCCCAGTCCCGCAGGCGATAGGTAATCCTGCGCCGGCCGATATGCAGTTCCTCGGCCCGGCGGGTTATGGCCGTCTTGGCTTCTTCAGATTCGAGCCCGGAAAAAGGACCGGAATCGGCCAGAACGCCCGGGCCTTCATGGGCGGCGGTCATGGTCGCTCCCGTCAGCGTCTCGCCGGCGGGTTGGACCACCGGGACCACCGGTAACCGGTACTGGCGGGCGAACTCGAAATCGCGCTGGTCGTGGGCCGGGACCGCCATCACCGCCCCGGTTCCGTATTCCATCAGGACGAAGTTTGCGGCATAAATGGGCAGCCGGCTTCCGGTGAAGGGGTTGAGGCAATACCCTCCGGTGAAGACTCCTTCCTTGGGAGGTTCCTCGCCGGGTTTGAGGCTGCGGCGGGCGGCCCGGGTCCTTTCCACGAAGGCGCTGACTTCGCTTTCCCGTTCGGTGCCCCGGCTCAGTTTGGCGACCAGGGGGTGCTCGGGGGCCAGCGACATGAAGGTGGCCCCGAAAATGGTATCCGGCCGGGTGGTGAAGATGATCAGCGGATCATGATCTCCCTCCACCGGGAAGGCAATTTCGGCCCCGGTGCTTTTGCCGATCCAGTTGCGCTGCATGGTCAGGACTTTTTCCGGCCAGCCCGGCAACTGGTCGCAGCCGGCCAGCAGTTCCTCGGCATAAGCGGTTATTTTGAGGAACCAGCCGTTCATTTCTTTGGGCGTGACCTGAGTGTCGCAGCGCCAGCAGGCCCCGTTGATCACCTGCTCGTTGGCCAGCACTGTCTGGCAGGGACCGCACCAGTTGACGGTGGTCAGCTTGCGGTAAGCCAGCCCTTTCTCATACATCTTGCAGAAGAAGAGTTGCTCCCAGCGGTAATAGGCGGGATCGCAGGTGGCCAGTTCCCGGTCCCAGTCGTAGCTCAGGCCCAGGCGCTGGAGCTGGCCCCGCATGTAGTCGATATTATCGTAGGTCCAGCGGGCCGGATGGGTGCCGTGCTTGATGGCGGCGTTTTCCGCCGGCAGGCCGAAGGCGTCCCAGCCCATGGGATGGATGACGTTGTCGCCGCGCATCCGCCGGTAACGGGCGACCACATCGCCGATGGTGTAATTGCGGACATGCCCCATGTGGATGCGACCCGAGGGGTAGGGGAACATCTCGAGGACGTAATATTTCCTGCGACTCGGCTCCGCTTCGACTTTCCAGGTCTTGGCGGCCAGCCAGCGGGAGCGCCATTTTTCCTCGATGGCAGTGAAATCGTAGCGGGTCTGAACTGTGCTCATGTTTGCTTTCTTTGGGGAGATTTAATGGCAATTTGCCTCTTGGGCAGTGAAGGTAACCCGGTCGTAGAGTTTTAGCGCCAACCTGAATCAAGCGGTCCTGCTCTTTTACCTGAATGGTGCTAAAAAAACAACCGCGTCCTCGCAGATAGCCCTGGATCCGGCCAAGTCAAAAAAGTTGTGGCTGGCTGAAATAAGCCTGCGAGCTCTAAGGTTCCCGGGAGGACTGGCACCAATAAGCTGCTTTGGCGCCCTGCTAGCTCTTTATTCCCCCGCTTGGTCGGGCTTGGAGCAAGCTTTGGAGATCCGGGCAGCTTTGGTTAAAGCTCGTCGCTGTCCACGTAGGCGTAAGCGCTGTGCTTGTGGATGGACTCGAAACTTTCCGCCCCCACCGAAAACCAGGAAATGGCCGGATGGCGGCGGGCCAGTTCCGCCACCCGACGAACCACATCCTCGACGAACATCGGGTTCCGGTAGGCCGCTTCGGTGACGAATTTCTCATCGGGTCTTTTCAGCAGGGCGAAGACTTCGCAGGAAGCCCCGGCTTCGGCCATGGCGATCAACTCCTCCAGCCAGATGAACTTGCGGTACTGGACGGTGAGATTGATTTCGGCCCGCTGGTTGTGGGCCCCGCAGGCGCTGATCTCCCGGGAGCAGGGACAGAGAGTGGTGGCCGGGACCCGGACCGAGAGCAGGAAATCCTCGGCGGGGCCGATTCCGCCGGTGAAGCGGCAGGTATACTCCATCAGGCTGGGAGTGCCGCTGACCGGGGCTTTTTTTTCCAGGAAGTAGGGGAAAGTCATTTCGACGTGGGCCGAATCGGCCCGCAGTTTATCTTTCACTTCAGCCAGCAGTTGGCGGAAGATCCGGTTGCTCATTTCATCCTGGTAGCGATTAAGGATCTCGATGAAGGTGGTCACGCAGGTCTCCCGGTACTGGCGGGGCAGGTTGGCCTGCAGATCGATGGCGGCCACCGTGGGTTGGAGGCCGCCTGATTTCTCCCGCACGGTAATGGGATACCTGATATTCTTGATGCCGACGCTTTGCAGTTCCATGATGGCGACAAACTCGTAGAAAATTATTTGACTCCGGCGCTGGTCAACCAGGGCCAGCAAGTTGACCGGGGTGGCCGGCCGGAGAGGAATAAACCGTTGGCCGCTCCGGAAGGGCCCCGGCGCGGCGGGGAGGATGGGACCGCCAGGGGGGCCGCAGGTGGCCGGGGTCAGCTTACTGGCCGGGGGGGGGACCTCAATGATCGCCCGGCATATCTTGGCGGGCGAGATTTTCAAAGGTGGTGAAACGGTCAAGAAAGGCCAGTTCCACCGTGCCGGTGGGGCCATTGCGCTGCTTGCCGATGATCAACTCGGCGATCCCGCGTTTGGGGTTGTCTTCCGCCTTGTTGTAAACTTCGTCGCGGTAGATGAAGCAGATCACGTCGGCATCCTGTTCGATGGCTCCCGATTCCCGCAGGTCGGAGAGCTGGGGGCGCTTGTTGGGCCGGCTTTCCAGGCTGCGGTTGAGCTGGGACAGGGCCAGTACCGGGATATGAAGCTCCTTGGCCATCGCCTTGAGCGAGCGTGAAATTTCACTGATTTCCTGTTCGCGCGACTGCACGTTGCTGCGGCCCCGCATCAGCTGCAGGTAGTCCACCACCAGCATGCCGATATCATGTTCGGTTTTCAGCCGCCGGGCCTTGGCTCGCAGTTCGAGGACGCTGATCGCCGGGGTATCGTCGATATAAATGGGGGCGTCGAGCAGCATGTTGTAAGCCCGGGTCAGCTTGGGCCAGTCCTGCTCCTTGAGAAAACCGGTCCGCAGGCGCTGGGAATCCACCCGGCTCACCGAGCAGAGCATCCGCAAGCCCAGTTGCTCCTTGGACATTTCCAGGCTGAAGATGCCCACCGGGGTCTTGTGCATCAGGGCGACATGCTGAACCATGTTCATGGCCAGGGCGGTTTTGCCCATGCTGGGCCGGGCCGCCAGGATAATCAGGTCGGAGGGCTGCAGGCCGGCGGTCATTTTGTCGAGATCGTGGTAGTCGGTGGGAACCCCGGTGATGTGCTCCTTGCGCTCGTAAAGGGCTTCAACGTGCTTGAAGGTCTCGTTGATGACCTGCTTCATCGGCCAATAAGACTGGCCGCTTTTGGCCCGCGAGATTTCAAAAACGGTTTGTTCGACCTCGTCCAGCAGGGCGTCGATATCGTCCTGTTCTTCGTAACAGCGGCTGGCGATTTCGGTGCTGGTTTGGATCAAACGGCGGAGAATGGCCTTGTCGCGGACGATGCGGGCGTAATGGGCGAGATTGGCGGCCATCGGCACCAGGTCGGTGAGCGAGGCCAGGTAAGCCGGGCCCCCGATCTGGTCGAGCTTGCCGGCGTCCTTGAGGTTATTGGTGATGGTGATCAGGTCCAGGGGCTCGTTTTTTTCAAAAAGAGCCACCATGGAGGTAAAGATGGCGCGGTGGGCATCGCGGTAGAAATCGTCGGGGGTGATCAGTTCGGCCGCCCGGGCCATGGCCCCGGCCTGGAGCAGGATTGAACCCAGCACGCATTGTTCCGCCTCGACATTTTGCGGCGGAAGGCGGTGAGTGGAGGCGGTTGCAGTTTCCATAATGTCCCGGGCTGATCGGGCCGCTGAGTGAACAGAAAGAGGGGGAGAGAATCCCGCCGGCCGGGGCGGGCGGCGGGAAACCCGCAAACGGACAGCGGCCCAGCAAAGACCGGCGCTCGGTCAAGGGGGCGTCTCGGTAAAGAGGCCGGAGACTGATGAGCGAGGGCCTTGCTGAACCGCCCGGTACCGACCCGGCTTACTGAGCCTCGCCTTCTGCCTGCGGCACCACTTCAACCTTGATCTCGGCGGTTACCTGGTAGCCTGCCTTGTAGGGTACCGTGTGGCTGCCCAACAACTTGATGGGCTCGTCCAGGAGGATCTTTTTCTTGTCGACCGTCACTCCGTGCGCCGCGAGGCCGGCCACGATATCGGAGCTGGTCACCGAGCCGTACAGTTTGTTGTCCTCGCCGGTACGCTGGGCGATGGTCACGGTTACTGCGGCGATCCGGTCGGCCAGTTTTTCCGCCTCGGACCGTTGGGCGGCCTTGCGGGAGGCGATGGCGGCCTGCTGCTTGGCCAGGATGGCGATATTGCTCTTGTTGGCTATCATCGCCTTACCTTGAGGAATCAGGTAATTACGGCCGTAACCGGCCTTGACCTTGACGATATCGCCTTCCTCGCCCAGGGTATCAATGGTTTCCTTGAGAATAAGTTCCATTTTTCACGTCTCCATATGGGATTGGTCGGCATTGGGCCGACGGATACTCAATTTTACAGGTAAGTTTGCAACGTTAAACTCTTGGGCAAAGTCTTTTCGTTTATGTTCAAGAGTTGCCCGCACGGTTCACGGGCTCTCTCTTTTTTGCAGGCGCTGGCGAAAATTCAGGCGAATATCGGCCATTCCCAGCAGGGCCAGCAACAGCAGGCCATAAATCTGCATCAGGATCAGGGCGTAGCAAATGCCCCGCAACAGGGGCGGAACATTCCAGTAGGCCAGCAGGGCGCTCATGATGCCCAGCCCCTGCATGAAGTAAAGCATCCCGATGATCAGCGAACCGTTGAGGCCGATGGTGGCCAGCGGTTCCACCCGAACCAGCAGCAGGACCAGAGCCAGGGCGGCCGCGGCAATAAAATGTTCCGGCAGGCGCCAGTACTTGAACTCCGGCCAGGGAGTCAGGCGGGGATCCTTGCGCCGCAACAGCCAGTGGCTGGCCACCAGGTTGAGCCAGACCAGGCTGATAAAAGAAATCGTGAAGAGGGCCGGCCAGGCCCTGCTTATAAAGCGCTGCAGGTTCTCGTAGGCCGCCACCAACTCCTGGTCCGACAGGGGAGCTGCCGCGGCGCCGACGCCGTTTTCGGCCGCCGGCTCCAACTGCCCCAAGGCGGCGACCATACTCTGTTCCAGGCTTTCCAAAGTCACTTGCAGGGGGCCCGGGCCGCCGGTCAGGCCGGAGTATGCCCCCAGCAGGAGCCAGAGGCAGAACACGTAGCCCAGTCCCTTTATGCCGGTCCAGCTCGGGGCATCCCCGCGCCGGATCCCGGCGGCCAGGATGTAGCCCAGGGGCACCATGGTCAGCCCGAAGACGAAGACCAGCAGGCTCTGGCTGATCAGGGCCATGAGCCCTGCTGACCCCAGGGCCCACGTCACTACGGTATTGCCCTCCCTGCCGCCGAGCACAACCAGGTGATAGCAGACCACCAGGGGGATCAGGGTGTGCAGCCAAATCAGCTCGATGGCAAAGAGGGGCAGAACCAAAGGTCCGGCCGTCAGGGCCAGAGCCCGGATCCGGCCCGGGGTAAATCTCGGTCCGCCGTAACTAGTCGTCAAACCGGGGCCCGACCCTGATTAAAAGTTCGGATTGCCGGAATAGGGCAACAGGGCGATCTGGCGGGCCCTCTTGATCGCCTCGCACAACTGGCGCTGATGCTTGGCGCAATTGCCGTAAATTCGCCGGGGGATAATCTTGCCCCGTTCGGTCAGAAAGCCGCGCAGAGTTTTGATATCCTTATAGTTAATAACCAGACCTTTATCGCTGCAGAAACGGCAGACCTTGCGGCGGCCGAAGAATTTCTTCCGTTTAATCATGATCATGATCCTTTATGGCTGCGAGACCTAGGCGGTCTCCTCGTTGTCGTCGTTCTCTTCGCTTTCCTCGTCAGTATCGGGGCCGGCCCCCTCTTCGTCGCTCAGGGAAAATGGCTCCTGGTTGTCGATGAGTTTTACGGTGAGATACTTGAGGATCCGATCGTCGATCCGCAACAGTCGCTCCATTTCCTTGATCCCGTCGGGTTCGCAGGTGAAGCGGAGCATGATGTAGAAGCCCTGGTTTTCCTTCTTGATCGGATAGGCGAGTTTTTTGAGGCCCCAGCGATCGGCTCCGGCGATTTCGCCCTGGTGGGCATTGATCACCCCGGAGTACTTGTCAATGATGGCGGTGAGTTCGGCCTCGGCGGCCAAGCCGGGTCGGATGATGATGACGGTCTCGTAATTACGCACGTGGTCCTCCTTACGGGCATGCGGCCCTTTTGCTAGGCGCAGAAAGGGCAAAGAGGTGTTTAAGGCGAACGGCGGCCATTCCGCTGTTGCCGAAAAGAGGCCTTTTACCATGAGGATGGGAGGACTGTCAAGAGCTCTGTCGT
The DNA here is from genome assembly GCF_044068515.1 of Desulfurivibrio nitratireducens. NCBI lineage: Bacteria > Pseudomonadati > Thermodesulfobacteriota > Desulfobulbia > Desulfobulbales > Desulfobulbaceae > Desulfurivibrio > Desulfurivibrio nitratireducens. The sequence goes on from NZ_JBIPKI010000001.1 coordinate 228,665, forward strand.
CCGACTATGCCTGCCCCGAGCCGGGCGGAAAAGGAGGCGGTCAGAGTTGGGTTGCCGGCGACGGGCGCCAGCCAGCAGCGGTTACCTGCTTACTTTTTTTCTCCGGCCTTGATCTCCAGCCACTGGCGCCGGAGATCAGCTTCCGAGGCAACCTGTTTGTCGCCAAAAACATGGGGGTGGCGGCGGACCATCTTGGCGGTGATCCCCTGGATCACCTCGGTCAGACCGAAAGCCTCCTGTTCCTGGTAGAGCCGGGCCAAAAAGATGACCTGAAAAAGCAAGTCACCCAACTCCTCCCGGATATTGTGCAGGTCGTCACGGGCCAGGGCCTCCAGCAGTTCATGGGTTTCTTCCAGCAGATAATGCTTGAAGCTTTCCGGGGTCTGTTTGCGGTCCCAGGGGCAGCCGTCGGGAGCCCGGAGTCGATCAACCAGGGCGACAAGTTCGGCGAAGGCGGCGGCTGACTCTTGCTGATTGGTTATGGGCATATGGTTCGGCGGGTTTTCCCCTGGGGTGGCCGGGGCGGTCCCTCTCCTTTAGTTGCTGTTGTTTGGCGGAAAGCCTTGGCGATAGATGCCGGCAAAATAACTTTCTCTATCTGACAACGCAAGAAAACTCCAAACATAATCCCTGTCCTATAAAATGCGCAAAATTTCGCACCTGGCGCGAATTGTTGCACTGGGCGCGAAACCGAAAGCGTTTGTCGAACTTGCAACATTTGCACAATTAGTTGATTATCGGTGGTTTGTTTCTTAACAAAAAATATACTTAAAAGTTGGCATTTATATTGCTAGTAATTATTGTAATGACTGCAAGGCCATGTCAGAAACCAGGGCCGGGCGTTACCGGTTCGCAGGAAAGGCCGGCGCCGATCCCTTTATTCGCCGTAGGTTGCGGCCCTTCCTGGTGGAGGAAAAATTCTTCCAGCCCCGCTGGAGAATTTTTCGAATAAATAAAAAATATAGTCTCTGAGGAAGAAAAATCATGACCAAGAAAACGATGCTCGAGAAACACAAGGATGTAGCCAGAATCGACCAGGAAAGTAAGCGGACCCATGGCTGGTACGTCCGGGTACGCTTTATGGGCACGACCCACTCCAAGTTCTTTTCCGACGGCAAGTACGGCGGCCGCTACTCCAGCCTGCTGACCGCTCTGGCCTGGCGTGACCAGACCGAAATCAGTCTGGGTAAAATCCGTACCGACAAGCATATCGTTACGGTAAGCAATACCAAGACCGGGGTAGTCGGGGTGCGCCTCAATGAAAAGCTCAACCGTTACGAGGTAAGCTGGGTCAACCAGGAAGGCAAGCAGGGCAAGACTTCAATCTCCATTCGCAAGCACGGCAAGGAAAAAGCCTTCGACCTGGCCTGCCGGATCCGCCAGGAGAAGGAAGGCGAGCGCCTGGGGCTGAAAAAACCGGTGGTCGCCCGCCGGGGCCGCAAGGTTAAGCCGGTCATGGTCGCGGCGGAGGTTGCGGCCCAAACCAGCAAAGCCCCCAAGGCCGCCGGTTCCTCCAGGATTATCAAGAAAGCGGCCAAGCCTGCAACCGCCAAATCCGGAGCCAAAAAGGCCAAGGCAGCCGAGGGCGCCAAGAAGACGGCGGCCCGGCGAGTCACCGTGCGAGCATAACCGAAACGCCCGGGCAGCCCCCTTCTGGCAGGGGTTGCCCGGGCTTTTTTTTAACTAGTTGAAGTCGATGCTGTAGCTGTAAACATCGTCCTCCACCTTGCTCTGGACGTTATAGCCGCTGTTATTGAAGATCGCCTGCATGCGCCGGTTGTCCCGCAGAACTTCGGCGGTGAAGCCGGCAATGCCGTTGCGCTTGGCGATATCGACCAGATGTTTGAAGAGCGAGGTGCCGATTCCTCGATTCTGCCACTCATCCCGGATGACAAAGGCCACCTCGGCCCGATTGCTTTTCTGGTCGAGATAGTAGCGGCCGACGGCGATTATGTCCTCCCCGTGGGCCTCGGGAACGGTGCCGACGATGGCGGCGTCTTTGCGGTGGTCGATGTATACGAAGTTATGGATCTCCCGGTGGGCAAAGCGGCCCCCGGAGGTCATGAAACGGTAGTAAAGGGTTTCCTGGGACAGGGCATATAGCAGGTCGCGCATCCGGGGTTCATCGGTGGGATGGACCGGGCGGAACGAAACCTGGGTCCCGTCGTCGAGCAGGGTAGAGGTATGCATCTCCTGGGAGGCCAGCAGGACCCGGCCATCGAGATCGGCCATTTCCTTGTTCAGGTACTTGGCCTCAATGGCTTCCCGAAAAAGTTGTTCCCGGAACTTGGGATGGGCAATGCTGATCAGGGCCATGGCCCGTTCCCGCACGCTTTTGCCGTGGAGATAGGCCACTCCGTATTCGGTGACGATGTAGTGGGCCTCGCCCCGGGTGGTCACCACTCCCGCTCCGGGAGTCAGCCGGGTGACGATCCGGGAGATCTCGCCGTTCTCGGCCGTCGATTCCAGGGCGATTACGCCCTTGCCGCCCACCGAGCGGACCGCGCCCCGGTTGAAGTCAACCTGTCCCCCGATGCCGGAAAAGAATCGCGAACCCAATGAATCGGCGCAAACCTGGCCGGTAAGGTCGATTTCCAGGGCCATGTTGATGGCCACCATTTTGTGCTGGCGGCTGATGACGTAAGGATCATTGACATATTCGGTGGGCCGGAAGCTGAACAGGGGGTTATTGTCGACAAAGTCGTATAGGCGGCGGGTTCCCATGCAGAAGCTGGTGACGATGCGGCCCCGGTCGGTGGATTTGTGGCTTCCGTTGACGGCCCCCGATTCGATCAGCTCCAGCATGCTCTCGGTGAGCATCTCGGTATGGATGCCGAGATTGCGCTTATCCCGCAGGAAGGCCGCCAGGGCGTGGGGAATCCGGCCGATGCCGAACTCCAGGGTCGAGCCGTCCTCGATCAGGGCGGCGATATGTTCCCCGATCTTGCAGGTTTCCGGGGTGGGTTGGCTCGATTCCCGCTCGATGATCTCCCTTTCTTCCGGCACCAGCAGGTCGATATCATAGATATCGAGAAAACTGTCGCCCAACGTCCGGGGCATGCGGGGGTTAACCTGGGCGATGACCAAAGAGGCGTTTTCGGCCGCGCTTTTGACCACATCGACGGAGATACCCAGGCTGACCTTGCCGGTGGTGTCCGGCTCGGTGACCTGGATCAAAACGACATCCAGCGGCAACCGGCCTGAGGTAAAAAGGCGGGGGATGTCGGAAAGCAAGGTCGGGGTATAGTCACCCAGCCCCTGCTGGATGTGCTCACGAATGGCCCGGCCGATGAAAAAGCTGTTGAGGTGAAAGCAATCCTTGAGTTCCCCCGTGGCATAGGGCGCTTCTCCCTTGGTCAAAATCTGGACAATCTCGACGTCGCACAAGTCCCGGCCCCGCCGGGTCAGGGCTTCGACCAGAGCGGCAGGCTCGGCGCAGGCGGTACCGATGAAAACCCGCTGGCCGGGCTTGACCAGGGCCAGAGCCTGATCCGCCGTCCGGATCATATCCCGGTACTTTTCCCGCCACTCCGGATCAGGTTGAGCCCGTAGATGAGAAGTCATTCCCAACCTCTTATTGGTTGTTTGATGAGCGGTTAGTTCATGGCAGGCTCCCACCCCATTCTCGGGAGCAGCCGTTGATGCTGCCGCGGCGTTTCCTGCCTCGGCGTCGGGATTCAGACGCTTTTAAGTACGATACAGGCCGGGGCTGACCGGGCCAGATCATGGTGATGTTCAAGATTATCGAGAGTCATGCGGGCGTCGGCGACCATCGGCGGCCGGCCTACCTCACCGACGATAAAGGGGTTGATATCCAGCTCGCTGATCTGGGGGAAATCGGTGGTCAACTGGCTGATCCGCTGCAAACCCTGAGCGATGGCCGCCAGGTCCACCCCTTTGCGGCCCCGGCGGCCCTCAAGCATTTCATAGGAGCGGGTCGATCGGAGCATCTGGAGGGCTTCGGTTTCGCTGATCGGGGCCAGGTGAAAAGTGACATCCTTCATTACCTCCACGAAAATCCCGCCCAGGCCGAACATCAGCATCGGGCCGAATTGGGGGTCGCGGTTCATGCCGATGATCACCTCCAGCCCCTTGCTCAGCATTTTCTCCACGTAAACCCCTTCCAGCAGGGCCGCCGATTCCCTCTGTGAGCAACGCAGCATCATCAGGTCAAAGGCGTCACGGACCGCGTTGGCGTCGATGACGTTGAGCCGCACCCCGCCCAGATCGGACTTGTGAATGATATCGGGGGATACGATCTTCATCGCCACCGGGTAACCGATTCTTTCCGCCGCCTCCACCGCCTCTTCGGCATTGGTGGCCAGATAGCCCTCCGGCACATGAAAACCGTAAGCGGCCAGCACGCTCTTGGAGCGGACCTCGCCCAGTTGGTGGTGGCCCGCCCGCAGGCGCCGGGTGATGACCCGCTCTACCCGGCGGCGGTTGACCCGAAAACGGGTGACGATCCGGGGCGGTCGGCTCCGCCAGGTGGCGTAGTCGTGCATGGCCTTGAGCGCCTTCACCGCCCGCTCCGGGGAGGGATAATCGGGCAGATTGGCCGCCGCCAATTCGGCCCGGCCGGGCATGACGTCATCACCTCCCATGAAAGCCGCCACCACCGGCTTGTCGCCCTTCAGGCAGGCGGCGATGGCCCGGGCGGTTGCCGCCGGCTGGGTCATCGCCTGGGGGGTGAGGATTACCACGATGGCATCCACCGCCGGATCTTCCTGGGCGGCCTTCATCACAGTGACGTAGCGCTCCGGTTCGGCATCGCCCAGGACGTCGATGGGGTTGCCGATGCTGGCGGCTCGCGGCAGTTTTTCCCGCAGGGCGCCGGCGGTGTTGCTGTCCAGCACCGCCACCTGCATTCCCGCCTGTTCCACGGCGTCGGCGGCCATGGTGCCGGGGCCGCCGGCGTTGGTGACGATCAGCACTCGATCCCCCTTGGGCAGGGGCTGCATGGCCAGGGCGGTGGCGTAGTCGAAAAGCTCTTCGAAGGTGTCGGCCCGAATCACTCCGGCCCGCCGGAAGGCGGCTCCGTAAGCGATATCGCCCCCGGAGAGAACCCCGGTATGGGAAGAAGCCGCCTTGCGGCCGGCATCGGTGGTCCCCGACTTGAGGATTATCACCGGTTTACGGGAACTGGCCTCGCTGGCCGCCTTGATGAAATTCTCGCCGGAGGTGATGTCCTCAAGATAGGCGACGATTACCTTGGTCTCCTGGTCGGCGGTGAGGGCCAGCAGGAGATCGACCTCATTGATGTCCGCCTTGTTGCCGATGCTGATCAGTTTGGCCAGCCCCAGGTGGCGGCCCACCGCCAGGTCAAGGATGGCAGTGGCCAGGGCGCCGGATTGTGAGATCACCGAAATTAACCCGGGGGCGGGCATCCGCGAGGCGAATGAGGCATTGAGTCGGTGGTGGCTGTTGATCAGCCCCAGACAGTTGGGTCCCAGCATCCGGACCCGGCGACTGGCGCAGAGGGAGGCCAGGCGCTTTTCCAGGGCCGCGCCCTCTTCGTCCATCTCCTTGAAGCCGGCTGTGATGACGATCACCGCCTTGGCCCCGGCGGCCAGGGAGTCCGACAGGGCGGCTTCCGCCCGGGCCCGGGGGACGGCAATGATGCTCAGATCGACTTTTTCGCCGCTTTTTCGGAGATCGGCCAGGCAGGGAAGGCCGAGGATTTCCTCGGCGGCAGGGTTGACCGGCAGCAATTTGCCGGCAAACCCGGAACGGATGAGGTTGGCCAGAATATCATGGCCGACCTTGCCAGGCGTGCGGGAGGCGCCGATGACGGCGACGCTGTGCGGATAAAGAAGGGCTTCCAGGGAGGACATTGCGCTTCCTTAAGTTTTTGTTTACAAGTTGGCCGTCAGTTGACCACAGATTGCACAAAAAGCACAGTGAAAAAAATGGCTTCAATTAATTTGCCGGCTGGCGCAGCTACGATGAGCGTTTTAATGATCTGTTTTTTCGAAAAAACCAGCAGCCGCCAGGATTTTGCGGACCGCCGAGAGATTATAGGTGGTAACCCGGAGGTAAATAATGAAATGCTCATCATCGGGTTTTTGCTTGGCCTTGAGCAGGCGGGTGAAATGAATATCCGCCGCTTCCAGGGCGGCGCAGAGCCGGCTCAGGGGCCGGGGCCGACCGTCATCTTCGATGGCCAGCATGGCCGAACCGCGTTCGCCCAGGCCAAAAAGACCCCGATAGGCCCGAATCAGATCACGGATTGAAAACATCCCCAGGACCGCGCCGTTTTCGTCCACCACCGGCAGGGCTCCGACTTTCTGCCGGTCGAGAATGAGCAGGGCGTCGTCGATGGTGGCTTCGACCGGCAGGGTATAGGTTTCCCGGCTCATGATCTCGCTGACCGGGGTTTTTTTCAGAGCGGCCAATCGGGCCTGACTTCTTTCGTCGCAGAGCACGGTGGAGGGATAGGCCGAACGCAGATCCCGGTCGGTGACAATCCCCAGCAGCTGTCCGTTTTCGTCCACCACCGGTAGATGGCGGAAATCGCGGGCCCGCAGGAGCTCACGAGCATCAGGGATGGTCATTTCCGGGGAAATGGTCAGTACCGGAGTACTCATGTATTGTTTGATATTCATAGATCAGTCCCTCTTTTAAGCAGTCCATCGAGATAATTTTCCACGCACACAGCAAGCAATTCCGGTTGATAGCCGCCTTCCAGCAGAGAGAGCAGGCGGCCGGGGCAAAAATGAGCGGCCCAGGCGGCAGCGCAACGGCCGAGATGGCGATAAAGTTCGCTGCTGTAGGCCAGGCCGGACATGTCATCATCCCGGTGACCGTCGAAGCCGGCCCCGATTATCAGGGCTTCGGGAGCAAACTTGGCCAGAGCGGGATTAACCTTTTCGTTGATGAGACGCATAACCTGCTCATCGCCGCTGCCTGGCCGCAGGGGCAGGTTGAGGGTGGCTCCGCGGCCGGGACCGCTGCCGCGCTCTTCACTCCAGCCGGTGCCGGGAAAGCTCCAGGTGGGATGTTCGTGAATGCTCAGATAAAAAACATCGGGATCTTCTTCAAAGGCGGCCTGGATGCCGTTGCCGTGATGGGCGTCCCAATCGATGATCATGATTCTTTGGCGCTGATGGCGCTGCTGCCAGTAGCGGGCGGCCACCGCCGCGTTGTTGAGAAAACAGAACCCCAGGGCGGCGGCTCTTTCGGCGTGATGGCCGGGGGGGCGGACCAGGGCCAGGGCGGCGCTTTGCCCGCCCTCCTCCAGCCGGTCGATGGCGGCCAAACCGGCTCCGGCGGCCAACAGGGCGATCCGGTAGGAATCGTAACTCAACTGGTTATCGGGATGATCGAGATAACTGCGGCCGGAGAGGGCCGTCTCCTCGAAGCGCAGCAGATAATTTTCATCATGAACCGTCAGGAGCTCTTCCCGTCCGGCGGCCCGGGCAGGAATGATGCGGAGGGAGCCGGCCAGGGGGTTGCCGGGGGCGGAACTGGTCTCCAGGCGTTTGAGGACGGCTTGCAGGCGTTGCGGGGACTCGGGATGGTCCCGGCCGGTCTGGTGCTGGAGAAATTCCTGGTCGCTGACGAGCAGCAGAGCCTGCTTGGCGGTGGACATGGCTCTGTTTAGCTTTTTCACCACCCCATGTCAAGCGGGGCTTTTTCAGCCGCGGCGAGCGCCGGCTTTTCCCCCGAACAAGCCGAAGGCCGATTTGAGGGCGGCCCGGCGGTCGTCGTTGGCGACTGCCCTCTGAGTAGCCGGGTCGGCTCCCGGGTCGGCTTGGCTCGCATCCCAGAGTCGGCCGATGGCGGGGAGGCAGTCTAAGGGCAGGGGCGGCGGGGGCAGCAGGAAATCCTCCCGGCCCTGGTTGCGGATGGCGTTGAAAAAGGCCGGATGCAGGCAAAGCTCGCTGCAGAGGGCGACGCGGGGTGTGGAATCCGGGCCGGCCTGTTCCCAGATAATCCGGCTCAGCCATTCGGCCAGGCTTTCCAGCCAGCCGCGACAGAGGGCGGCGGAGCCGACTCCGCCGACGGCATAGCTCAGGGCGCTGCGCAACACGCGCCGCTCGTCCAGCCGCCAGGGATCATGGTTCGCCGCCATTTCCAGGCGGGGGCTGCGGCCGGGGTTTACCAGGGCGGCCAGCCGGAGAAAATGCGCGATCGGGCCGGATTCTGCCGGGGGAAAGCCGGTGCAGTCAAGGCTGGTCGTACCGTCAGGCAGGGGGGTGTTTTCTTGCTCCTCGCCGCCGATCAGCAGGAGCAGCAGCCAGAGATCGGCCGGATTGTCGATCCGGATGGGCGTCGGCCAGGTTTGCAGGCGCTGCCAGCGGTCGGGGTGATGGGTGGCAAAATTAGCCACCAACCGTTGGGCCTGGTCGTCCAGTTCGGCCAGCTCGGCCAGGATGGCGGAGGGATGCTGCGGCCGGGAGACATCCGGAGCGACCAGGATTTTGATTTCTTGAGCCGGGGCCAGTTCCAGCAGGGTCAGGCCGTTGGGGTATGGGTAGAGGGAAATCCCGAAAATCGAACCCGGTCCGGTGGTTGCAAGCTCCGTCCGGGAGAGCTTACTGGCGGTCGAGGTAGCCAGGAAAGCGCGAAAAACCTGGCGGGGATTTACCGGCCCTGAAGGCTCCACATCAGCGGGCCGGGTGGTTGAACGAGTCAGGAGGAGAGCCGGCGACGCCGCAGTTTTGGGCGTTGCCGCGGTCGGGTGCTGGTGAATGGAGACGGTGACGGGACCATGGGCAGCGCCGGGCTGAAGGTCGGGGCCAAAATTCAGGGGGACTAAGAGCGGCAGCACCGCCCGGTGGCCGGTCAGCAGCCAGCGGTTTTGCCGGTCGGCCAGCATCAGGGGCCGGCAGCGGGGAGTTTCGGACCGGTTGGCCAGAAAAAGCAGGGGGATATCCAGGGCCCGCAGATGGCGGCCCAGGTGCCAGAAAAAAAGGTCGGCGGCCAAACCCACCGGCAAGGGGCTAGGCGCCAGTTGGTAACGCTGTTGATTTTCGGGGCTGGGCTCCAGCAGCAGCAGGGGTTTTTCCAGGGCGGCCAGCAACAGCAGTTCGTCCTCGCCGCAATGCCAGTATTCCGGCAAGGTTTCGGGAATGGTGACCAGGACTTCGCTGATGGCGGTAGGGTAATCTGGTTCTGAAGCCTGGGCCGCTGAGGTGTCCCGATCGGCCTCCCGGCTTGGCTTGGCGGGGGCGCCGGTATCCAGGTTTTGCGGAGCAACGGCGGCGGCCAGAAATTGTTCCCCGGGGAGACTGATGTCGAGCCGCCGTCCGGCGGCCAGCAGTTGGGCCGCCTGGGCCAGGATCCCGAACCAGGCGGCGGCAGGCTGGGAAGCCGGCTGGTCGGGGGGCGCGATCCGCGCGAGCCGAAGCTTGCCGCCAGGGGAATCAAGCTCCAGCCGCAGGCCCTGCCGGCCGGCGCCTCCGCAGAGATTACAGTTATCCGCGGGCAGACTCTGGCCCCGGAGATAATCCGCTTCCGCCCGGAGCAGGCAGCGGGGACAGGGTGGCAGCTCGTTGATCCCGGCCCGGTCCGGAAACGGAGCAATATCGTCCGCCCTGGCCTGGGCAACCAGGGTCTCGGGGGTCACCGCGGTGATCCCGCTCTCTTCAAGAAAGATCGAAAGGGGTACTTCCCGTCCCAATTGATCGGCCAGGGCGGCCAGCTCTTCCGCGGACCCCTCGGCCAGCAGGGAGATTTCCCCGGTGGAGTAATCCAGTTGATGGGTCAGGGAAGAGGAGCTGATCAAACGGCTGATCAGGTCGAAGAGCGGGCTGTTGCCGGTGCGGGTCCGGAAGAAAAAACGGATTTTATGAGACACGGTCACCCACCCGGCAACAGTTGGCGGCAATATCACTGATCGTTAAAGCGGCGACTCTCTCCCCCTGGAATCCCCAGCCGGCCAGGATCTCCAGGGCTTTATTCTCCATCAGACCGGCGGCGGCCCGGATCGGGGGAGAGAGTTCAAAGCTGGCGGCACTGATTATCGCCGGCACCGCCGCCAGCACCATGATCCGGGGCAAATCCCCGGCCATGCGCATCATCGCCAGGGTCTGGCGCATTTCAACCTCATGGGCGCTGCCCTGGGCTTTGGCGGGGGCGGGCATCTCCAGGTAGTCAAAACAGAAGACCTCGCCCGGTTTGCTGCCGGTGGAGGTGATGGTGTCAAGCAGCAGCACCTGACTCTGTTCGGCCAGCAGGGGAATCAAGTGCGGCCCCAGGGTGCCGCCATCGACGATGGCGAAATGGGCCGGCCCGGGGCCGGCGGGGTCAGCCGCCCCCGGACCGTTGGCGAATCGATAGTTATGGCGCAACAAGGAGGCCAGGTGGACCCCCAGCCCCTCATCCCCGAAAAGGACGTTGCCTATCCCCAGCACCAGGGTTCTGGTTGGTATAATGTTATTTTTCAATTTTATTGAAACTGTAACCGCTGAAAATGGGCTCGATGACGGCGCCGGGGGTTCTGTTGGCCGCCCAGAGGACCATGTATATATGAATCGGGATGAAAATGATCATCGCCCACATGGCAATGTAATGGAAATGGCTCACCCCGGTGAGGCCGCCCATCCAGACGGTAAGCGGTCCCAGCAGTTTGCCCAGCACCCCTCCCAACCCCTCGTGGTAATTGGCGGCATGGAGAATAAAGCCGGTCAGGATCTGGAACACCAGGAGAATCATCAGGCCCAGGTAAAAGACATGCTGGAGCGGTCCGTAAGCTCCCTGGCGCTTAAATGAACCCAGGAGCAGATAATATTTCAGCTGCCGGCCCCAGGAGCCGGGGCTGATGGTGTCGCGAAAAGAGGCCTGTTCGTAGCGACGGCTGTACCTGTCGAAAAAGAACAGAAAAATCCGCATGATGGTGACAAAGGCCAGACCAAAGCCGAAGACGACGTGCCAGAACCGGACCAGAGCGTTTTGGAAATTAACCGGCTCCAGGTCCGGACCGGGGCTCAGAAAAGGTTTGGCCAGGTAAAAACCGGTGGGGATCAGGGCGAAGATCAGCAGGGCCCGCAACCAGTGGAGCCAGCGGATTTCGGCGGAAAAACGATAAAATCTGGCAAAAATGTCTTGCTCGTTGCTGTTTTTCATCGCTGAACCTCATTGTCCCGGATTGACCTGGTAGTTGGCCAGTTCCTGTCCCCGGTAGTCGAGGACGTGGACGGCGCAGGCCAGGCAGGGGTCGAAGGAGTGAATGGTGCGAATAATTTCCAGCGGCTGGGTCGGGTCGGCCAGTTGGATCCCGATCAGGGCCGCCTCGTAGGGGCCGTGCTGGCCGGCGGCGTCTATGGGGCTGGCGTTCCAGGTTGAGGGCACCACGCACTGGTAGTTGTCGATTACCCCGTTTCTGATCCGCACCCAGTGACTGAGCATGCCGCGGGGCACGTCGCCCATTCCCCGGCCCCGGTATTCCCGGCGATTGTCGATGACATAGGGCGCGCAGGTTTCCTGGTCGACCTTGAGATTTTCCACCAGATTGAGCAGGGTGGTCTTGCCGTGGTCGGCGATCAGCTTGGTCTGGAGCATGCGGCCTGCGGTCCGGCCCAGGGTGCTGAACAGGGCCGGAACCGGCACCCCGGTTTCCTGCAGGAAATCATTGACCACCTTTTGCACTTTGTCATTGCCCCGGGCGTAGCCCACCAGCATCTGGGCCAGGGGACCCACTTCCACGGCCCGGCCGTTGTAGCGGGGAGCCTTGACCCAGGAGTATTTCCCGCTTTCATCGAGAACCTTGGCCCGGCCCTGGACGGTGTCGCCGTCCCGGAAACCGGTGTAGTTGGGAGCGGTTTTGCCCTGATAGGGATGGAGGGCCTCGTTGTCCTGATACCAGGAATGGGTCGCTTCCTCGGTGATTTGGTCCTCGTCGATATCATGGACCCGGCTCAGGTCGCCGTCGAGAACGATGCCGCTGTCAAACAGCCACTCATTGCGGCTGATCTGGAAATCGCGGGCGCTCATGAAATTTTTGATCCCGGCCCCTTTGAGGACGCTGTCCTCGCTGATATAGGCTTCGGCGGCCATTTTGACATCGGCGTAATAGGCTCGGTTCATGAAATCGCTGACCTCTTCGAACTTGGTCAGGTACTCACCCAGGCGGTTGGGGTTGAGCAGGTCCATCACGCAGGTAACCCCGCCCACTACCAGGGACTGGGGATGGGGCTGCTTGCCGCCGAAAAGGGCCATCATCTGAGCGGCGTTGCGCTGCACCGCCAGGGCCTTGAGGTAATGGGAGAGGACGATCAGGTTCTGCTCGGGGTTCAACCGGTAGGTCTTGTGGCCCCAATAGGCGTTGGCGAAGGGCCCCAGATAACCTTCCTCGACAAAGCCCTTGAGTTTGGCCTGTACTGCCTTGAGTTCATCGGCCCCGGTGGCAATGGGAAAATCGGCGTACTTGAAGGCCAGGTCGGAGGCCTTGCGGGGGTCGGCGGCCAGGGCCTGGGTGATGTCGCACCAGTCCAGGCCGTGGAGATGATAAAAGTGGACGATATGATCGTGCAGGAAGAGGGCCTGGCTCATCAAGGTGCGGGTCAGAATCGCGTTGTAGGGCGGAGTGATGCCGAGGGCGTTTTCCACCGCCTCGATCCCCACCCGGTAATGGGAATAGGTGCAGACTCCGCAGATCCGCTGGGTCAGCAGCCCGGCATCCCGGGGATCGCGGCCCTGGAGGATCAGTTCGATTCCCCGCCAGAGAGTGCTGCTGGCGTATGCGTCCTGAATGACATTGTTTTCATCAACCACAACTTCAACCCGCAGATGTCCTTCAATGCGGGTAATGGGGTCAACCACGATGCGTTTGGCGGTCATGGGCTGTTCTCCTTGGCTCGTTGAGAGGTCCGGGGCCGGGCTGCGAGGACCCGGCCGTTCTGCATGGATTCAGCAATCAGGTCTTTTCTTTCGGGGCATCGGCTTTCTTGCCGCCACCAGGATCTGGGGGATTGCTGAAATTACCCCGAACCACCGAATACACGGCGTGGGCGCCGATCCCCACCGCCGCCGCCGTCAGCAGGCCGAGGCCGACTTTGTCGGCGGTGGCGTCCGCCCCGCGGCCGCGGAAGGCCGTGCGGAAAAGGCGATCCTTGCGGGGCTCGACCAGGGGAGCCATGACATCCCAGAAATCCGGTTCACTGCAGCCGATGCAGCCATGACCGGCCTGGACCGGCCAGCTGGTGCCCTGGTTGAACTTCTGCCGGGAGCAGTTATTGAAGGTGTATGGCCCTTTGCAGCCTACTTTATAGAGGCAGTAGCCCAATTTGGCCCCTTCGTCACCGAAGCGTTGCACGAATTCGCCGGCGTCGAAGCGCCCCCGCCGCTCACAGAGATCGTGGACCCGCAGACCATAGGACCAGCGGGGGCGGTTGTAGCGATCGACGGCGGGCAGGGAACCGAAGAGAATGTAGTGCAGCAGGCTGCCCATCATGTTCTTTTCGCTGGGAGGACAGCCCGGGATATTGATCACCGGCTGGCGGATTATTTCGCTCAGGCCCTTGGCCTGGGTGGGATTGGGGTACGCGGCCTGGACTCCGCCGAAGGAAGCGCAGGAACCGATGGCGAAAGTCGCCAGGGCTCCGGCGGCGGCCTTGCGGCAGATTTCGATGCCGGTGTGGGCATGGGGCCCGATGGTCAGGAAGGTGCCGCCGGCGGCGGTGGGAATACCGCCCTCGACGATCAGCAGGTAGTTGCCGTGGTGGTTTTTCAGGGCGTTTTCGAGATTTTCTTCGGCCTGCCAGCCGCTGGCCGCCATCAGGGTTTCATGATATTCTAAAGAAATATAGTTGAAGAGCAGGGTGTCCAGGGTTGGAGCATCGGTGCGGATGAAGCTTTCCACGCAACCGGTGCATTCGGCCATGTGGAGCCAGACCACCGGGATGCGATTGAGCAGTTCGGCGGCTTTGGCGGTCAGGGGGGCAAATTTGGCCGGCAGCGAGAGGGCCGCGGTCATCGCCACCGACCATTTGATGAAGTCGCGGCGGTTGATGCCGTGCTGGGCCAGGCTTTCGTTGAGGGTGGGACCGGGTCGCACCGGTTGGCGCCGGCCCAGTTCCGCCAGGCGTCGGCGGGCTCGGGCGGCAAGCAGGGTTAAACGTTGCCGGGACTTGCCATCTTGCTGGGAATTTGCGGTCATAAGCCATGCTCCTTGTCCGGATGGTTGAAGATGACGCGGTACGGTGAGGAACCTCCAGCGGGCTTCTTACCAGCAGGCGGGGCCATCATCTGGCCCATGTTCTGCCGGGATAATCCGCCAACCGGGCGTTTCCCACCCCTCCAAAACCAGGGACCGGCCCAAATCATCCAGGCCTGAAAAACCGCCTGGGCGCTTAGAGCGATGACTATTTGCCGTCCCCCTCCCCAGTATCACATTGTCATGTGACACCCTGTAACGTGTTACATTGTCATGCGACACATTGTGCAAATTGTAGGGAAAACCCCAGGCCCTTGTCAACCTGGTTTGTCGCGTTGATGCAAAATAAATTTTGCAGGCTTGACCGGAATTGGCAAGACTGCCAATTCCGCCAACCGGTCAACCTCCGGCTTGCAAAAGCCGGCTTTTCGGTTTACTTTTCATAAAGGATTGGTCCCGGGGATTTTTAGGCCCCCGGGACTATTTTTATCAGCGTTGCCCCATTCCCCCGGGGCCGGCCCCGGCGCGGCTCTGAGTTGTTATATTGCGGCGCGGGGCCGGTGTTTGGGGACGCCCAGGCCTATGTGCTCTCAGGATAAGGAAGAGTGAAGATGAAAGTAGTTCTGGCCAAGCATGCCGGTTTCTGCATGGGAGTGCGGCGGGCGGTGGAAACTACCTTGAAGCTGGTGGAAACCCGGCAAAGCCCCATTGCCACTTTCGGGCCGCTGATCCACAACCCCCAGGTTCTGGAGATGCTGGCGGAAAAAGGCGTCGGCGTCATGGAGGAGGTTCCGGCCAGCACCACGGGCACGGTGGTGATCCGGGCCCACGGGGTGCCGCCGGCCCGCAAGCTGCGCCTGCAGGAAAGCGGGGCGGTAATTGAAGACGCCACCTGCCCGCGGGTGGTCAAGGTGCAGGCGATCATTAATAAATATCAGCGCCTGGGGTACACCACGGTAATCGTCGGCGACCGCGATCATGCCGAAGTCGAAGGCCTGATAGGACATGCCGGGGCGGCCGGGCTGGTGGTCAGCCGGATGACCGACCTGGACGGCCTTCAACTCAAGGCCCCCTATATCGTGGTCAGCCAGACCACCCAGGACGAAGAGATGTTTCGGGCCATCACCGCCGAGATCCTGGCCCGCTACCCCGGCGGCAAGGTCTTCAACACCATCTGCGACTCTACCCACAAGCGTCAGGACGAAGTGCGCAACATGTGCCGCGAGGTGGACGCCCTGGTGGTGGTGGGCGGGCGCAACAGCGCCAACACCAAGCGCCTGGCGGAAATCGCCGCCGGGCTCAATTGTCCGGTTTTCCTGGTGGAAACCGAGGATGAACTGGACCCGGCAAAATTAAGAGGTTATCAATGCGTCGGCGTGACCGCCGGCGCCTCGACCCCGGCCTGGATTATCCGCCAGGTGGTGGCCACCCTCAATGCTATTTAGGACCCGTGGCGGCAATGGAGCTTGCCTCCTCCGGGAAGAGATATTCTGGTTGGGTAAATTCAGGTATTGTTGATGCTGAGTTGGTTTAAAAAGAAATTTGGGACAGGCGAACCGGAAGCGGGCCTGCCAGGCGAAGCCGAAGCGGAAAAGCCGGCCGAAGAACTCGGCCGGGAGCAGCCGGAAGCAGCCGACGCCGCTGAACCGGCGCCAGAACTGAGCTGGGCCGCTTTTTTCCGGGCTGAGGAGCCGGCGGCGGCCGGGGAAACCGAGGCGAAAGCGGCCGGCCCAGCCGGCGGCGGCTTTTTTCAGCGCCTGCGGCAACAGCTGGAACGCAGCCGGGAAAACTTCATCAACCGGATGGACGAGCTTTTCCTCGGCAAGAAGGAGATCGACGCCGAACTCTTCGACGAACTCGAGGAAATCATGATCACCTCCGATCTGGGGGCGGCCACCACCACGGAACTGCTGGACCGGGCCCGGGAGCGGGTCAAACGTGAGCAGCTCAGCGACCCCCAGGCCCTGAAAAAAATCCTCCAGCAACTGCTCCTCGATTACCTGGTCCGGGCCGATCGCCCGGCCGAGCTGGTCCTGCCCTCCTCCGGCCCCTTCGTCATCATGGTCCTGGGCGTCAACGGGGTGGGCAAGACCACCACCATCGGCAAGCTGGCTTACAAGTTCAAACAAGCGGGTCAGAAGGTCCTGCTGGTGGCGGCGGATACCTTCCGGGCCGCGGCCAGCGAACAGTTGCAGGTCTGGGCCCAGCGGGTGGGGGTCGAAATCGTGGCCCAGCAGCAGGGGGCCGATCCTTCCTCGGTGATTTACGATGCCTTCGATTACGCCCGGCCCCGTGATTTTGACGTGATCATCGTCGATACCGCCGGCCGCCTCCACACCAAGGTCAACCTGATGGAGGAACTGCGCAAGATCAAGCGGGTCATGAGCAAGAAGATTCCCGGCGCTCCCCATGAGGTGATGCTGGTGATCGACGCCACCACGGGCCAGAACGGGGTTTCCCAGGCCCGCCTCTTCCATGAGGCGGTGGAGGTAACCGGGATCGCCCTGACCAAGCTCGACGGCACCGCCCGGGGCGGCATCGTGGTCAACATCTGTCATGAATTCAATATTCCCATCCGCTTCATCGGGATCGGTGAACAGATGGAAGATTTGCGTGATTTTGAACCCGGCGAATTTGTCGCCGCCCTTTTTTCTCCGGCCGACGGCAACCGGCAGCCGCCCGCCGAACAATAACCGGCGGTTGAGAAACCATGATTATCTATCAACGTAGCGCTGGACCCGGCGGGCCGGGCTGCGGCGGCTGCCTGCTGATCATCGCTTTGCTGCTGTTGCTGGTGGGCGGGGCTCCGCTGCTGTTCAATGTCTTCGGTTTTGTTCTGCTTACTTTGGTGATTCTGGTCCTGGCAGGACTATTGGCCTTCTGGGGCTTTGCCTATTATGTCCGCCGCCAGATCCGGCGCTACGAAGAATCCCAGACCGAATCCCACAATCAGTTTGTCTTCCTCCTCGTGCAGATCCTGGTCAAGATCGCCCAGCTCGACGGCACCGTGACCCGGGCCGAAACGGCGGCGATCAGTGATTTTTTCCGGATGCAACTGCGCTACGGCCATCAGCAGCTGCTTTGGGTGAAGCAGCTGATCAAGGAGGCCATGGCTTCCAGCCTGACCCTCGATGACCTGCTGCTCGATTTCCGCCGCCGGTTCGGCTACGAACCCCGCCTGATCCTGCTGGAACTGATTTACCGGGTTTTGTACACCAACGAAACGGTGAGCGAAGGAGAACTGATCGTTCTTCAGCGGATTGCCGATTTTCTCCAGATCCATCCCTACGATCACCAGTCGATCCGGGCCCGTTATCAGAACCGGAGCTGGGGGACCGCGACCGCCGGCGAGAGCCGGGAGGCCGCATACTACCAGACCCTGGGCCTGGAACCGGGGGCCGACTTCGAAACGATCAAGGCCGCTTATCGCAACTTGAGCAAGCAGTACCACCCGGACAAGGTCAATCACCTGGGCGAGGAGTTCAGCAGGGTGGCGGAAGAGAAGATGAAGGACATCAACGAGGCGTATCAGTACCTTAAAAAGCTTAAAGGCCAGCAGTAAAATTCTGGCCGAGTCGGAGTTTTACCGACCTTAAAGCTTTTTCAGGCCGTTTTTTTGGAGCTGGCGAAATTCTTGTCGAGGAATTCGCATTCCGCCGGGGAGAGATCGAAGCGGATTTCCGCCTCCCGGAGCAGATCCCGTCGCTTCCGGGTCGGGTCATCCTGCAGGCACTCACTGAGCCAGCCAATGGCCCGGCGCAGTTTCTCCCCCGGCGGCTGGAGCCCGCTATCACTACTCATTTATAATCCTCCCGGTACAAAATCTTAAGCGTGTCGGGCGCCAAAACCTGAACGGTAAACGGCCGGGAGCGCCGCCGCATCGGGCAATCGGATCGGGCGGCAATACCCCTGTATTCCCTCCCCCGTACGCCGCCAAAGCTGATTGTCCGAATCGGCGACACTCCCGCCGTTCACTCCCTTTTGAAGACAGCGCCGCCCAGCGGCGGCACCCTGACCAGAATATGGCAGGGTGCCTGGCCGAAGGGCTCGTTGACACTCTCCAGCGTTTCCGGGTTGGTACTCCCGCTGCCGCCGGCCTCGGCGCTGTCCGATGAGAAAACCTCCCGGTAGCGGCCGGGCCGGGGCACCCCCAGCTTATAGTTGTGGTGGACCTGGGGGGTGAAATTGAAAAGGCAGACCACCAGCTCATCGGGGTGTTCGCCGTGGCGGGAATAGCTGATGATGCTGTGATCGACGTCGTTGAAATCCAACCAGCGAAATCCCTCCGGATTGAAATCGTTTTCCCACAGGGCCGGGGTATCGCGGTAAAAATTGTTGAGGGCCCGGACAAACTGGTGCAGCTTGCGGTTTTTTTCGTCCTGGTCGATGAGGTGCCAGTCCAGGCTGACCTTGCAGTACCATTCCGAGTGCTGGCCGAACTCTCCGCCCATGAAGAGCAGCTTCTTGCCCGGATGGGTCCAGTAGTAAAGGAAAAGCAGGCGCAGATTGGCGAAGCGTTGCCAGCTGTCGCCGGGCATTTTGCTGAGCAGCGAACCTTTGCCGTGGACCACCTCGTCATGGGAAAGGGGCAGAATGAAATTTTCGCTGAAGGCGTAGAGCAGGGAAAAGGTCAGAGAACTGTGGTGGTATTTGCGGAAAAGAGGATCGGTTTGGAAGTAAAGGAGGGTGTCGTTCATCCAGCCCATGTTCCACTTGTAGCCGAAGCCCAGCCCTCCGGTTGCCGCCGGCTTGGAAACCCCGAAGAAGCTGGTTGATTCCTCGGCGATCATCATGATATCCGGGTGGCGATCATAAACAATGGTGTTGAGGTGTTTCAGGAACTCAATGGCCTCGATGTTTTCCCGCCCCCCGTATTCGTTGGGGATCCATTCTCCCTCCCGGCGGGCGTAATCGAGATAGAGCATCGAGGCCACTGCGTCCACCCGCAGCCCGTCGATATGATAGCGCTCAAACCAGAACAAGGCGTTGGCGATCAGGAAGTTGGTCACCTCTTTGCGGCCGTAGTTAAAGACCAGGGTGCCCCATTCCTGGTGGGCCCCCTTGCGCGGGTCCTCGTGTTCGTAGAGGGCGGTGCCGTCGAAACGGCTCAGGCCGTGGCCGTCGGTGGGGAAGTGGGAGGGCACCCAGTCGAGAATGACCCCGATGCCGTGGCGATGGCATTCATTGATCAGCCAGGCGAAATCATCGGGGGTGCCGAAACGGCTGGTCACGGCGAAAAAGCCAATTACCTGGTAACCCCAGGATTCATCGAGGGGGTGTTCCATCACCGGCATAAATTCCACATGGGTGAACCCCATCTCCTTGACGTATGGAATCAGGGCGGCGGCGATTTCCCGGTAGGAGAGAAAACGGGCAGGGTCGGCGGGATCGCGGCGCCAGGAGCCGAGATGGATTTCGTAGATCGACATCGGCCGGCGATAGGTTGTCTTTTCCCGCCGGGCCGCCAGCCATTCCTCGTCGCTCCAGGAGAAATGGTTGATATCCCGGACCACCGAGGCGGTCCGGGGGCGGATCTCGCTGAAAAACTGGAAGGGGTCGGCCTTCTCCAGAATATCCCCCTGCTGGGTGCGGATTTCAAACTTGTAGGGTTCACCGGGGCCGATCTCCGGCAGGAACAGCTCCCAGATGCCGGATGCGCCCAGGACCCGCATCTGGTGGAGGCGGCCGTCCCAGTAGTTGAAGTTGCCGATTATGCTGACCCGGCGGGCGTTGGGGGCCCAGACCCGGAAGATGGTGCCCTTGACCCCGTCAATGGTGGTGGGGTGGGCCCCGAGCTTGTCGTAGAGGCGGTAATGGGTGCCGCTGTTGAAAAGATAACGGTCGTAATCGCTCAACTGGGGCCAGAAGCGATAGGGATCATCGAACTGATGGGTGGCCCCGTCGGGATAGTGGGCCTCCAGGCGGTAGGGGAAAAATTCGCGGCAACCGGGCAGGGTGATTTCGAAAAGACCCTCCGCGCGAATTTTGTACATTTCCTGCCGCTTGCCTTCGCTGAGCAGGAAAACCCCAGCCGCCGAGGGTTGAAAGCACCGCACCACCGCTGCCGGAGTTTCGCCCTCCACCAGGTGAAATCCCAGAACCAGAAAGGGATCGTGGTGGTCGGAATGAATGATCCGGTTGAATTCGGATGACGTATGGTCGTTCATATTTCTCAACTCGACAAGAGATATAAGGTAATTAGAAGCGCCGGAAGATAGGGCTGACGCGGCCCCGGCCGTTGTCCCGACCGGGTTTTGGTCGTCAACCTACGATGTTGTAGCACAGGATGCCAGCCGCTGACAAGCAAAGATCAGGGCCGGGTGGCTCCTGATCGTGGCGCCGGGGTGATGGCCGGGGGATGATCTTGACGCTTGCCGATCGGGAATGATAGAGTTTTAAGGGAGCCGAGCCCCGGTAAATGGTTGAGGGCCCGGCTCCGGGCTTCGGGTCTGTCCTGGAGCCGGATTGTTAATCCTGCCGGGGGGATACTCACATTGGACAGCTTGCAAGGCTATTTTCTCATCGCCACTCCCCATATGTCCGACGCCCGCTTCGCCGAAACGGTGATTTATCTCTGTGTCCACAATGAGGAAGGAGCCATGGGACTGGTCATCAATCAGCCCCTGAAGGACGTCAGCCTGGCGGACATTCTGGCCAATGCCGGCATCCCTTACCCGGACGAGTTGCCGGGGCCGGTTTATCTGGGCGGGCCGGTGGAAACCAGTCATGTCTTCATGATTTATTCGTCGGATTACAGTATTTTCAACCAATTGGTGGTCAGTCCCGGGGTTTCCCTCTCCCGCGATCCGCAATTATTTTATGACCTGGCCGCCGGTCATGGTCCCCGTTACTATCTCGTCACCCTGGGCTACGCCGGCTGGGCTCCGGGCCAGCTCGAGGCCGAACTCAGCGTTGAGGGCTGGCTGGCCCTGCCGGCCCACGAGGATATTATCTTCGCCACCCCGGATCAGCACAAGTGGCGTAAAGCAGCCCAGGCCCACGGAATTGACATCGGTCTCTTCGGCAGCATCGTCGGTTCAGCCTGAGCACCGCCCTCTGCCGGCGCCGGAACCTGCCTTTGCGGCCCGGATCCGTCGGCCCGCCCAGCCATGTTCCTCCCTGGTCGCCTGATTTTTTTCAATTTTTTTCTAGCCGGGTTTTCGTTATTTCTCCCCGGGGTGGACGCTTACCCCGATCCATCCTGCTGGCAGGCCACTTGCTCTCTGGAATCATGATGTTATCCTGACCCCGATCCCTTCGGGCAAAAACCTTCTCAATATCATACTAAAACCAGCAGGGAGGTGACTATGACGGAGCAGACCCAGTCCGCCGCCGGCAAGCCTCGCATTCTGATGAACCCGCCGGTGTTCATCCTGTCCGCCGTTCTCACCGTGGCCTTCGTGCTTTTCGCCATGCTGGCCACCGAAACCGCCGGGGCCCTCTTCAGCGCCACCCAGGGTTGGATCACCGAGTCCGCCGGCTGGTTTTACGTGCTGGCGGTGGCCGGCTTTCTGGTCTTTGTCATCGGCCTGGCCCTGTCCGGCTACGGCCGGATCAAGCTGGGCAGCGACCATAGCGAACCCGAGTACAGCTACTGGTCCTGGTTCGCCATGCTCTTTTCCGCCGGGATGGGCATCGGCCTGATGTTTTTCGGGGTGGCCGAGCCGGTGATGCATTACGTCAGTCCACCGGTGGGGGAGGCCGAAACCGCCGAGGCGGCCCGCCAGGCCATGCGCATCACCTTCTTTCACTGGGGAGTTCACGCCTGGGCCATATACGCGGTGGTGGCCTTGTCGCTGGCCTATTTTTCCTTCCGCCAGGGCCTGCCCCTGACCATCCGCTCTTCCCTGTACCCCCTGATCGGCGAACGGATTTACGGACCCATCGGGCACGCGGTGGATATCTTCGCGGTTCTGGGCACCATTTTCGGGGTGGCGACCTCGCTGGGTTTCGGGGTGATCCAGATCAATTCCGGTCTCCATTATCTCTTCTCGGTGCCGACCACGGTGGGGGTCCAGGTGATCCTGATCGCGGTAATCACCGCCATCGCCACTCTATCGGTGGCCCTGGGCCTGGATGCCGGCATCCGCCGGATTTCCCTGCTCAACATGATCCTGGCGGCGGGGCTGCTGGCTTTTGTCCTGGTGGCCGGGCCGACGATCTTTCTCCTCCAGACCATGGTCCAGAACACCGGCATGTACATCTCCTCGCTCTTCGAGATGACCTTCAACCTCTATGCTTATGAGCCCACCGACTGGATCGGGGGCTGGACCCTGTTTTACTGGGGCTGGTGGATCGCCTGGGCGCCCTTTGTCGGGATGTTCATCGCCCGGGTCTCCAAGGGGCGAACCATCCGCGAGTTCGTAGTGGGGGTGCTGTTGGTGCCGGTGGGTTTCACCTTCATGTGGATGACCTTTTTCGGCGATACCGCGCTCCACATGATCATGGTGCAAGGGATCGGCGCCTTGGCCGAGGCGGTGGCGGCGGATACCTCGGTGGCGCTCTTTCAGTTTTTCGAGCAGCTGCCCCTTTCCGGCATCACCGCCCTGATCGCCACCCTGCTGGTAGTTACCTTTTTCGTCACTTCTTCCGACTCGGGCTCCCTGGTGGTGGATATCCTGACCTCGGGAGGCCAGGAGGAGTCACCCGCCTGGCAGCGGATTTTCTGGGCCTTGGTAGAAGGGGTGGTGGCGGCGGCCCTCTTGCTGGCCGGCGGCTTGGCGGCCCTGCAGACCGCCACCATCGCCAGCGCCTTACCCTTTACGGTGGTGATGATTCTGATGTGCTGGGGCCTGTTGCGGGCCCTGCAGATCGAAGGGGTCAAAAGAATCAGTCTGCGCGAGGCCCGGGTGATGCCCCGGGGACCCCATGCCGCCCTCAACTGGCAACAGCGCCTCCAGACCCTGGTCCATCAGCCCCGGCGCCGGGAGGTGCTGAATTTTCTCGACACGGTGGTCAAGCCGGCCCTGCACGAGGTGGCGGGAGAGTTGCGCAAGCAGCAAATGGATGCCCGGGTTGAGGAGGGAGAGGACGGCCGGGTCTGGGTGGAGGTTCGCCACGGCGACGAGGTTGACTTTTTCTATTCGGTCCGCCCCCGTCCCTACGAGCCGCCCACTCTGGTGATGCGGGACACCCGGTCTTCCCGGGCAGAAGCCCTCAAGTATTACCGGGCCGAGGTCCATCTCCGCGAGGGCGGCCAGGATTACGACATCATGGGTTGGAGCAAGGAATACGTGATCAGCGATGTGCTGGAGCAGTACGAACGGCACATCCACTTTCTCCAGGCCGTGCGTTGAGACCAGCGCCCCGGAACCGGGGCGCTCTGAAGCGGGCAAAGCGGCGTCCCGACCCGTTCCGGCCGGACCGGGGGCGCGGCTTTGCCGCCCCACATTATCAGGAGGTTTTTCTCATGCCATCGATGCAGCGTTCCCTGACCGGAGCCGGCCTGGCCCTTTTGCTGGCGGCCCCGACCCCGTCTTTCGCCGCTGAAAACTTCAACTACCAGTTCTACGGTTCCGCCCGGCTTCAGGGTGAGGCGGTCCGTCCGGAAAACCGCCAGGCTCTTGGTTCTTATACCGCCCTGCGCGATGCCTATTCCCGGCTCGGAGTGACCGCCGATTATACCCCCGCCGCCTCCGGCTTGACCATCTTCGGCCAGTTGGAAGTGCCGGTGGATCTGGCCAACCTGCGCTTCCAGGATCCCTTCGACCACAGCCAGGATGTCCGGGTGGCCCAGGTCGGCCTGCGGGGTGATTGGGGTTCGCTGGCCGGAGGCAAAATGTGGATGCCCTACTACAACTCCATCGCCTACCCGGTGGACATGTTCAGCAGCTATTACACCGGATTTGCCACCTTCACCAACTTTCGCCTGAGTGAGACCTTGAGCTACTACAGCCCGGATTTCAACGGGTTTTCCTTCGCCCTGGCCTGGAGCAACGACAATGGGGCCGGCGGCAGCGACCGCTACCAGGGCACCGCCACTTACGACTTGGGCGCCATGGCCTTGGCCGCGGGCCTGGATCGTTTAAGCAGCGACTGGCGGATCTGGGGTTTCTCCTTGACCCACAACTGGGACAATTTTTATCTCGGGGCCAAACTGGAGATTCATGACAGTGATATTGCAACCGGCTACGGGGCCGACGGCGATATCGCCCTAAACCTCTTCACCTCCTACACCATGGGCAAAAACACCCTGAAGGGGATGCTGGCCCAGGTCGACAATTACGGCGAAACCATCATCCACCTGGGCGTTGATCACCAGTTCAACCCCGCCCTGATGTTTTTCGTCGAATACTACCGGGAGCAGGAAAGGGCCGCCATAACCACCAAGCGCGGCAGCGGTGATGAAACCTGGCTCAACGATTTCGGCGGCGGCCAGGTCTGGGTGATCGGCGCCCGCTTCGACTTCTAGAGCCAGATGTTCAGGATATAGCGCCCCCCGCCGAAGAGCAGGATGGCGGCCAGCAGCCACTTGATGGCCTGGGCCGGCACGAATTTCTGCACCCGGGCGGCGATATACATCCCCAGCAGGCCGCCCGCCCCCATCAGCAGGCCCAGCAGCCAGTCCGGGGCCACCGCCAGGTCGGGGTAGAAGGGGGCCAGAACCTGGTAGAAGAGGGCCGCCACCACCGAGGTGAGAAAGGTCCCCATCAGGCAGGCCCCGGCGATGGTGTAAACCGGCAGGTGGAAAATTGCCACGAAGAAGGGGGCGATGATGGCTCCGCCCCCGATCCCGTACATGCCGCCGATTATCCCGACCAGGGCGCTGAGCCCGAAAACCCCCATGGTCGGGGCGCTGATGCGTTCGCCGTAAAAGGTGTAATCGATGCTTTTGAGGGTGAGCCGGCCCAATTCCACCCGCGGCAGAGGCTCCCGGGAGGCCGCGTCCCGGCGTTGGAATTCGTTGACCAACTGCTGGAAGCGCTTCTCGGAAGCGGCTGCGCCGCCCCCGGCGGGGGGCCTGAGGAGAGCCTTGACCATGAACAGGCCGAGATAGAGCAGCACCAGGCCGGCAAAAACCTTGAAATGTTCGGGATCGGGCAGGTAGCTGACCCGCAGCAGCACCCCGATCAGCACCCCCGGTACGGTGCCGGCCACCACCACCCAGGTCAGGGGCCAGACCATCCGACCTTCGCGGATAAAGCGGTAAACCCCGCCGGGGATGGCCACGATATTGAAAAGGTGATTGGTGGCGCTGACCGCCGGGGTGGTGAAGCCCAGCACGCTCATCTGAAAAGGCAGCAGCAGGTTGGCCCCGGAAACTCCGCCCATCCCGCAGACCAGAGCCACCGCGAACCCCGCCAGGAAAGGCACCCAAGGTGCCACCTCGATTCCCGCCACTGGAAAGAACATGCGCTCACCCGATTGTTGGTGGTTGCAAAAAGGCCAAGGACATGGCCGGCAAGCTACCAAGCCCCTTTATCGGTGTCAACCATACCGCACGCCCGGGAACAAGCTTTGGCCGGTCCCGGACTTGCCGGTGGATTTTGCCCATCAGGTCAGTTAACATCCTCAAAAGGGCAGGGGTTAGCGGCAAACTGACCGCATTGATCCTGGCGGCGCTGGCGCCGTCTTTTGAGTGAGGAAAGAACAAATGAGTTTATTCAGGTCATTAAGCTCTCGCGAAATTATAATGGGAAAGCTTCGGCATGGCTCTGATCTGTTGACCGAACTTACCGCTATCGCTGTGCGGCGCGGAATCCAGCTCGGCCGCATCGAGGCGATAGGCGCGGTCCGACAGGCCCGCATCGGTTTTTATGATCAGTCGGGGCAAAAGTACCGGTATTGCACTTTCGAGCAGCCAATGGAGATTACCCAGCTGATCGGGAATGTATCCCTCAAGGATGAGAATGCTTTTATCCACGCTCACATAACCCTGGCCGATGAAACGGGGAAATGCTATGGCGGCCACCTTGCCCATGGGACAGAGGTCTTTGCCTGCGAGTTTATTCTCGAAGCCTATGACGGCCCCACTTTCGAGCGTAGCTTTGATGTAGAAACCGGCTTGCAGTTGTGGTCCATCTAGCAGCCACTGCCGCCGAAAACAAACGGAGGGTGGGGCCGCCAGCGCCATCCCTGGCGGCGGGGAAACAGTTTGCCTACTCCTCCCAGCCGCCGCCCAGGGCCTTGACCAGAGCGATATTGGCCTGGAGCTGCTGGCCGTCGGTGAGCAGGACGGCCCGCTCCAGGGTCAGAGCCGATCTTTCACTGTCGATCACCTCGAGATAGCTGACCAGACCGGCCCGGTAGCGGTGGTGGGCAAGGGTCACGGTTTCCCGGGCGGAGGCCGCCGCCCGCTGCTGGGCTTCCTGCTGGGCGGCCAGGTGCTTAAGGGCGGTGAGGGCGTCTTCCACTTCCCGAAAGGCCTGGAGAATGGTTTGCTGGTACTGGGCCAGGGCTTCCTGGTGGACGGCCTGAGCCTGCTCCAGCCGGGCCCGGTTGCGGCCGCCGTCGAAGACCGGCAGGCTCAACTGGGGTCCGAAATTCCAGAACCGATTACCGCTGTTCAGCAGGGTGGAAAGCTCGCTGCTGCCGAAGCCCGCCGCCCCGGTCAACCGGATGGCCGGGAAGAAGGCGGCTTCGGCGGCCCCGATACGGGCGTTGGCCGCCATCAGCCGCCGCTCGGCGCCGGCCACGTCCGGCCGGCGTTGCAGGAGTTCCGCGGGCAGCCCCGGTTTTACCAGGGGCGGAGTAGGGGCGGGGGCAGGGTCTGCCGCCTGGATGAAGTTACCGGGTGCCTCACCGACCAGCAGCGCCAAGCCGTGCTCGACTTCGCTGCGCCGTTGGCGCAACGCGATCATTTCAGCCTCGGCGACCGCCACCTCGGTTTCTGTCCGGCTCAAGTCCAGCCGGTCGCTTATGCCATGCTGATAGCGGCTGGCCATCAGACGCAGGTTTTCCCGGCGCAGCTCCACGGTTTTTCCCAGCAATTCGATTTCACCATCCAGGGTGCGCAAGGCAAAATAGGTCCGGGCCACTTCCCCGTGCAGAATCAGGCGGAAATTTTCCACCTCCGCCGCTCCGGCGGCGAAATCGGCTCCGGCGGCTTCGCTGAGCCGGCGCAGGCGGCCCCAGAGATCAACTTCGTAACCAAGATTAAGGGGCAGGTTAAGGGTAGTAGTGGTCATGGTCTGGCCGAGAGGCGAAAGGTCGGCCGGGGTTCGACCCCGTTGGGCCGAGGGCTGCAGGTCCAGGCGGGGCAGCAGGTCGGCCTCGCTGATTCCAACCAGGGCCCGGGCCTGTTCCAGGCGGGCCAGGGCGGCCCGCAGTTCCAGGTTGTTGGCGGCGGCCTGCTCCTGGAGCTGGTCCAGGATCGGATCGCGGTACAGCCGCCACCACTCCCCTTTGGGCAGGTCATCGGCGGGCATGGCCTGTTGCCAGGTTTCATCCTGGGCGGGGCTGTGGCGGTATTCAACCGGGCTGGCCACTTCCGGCCTTTGGTAGTCGGGGCCGAGGGCGCAGCCGCCGGCAAAGAGCAGGAAGATTAGGGGTAAAATCACTTTGGGCATTGCTAACTTCTCCTATTAGCTGTCAACTTTGCTGGCGGCTTAGGCGCTTGCCGGCCAGAGTCTCCAGCAGCATATAGAACATCGGCACGAAGATCAGGGCCAGGGTACTGGCCGCCAGCATCCCGGCCAAGACCACCGAGCCGATCTCCTGGCGGCTGGCGGCCCCGGCGCCGCTGGCGAAAACCAGCGGCAGGACCCCGATGATAAAGGTCAGGGCGGTCATTACTATGGCCCGGAAACGCTGACGAGCCGCAGTGGTGGCCGCTTCGGCGGGGCTCATGCCCTCCCGGCGGTTCTGGGCGGCGAACTCGACGATCAGGATGGCGTTCTTGGCCGCCAGACCGATTAATACCAGTAAACCCACCTGAAAGTAAATATCGTTGGGAAATCCCCGCAGCCAGCTGACCAGGGCTGCGCCGAAGACCCCGAAGGGAACGGCCGTGGCCACGGCCAAAGGCAGGGTCCAGCGCTCGTACTGGGCGGCCAGAATCAGGAAAACCATCAGCAGGCCCAGGCCGAAGGCCGCTCCGCCGGCCCCGGCGGCGGCCTCCAACTGGTAAGCCTCGCCGATCCAACCCATTACAGGCTCCCGCTCGTCCTGCAACTCGCGGACCACCAGCTCCATCGCCTCCTTGGCCTGGCCCGAGGTGTAGCCGGGGGCCGGGTCGGCCATCAGCCGGGCGGCCGGGTAGATATTGAAACGGTTGATGATATCGGCCCCGCTGGTCAGCTCCAGGCTAACCAGGGAACTGAGCGGCACCATTGCCCCGCCCGCCGAGCGGACAAAGACGTGGCGCAGATCCTCGGGCTGGCTGCGGAACTCACCCTCTGACTGCAGATTGACCTGCCAGAGCCGGCCGAAATAAGTGAAATCGTTGACGTACAGGGCGCCGAAAGTACTCTGCATGGCCTCGAAGATGCTGTCGATGGGCACCTGCATGGCCTTGGCCTTCTCCCGGTCCACCGAGGCCCGGTAGCGGGGAATGCTGGCATCCAGGGTTGAGCGAACACCCACCAGCTCCGGCCGGGCATTGGCCGCCTGGACCACCCGTCCGGCCAGGGCTTCGATTTCCGCCGGGTTGCTCTCGCCTCGCACCTGGAGATAGCCGTCCACCCCGCCGGTAAGTGACAGACCCTGAATCGGCGGCGGCAGGAAGGCAAAGATATTGGCCTCCTGGATTCCGAAACCCGCCCCCATAATGCGCCCGGCCACCGCCTCGGCATGCTGTTCCCGGGTCGGGCGCAACCCCCAGTCGGTGAGGTTGGCGAAACCGAGCAGGGCGTTGGTCCGCAGGGACATGGCAAAAATATCGAAGCCGGCGATGGAGGTAAAATCGGAAATCTCCTCCATGGCGATCAACTGGCGGGCCAGGTTGTCGCGCGCCTCTTCGGTGCGGCCCAGGGCGGCGGCCGCCGGCAGTTGGCCGACCACGAGGGCGACCCCCTGATCCTCCTGGGGCACCAGGCCGGTCGGCAACCGGTCCAGCACCAGGATGGTCGCAGCGCAGAAAAGGGCAAACAGGGTCAGGCCCAGGCCCCAGCGCCGGATCAGGAAGCCGGCGGTGGTCACGAAAAAATCGGTCAGATACAAGAAGATGCGGTTGAATAGACGGAAGGGAGCCAGCAGCACCCTTGGCTGCTTGTCCAGCAATTTGGCGCACATGGCCGGGGTCAGGGTCAGGGCGACCACCCCGGAGACCACCACCGAAACCGCGATGGTGACCGCGAACTGGCGGTAAAGCTCGCCGCTCAGGCCTCCCAGAAAGGCCACCGGGGCAAAAACCGCCACCAGCACCAGGGTCGAGGCCACAACCGCTCCCGACACCTGGCGCATGGTTTCAATCGAGGCTTCTCGGGCCTTAAGGCCTTTTTCCCGGATCAGTCGTTCGACGTTTTCCATCACGATGATGGCGTTGTCCACCACGATGCCGATGGAGAGCACCAGGCCGAAGAGGGTCAGCAGGTTGACGGAAAAGCCCAGCAACTGCATGCCGGCAAAGGTGCCGATCAGGGAAACCGGAATCGCCGCCACCGGAATCAAGGTGGCCCGCAGGCGCTGGAGGAAGATGAAGGTCACCAGCACCACCAGGCCGGTGGCGATAAAGATGGTGACGACCACCTCGCGGATCGAGACCTGGACAAATTCAGTGGTATCGTAGGGAATCGAATATTCAAGTCCGGCCGGAAATCGATTGCTGATGTCGGCCAGGGTCTCTTTAACTCGGTCGGCGGTGGCCAAGGCGTTGGCCCCGGGTTGGAGATAAACCCCAACGGGAACGGCCGGGGTGGCGTTGTAGGTGGCGGAAAAATCGTAGCGCTGTGAGCCCAGTTCAGCCCGGGCCACGTCGCCCAGGCGCAGGGTGCCGCCCTGCTCGTCGGCCCGGAGGATCACCTGCTCGAATTGCTCGGGGGTGTTGAATTGGCTGGGAGTGGTGACGGTGAAGGTGAAGGCCTGGCCCGGCAGGGCCGGTTCGCCGCCGATCTGACCGGCGGCGAACTGGGCGTTCTGTTCCCGCAGGGCGTCGGCCACGTCCGATGGAGTCAGGCCGAAACGGGCCAGTTTGTCCGGTTGCAGCCAGATCCGCATGGAATAATCCTGGCTGGCAAAGAGTGAGGCATCGCCGACTCCGGGCAGGCGGGACAGTTCATCGAGGACGTTGAGCAGGATATAGTTGCTGATATAGATCGGATCGAAACGGCCATCGGGGGAGGAGAGCACCGGCACCATCAATATATTGGTGGAACGGGCCTCCACCCGGAGGCCCAGATCACGCACCCGCTGGGGCAGCCGGGCCATGGCCGCCTGCACTCGATTGTTGACGTTGATCGCAGCCTGGTCCGGATTGGTGCCCATCGCGAAGGTCACCGTGAGCATCAGCATGCCGGCATCGGTGCTGGTGGACTCCATGTAGATCATGTTGTCCACCCCGTTGATTTCCTGCTCCAGGGGAGCGGCCACCGAAGAGGCGATGACCTCGGAATCGGCGCCGGGATAGAAGGCCTGCACCACGACCTGGGGCGGCACCACGTCCGGGTACTGCTCGACGGGCAGGATCCGCAGGGAGACCAGGCCGGCCAGGAGGATGATGATGGAGATGACCGAGGCGAAAATCGGCCGGTCGATGAAGAAACGGGCCATGCCTAATCCTCCTGTTCGGCGGGGATTGGCATTACCGCCAAGCCGGGGCCCAAGGCTACCTGACCGTTGATTACCAGCCGGTCGCCGGCGGCCAGCCCGGAGAGAATTACCTGGCGGCCGGCCACCACCGGGCCGAGCTCCACCGGCCGAGCCTGGACCGTGTCATCCTCACCCACGACAAAAACCCGCTGGCCGTTGCGGTCACTGCCCACTGCGGCCGGGGGAATAAGGAATACTCCGTCAAGCCGCTGAAGCAGCAGCCGGATCCGGACCAGTTGGCCGGGAACCAGTTGGCGGTCGGGATTGGCGAAGATCGCCCGGGCGGTAACGGTCCCGGTCAGGGGATCGATGACCCGGTCGGTGAAATCCACCACGCCGGGATAGGGATAATCATCGTCGGCAGCCAGGCGGAGGAAAGCCTCCAGGGGTTGCTTGGCGCCATCGCGGGCCAGTACTTTCCGGGCCAGGAGCGCCGCGTCGTTTTCCGGCAGGGAAAAGCGGACATGCACCGGTTCAAGACTGGTGATGGTGGTCAGCAGGGTGCCGAATTCGATCAAGCTGCCTTCGGAGAAGCTCTCCAGGCCGGTGATGCCGCTGCCGGGGGCCGCAACCTCGGTGTAGCGCAGGTTGCGGCGGGCGTCGGCCAGGGCGGCTTCGGCCAGGGCCAGGCGGGCTTCGGTCAATTCCAGGGTGGTCCGGGCCTGGTCCCGTTCCCGCTGGCTGATGGCGTCTTGCTCGTAGAGGTTGGCGCTGCGCTGCCATTCCCGCCGAGCCTGGGCGTGGTCGGCGAGGGCGACGGCCTGGTCGGCCTCGGCCCGTTGCAAGGCGATGGCAAAAGGTTCGGGGTCGATGCGGAAGAGCGGCTCGCCTTCCTGGACCGGGCTACCTTCTATATATAAACGTTGTTCGAGAATCCCCGCCACCCGGGCCCGGACTTCGATCTCGCGAGAACCCCTTACCCGGCCGGGGTATTCGGCCTCCACCCGGACATCCTCGGGCTCCAAAGTCAACACCGTTACCGGAGGCGGCGGCGGTCCCTGCTGGCTGCCGTTGTCGGGCCCGCCATTGCCGCAACCTGCCGCCAGGATTGGGATCATTGCCGCCAGGATAATCAGTGCCCAGGGTCGGGTATTAAATGATCGCCGATTATTATTGTTTTGCATCTTCTCTTCCTGACTTGATGGTTTCGTGCAGGGTTGCCCGGGAATCAGGTCCGGTCTGGTTTAGCTATTCCGGATGGCGTCCCAGGAAGCCCGAACGGTTTGGGCGATAATCTCATCATTAACCGCCAAGTGGCGGTTGCTGTGTTCTTTGGCCAGGGCCACCACCGGTCCCCAGGCCATGGCTTCCAGGGCTTGCATCGGAACATTCTTGCAGAGTCCCTGCTCACGAGCTTCCTGGAGGGTCTGTAAAATAAGGCCCTCTTCGGCCGGCAGCCGGGCAGCGCTTGCGGTGGCGTAAGGGGAATAATAATAAAGCTCCATGAAGCGGAACTCCGCCGGGGCGGTAATGAACATCCGCAAGAGGAAGCTGAAAATCTGGCTAAACCTCTTGGGCAGGGGCCGGTCGGGGTCGAATTCAGCCAGCAGTTGCTGCTGATAGCGATCATGCAGTTCCCTAAATATTGCATGGATCAGGCTGTCTTTATCCTTGAAATAGCGATAGATAGTGCCCACCCCGATTCCCGCCTCCTTGGCGATGGCCGCAATCGGGGCGCCGTGAAAACCCCGTTCAGCCAACAATCCCAGGGCCACGGCCATAATGCGCCTCCGCTTGTCCTGCAGTTCCTTTTCCCGCGCCATATAACCACTCCGGTTGCCTTTTTATCCGGCTGCGGAGTGAACGTTCACTCCGGGGTGCATAGTTATGCAGCAGGGGTTTAATGTCAAGCGAAAAGGTCGGCGTTGCTTTGGTTGGCCCCTGCGACCTAGTCGTCGGCCGAGGGGATTTCTTGGCAGGGTTGCAGAGGCTTGGCAAAAACGCAAGCAAATTTACGGGTCATGTCACGAAAAAACAGCTATTTATAGTTTGGCACGGTTTGTGCTATTTAACCAAGCCAAACAACCAGAAGCAAAGGAGGGATAAAATGGAAAAGAGAAACGCAAAAAAGTTTGCCTACCTGGGCGCCGGGGCCGGCCTGGGTCTGTTCACCTTGTTCGGCTTGCTTTACGGCTTTCTGCTGGCCGGGGTAATGGGGTTGCAACTGACCGGGATGATATTCGGGCCGGGTGAATTCGGAATTCTGGCGCGGATCATCGTTTCCTTGGGCATTCTCTTCGGGGTTCTGCTCGCCGCCCTGGCCTGCGTCACCGGGACGGCCACCCTGGGTTACCTGGTTGGCCTGGTAATCGATGCAATCAAAGAAACAAGAACCGGATCGTTAAAGATTCATAATGCAGCAGCCAATAAATAAGGAGGAAAAGCCATGAAAACCAATGAAACCGCCAAAAAGGGATTGTATGTGGGAGTCGGCGCAGGCCTGGTATTCTTCGTGCTGGCCGGATTGTTGCCGGGAACTTTGCTCGGCGGCGCCGTGGGACTGAAAATCATCGGGATCATGTACGGCGGACCGATGCCGGTGGCGATCCTGCCCAAGGTGATTCTGGCCGTATCGATGATGTTGGGGGTCATGCTCTCGGCGGTAGTTTACATCTTCGGCTCCGGGCTGGTGGGCTGGAGTGTCGGCCACGCCCTTGAAGCCTCCCGGGCCAAGGCCAAAGCCGCGGCCCCGCTCACGGCTCACAAGTAAGCCCTGACTTAAAAAAAACTGCCGGCAAATGCGGCGACCGAGCAAGCCTCGGTCGCCGCATTTTTTTGCACTTTTGCATTTTTTTGCAACAATGCAAAAAATTTAATTAGGTTATATTTTGTAAAAACAGTCACTTAGCATGAGGCACGGTTTATGCACCTGCGGTTTGCAAAGCAGCAAATTAACCGATTTCGCAACCCTGCAACTGAGTGGATGGCCTGTTGAGGTTATGGATTGACTGATTGGATGGTAGTGCGGCTTAATAAGAAGTAACGGTTAGTTATGGGCAGATAATGAACCAAACAAGGGGAGAAACCATGAAATTCATTGTCAGCAGAAAAAGAGTCTCGGTTACGGAAAACCGGCAAATTTGCGAGGAGGCCTTCCAGGAAGCGCTGACGCCGTTGGATTATCGCAACGTCGAAAGCCTGGAGAAGGCCCGGGATAAGATCTGGTACAAGGACTGGATCGCTGACGGGGTCAACCATCGGGAGGAAAACGGCATGGTGGTCTGCGAAAAAAAGGAGAAATCCCGGCAGTGGGTCATCAGGCTCGATTCCCTGGATGAGCTGCTGGATTTCCAGGGCAAGTATGGTTCGATCCTGCTCTCTGACAGTACCCCCTATGTGGAAGTGAAAAAAGAGATCACCATTTTATAAGGCAAATCGCCCAATATTTCGCCAGGAGGGCAATCATGGCAGATGAAACAAAGCAGAGTAGGGCCACGACCGGCAAGGATTCGGGTGGTCCGCCGAGCCCGGGTTTTACCTCGGAAGTGATGTCCGCCGTTGCCGGCCTTCTTTCCGGCACCCGTTCTTTTTACATTATCTTCTCACTGTCCCTGGTCACCATCGTAATCGCGTCCGTCGTCAGCCTGGACGCCATGCGGATCGGGTTTCATAACGCCTACAATGTTACCCGCGAGATCCAGTGGGGCCTTATCATCTCAACCTACATTTTCTTTGTCGTTACCTCTACCGGCCTTTGCATCGTATCCGCCATCGGCCATGTTTTCGGCATGAAGGATTTCATGCCCATCGTCAACCGGGCGGTTTTCCTTTCGGTGGTCACCATTTTCGCCGGTTTTACGGTTATTTTCTTCGATCTTGAAAACCCCTTCCGGATGGGGATATACCAGGTAATCTCACCCAACTTTGCTTCCAACCTGTGGTGGATGGGCACACTTTACGGCGCATACATGATATTCATGGCGATCGAGTTCATCTTTATCCTCCTCCACAAACATAAAATCGCCTACTATGCGGCTTTGGCCGGGCTGATCTCCGGTATTGCGGCCCACAGCAACCTGGGCGCCATCTTCGGCATGCTCACCGGGCGAGAATTCTGGTACGGCCCCTACATGCCGATCTACTTCATCGCCTCCGCGGCCATGTCGGGCGGAGCGGCGATTATTCTCTTCACCGTCCTGGGCTACAAGATCAACAATGAAGTTATCGACGCGCCGATGAAAAGGGCCCTGGAGGCGGTTTCGAAGCTGACCGCTTTGATGATCGCGGTAATTCTCTTTTTCACCACCTGGAAAATTATTACCGGCCTGGTGGGCACGGCCGGTAAAAAAGATGTCCTGATGGCGATGCTGACCGGACCATATGCTCTCAACTTCTGGGGGTTTGAAGTGCTGATCGGCATGGTCATACCCTTTGCCTTATTACTGGGTTCGCGCTTCAGGAACGTCAAGATCAGCTTTCTGGCCTCCATTTTGATGATTATCGGAATTTTCATCATGCGCTACGACCTGGTGGTCCTGGGTCAGGTGGTGCCGGCCTTCCAGGAACTGGGCGTCATCGAAGCCCGGGAACTGAACACTTACTTACCGTCGTTCCACGAAATGATGATCACTGTTGCCGGCCTTGGCATCGTCGCCGCCGCTTTTCTCCTGGGCGAGCGCGTGTTCAAGGGCCATAAAAGCGGTCACTGAATCCACCACAGACCAGGGAGCCTACCTCATGTTTGAGAATATCGATAAAATGAAACGGGAACCAGCCGGGACTCTGCCGGAGTTCGAAAGGAGGAAATTCCTCAAGTTGGGATTTGTCGTTACCGGCGTCCTGGCCGGTGGCGGCCTCCTCTCGCTGGTTTCCACCGTGGAGAAAAGCTTCGCCTCCAGCGGGCTGTTCCTGGAGCAGTATCCCTATAAACCCCATTACAGCATGGTGATCCGCCAGAACCTCTGTATCGACTGCGAATTGTGCGTGGCCGCCTGCAACGAGACCAACCAGGTGCCCTCCTACGGCTACCGGACCACCATTCTGGAAAGAACGGTTCCCCACGCGGTGGGGCGGCAGACCGAGTTTATTCCGATGCTCTGCATGCAATGCAACGATCCGCCCTGCGTCAGGGCCTGCCCCACCCGGGCCAGTTATAAAGACCGGAAAAACGGGATCGTCATGATGGAGAACAAAAAGTGTATCGGCTGCAAGGCCTGTATGGTGGCTTGCCCTTACAACGCACGTTATTTCAGTGAAGAGATCCATGCCATCGACAAGTGTGATTTCTGCTTCGTCACCCGGCTCTCCAAGGGCGAGAAACTGACGGCCTGCTCGGCGGCCTGTCCCACCGGGGCCCGGACCTTCGGCGATCTTGCCGATTCCGCCGGTAAGATCTACCGCATGATCCACCAGCTCGAAGCCCAGGTCTGGACCATCCGGCCCAAAGCAGGCACCAAGCCCAACGTATTTTATATGAAGGGATGAAAAGGAGCGCTAAAATGAGAAAAATGCTATTAATATCACCTCTGGCCGTGCTGCTCAGCCTGGCGCTCTGTTACGCGGCCTTTTCCGCCCCCGGCAAGAATTCCGGACCCGGTGACGTGATTTACACCGAACCGCTGATGGCTGTGATTTTCAGCCATGCCGACCACCTTAAAAAGGGCATGGTCTGTTCCTCCTGTCATCCCGGGCTTTTCGAGATGAAGGCCCTGGCCGTCCAGGAAAGGGATGATTTCACCATGGAAAGCCTTTACCAGGGCAAATACTGTGGCGCCTGTCATACCGGTAATCTGGCCTTTGCTTCCGACAGACAGTGCGCCCGCTGCCATATCGGGGTCAAGGGTTACAACCGGCTCCAGGAAAAAAAATGAACCAGGCCGCCAAGGGGCCGGGGGTTGGGCGACTTGCCCGGCTACCGGCAGCAATGGTCCGCCGGTGACTCCTTTTTCCCCGATCAGGGACTGACATGAAGAACAAGTTTTTGGTGATAGGAATTTTTGTCACCATCGTTTCCATCCTGATCACCGTGAACGTGCTCTTTCATGAGAACCTCCTGAGAGAGCTGGCGGTGTCTTATAACCGCCAGCAGATGCTGATCGCCCGGGGAATTTCCAACTGCATCAAAGCCAACATCGACAAGGAAATCGTCAAGATCCAGCTGATTGCCGAAACCCTGTCTTACTACGCCCCGGCAGAGAACTGGGAGGTCGATGCCATCTTCGCCGACTTGTTCGAGGCCGAGTTTGATCTCGGGGCCGATATGACGGTCTATAACCGTGAGGGCCAGGTCCTTTTCTCAACCAAACCCGGCGAAAATTATATTGATCTGGCAGAATTCGGCGAATTTTCCCACCGCGAGGAGGCGGTGGTTTTCCATGACCTGGAACATATCCATGTCCTCTACCCGATCAAAAGAGATGGGCAGGCCATGGGCTGGGCCTTGATCGACCTGTCGATAAACGAGATCGCCAACAAGCACCTTTCTACCTTCAGAACCGGCAACCGGGGCTATGTCTGGTTGATGGACCAGAGCGGCAACCTGCTTTACCATCCCAACGCCCCCGAGATGGTCGGCAAAAACCTCTATAACGCCCGGACCGAATGCTTCGGCTGCCATACTTCCTTCGAGCTTCCCCGCAAAGTACTGGAAGGGGCGCCAATGGAGTCGGGTCGTTATATCGCCACCACCCAGGAAGACAAAATCCTGTCTTTTTCGCGCCTGGATATCGGCGCTGACAGCTGGCTGGTTTTTCTCTCCTCGCCCTACTCGGAGGTGGTGGCCGTCGCCCAGAACAGCATGAGAACCTATTCCTGGCTGGTGGTGGCCATTTTCTCGACTTTCTTTCTCGGCGCTTCTATTTTTGCCTATCTGATCCGCAAAAGCATTTTGAGCGAGCGGGCGGCCAACGAGGCAATCCTGATCGAGAATAAAAAGATGGATACCATTGTCAGCGCCATCGGCGCCGGCCTGCTGCTGCTGGATCAGAACCACGAAATCATCTGGGCCAATGAAACCGTGCAGCAGTGGGGCGGGGATCTGGTCGGCAAGCAATGTTCCGAGATCTACCCGCTCTGCCTGCCGCCGGATGAGGCCAGCGGCCGGGTTTGCCACGATGTGCGCAAGGGCCTGTTCGGCAAGAGAAACACCATTTTCCAGATAACCACGGCGCCGGTCAAAAACGCCGCCGGCGAGACTCTCGGGATTCTGAAGTTGATCCAGGACATTACCGAAATCAAAAGCATGGAAGACAAGATTGCCCAAACCGAAAGAATGTCCGCCCTGGGCCGGGTTGCCGCCGGGGTTGCCCATGAGATCGGTAATCCTTTGACCTCGATTTCATCATTTGTCCAGATTCTGAAGGAACGGGCTGAAGACGATTTTACCCGGGAAAACTTTGACCGGGTCGAGCACAATATCCAGAGGATCACCAGGATTTTGCAGCAGATGTCGAGATTCTCCCGGCTCCCGGCGATGGAGATCAAGGAACACAATATCAACGATATTATAAATTCATGCCTTGAAATCCTGAAATTCGATAAAAAACTCAAGCAGATAACCACCCGGCTCGAATTGGCCGATGATCTGCCGCCGGTCAGGGTCGATGACGGCAATATGATACAGGTCTTCATCAACCTGCTGCTCAACGCCGCCGATGCCATCGCCGACACCAGCAAAAAGATAACCATCCGCACTTTTAAGGAGAATGACCGGGTAGTCGCCCAGGTGATTGACAACGGATGCGGCATTCCGGAAGAACTGCTGGGTCAGATTTTCGATCCCTTTTTCACCACCAAAGAGAAAGGGACCGGCCTGGGTCTGTCGATCAGCCATGAAATCGTCAAGAAATTCGGCGGCGAGTTGCGGGTTGAAAGCCTCGAGGGCCATGGGAGCGTGTTTTCGATTATCCTGCCAGCAAATCCTGAGGGGGTTAATAATGGCTAGAATTCTGGCGGTTGACGACGAAGAGGATATTCGGACCATTCTGAGAATCGTCCTCAGCGGTGAAGGCTACGAGGTTGATACGGCGCACAACGGCCTCGAAGCCATGGCGATGATGGAGGGCAGGAGCTACGACCTGGTGATAACCGACCTCAAGATGGAGGGGGCCGACGGCTTTGCCGTGTTGAAGAAGGCCAAGGAAATCGATAGCCTGCTGCCGGTCATCATGATCACGGCCTTTGGTTCGATCGATTCGGCGGTGGAGGCTATGAAGCTGGGGGCCGCGGATTATATCGTCAAGCCGTTTCTCCATGATGATATCAAGTTCACGGTGCGCCATATTCTCGAGCATGGCAGCCTGCGCCTGGAGAACATGGCCCTTAAAAGGCAGATCTCCCAGAAGCTCTCCATCGAGGAAGTCGTGGGCCTCTCCGAGCCCATGCTTAAGATCTTCGACACCATCGAGAAAGCTGCGCCCACTAGGGCCAATATCATGATCACCGGCGAGTCCGGCACCGGCAAAGGGTTAATCGCCGAGGCCATACACCACAACAGTCCGCGCCGGAACAAGCCCTTCATGTCGATAAATTGCGCGGCCATTCCGGAAACCTTGCTCGAATCCGAACTCTTCGGTTACAAGAAGGGGGCTTTTACCGGGGCCAACTGCGACAAGACCGGCCTGGTCACCATGGCCGACGGCGGCACCCTGTTTCTGGACGAAATCGGAGATATGCCCTTGGTAATTCAGTCCAAAAGCCTCAAAGTGCTGGAATCCGGAGAGTTGCTTCCCCTGGGTGACACCAAGACCAAGTCGGTTGACGTACGAATTATTTGCGCCACCAACAAGGATATCGAGGCCTGCGTCCGCGACAAAACCTTTCGCGAGGATCTTTACTACCGGCTCAACGTAATCGAAATCCGGATGCCGCCCCTGCGGGAGCGGCCGGAGGATATTCCCCTGCTGGCCAACCGCTTCCTCCAGGAGGAACATTCGGTGCCTGGCAAGGTGGTCAAAGGCTTCGCTGAAGCAGCGATTAATGCCATGCTGGCCTATTCCTGGCCCGGCAACGTCCGGGAACTGAAAAACGTGGTCGAGCGGGCCGTGATCTTCGCCGCCGGCGAGCAGATAACCCTCGAGGATCTGCCCCAGAAAATCAAGTCCGGCGGGGCTGGGGGAGGAACCGGGGCGCCCGAGGACTCCCGGCTGCAGCCCCTTAAGGCGATGGTTTGCGACTATGAAAAGGATATCATCATCAACGCCTTGAAGCGGTTCGGCGGCAACAAGGAAATGGTTGCCAAAACCTTGAGCGTCGATCTGACCACGCTTTATCGCAAGATGAACAAGTTCGGGATCGATGAGGAGGACATCAAAAAATAAACATCATGGGATCCCGGTAGGCGTGGCATTCGACGCATAACTCCCGGGCCAGCTCCGGGCCGATTCGCCAGGTGTGAGCGTGATGGCACTTTAGGCAGGAGATTCCCGCATGCTGGTCATGGCGG
This sequence comes from Desulfurivibrio nitratireducens, assembly GCF_044068515.1. Lineage (NCBI taxonomy): Bacteria > Pseudomonadati > Thermodesulfobacteriota > Desulfobulbia > Desulfobulbales > Desulfobulbaceae > Desulfurivibrio > Desulfurivibrio nitratireducens. Next base: position 268,831 of record NZ_JBIPKI010000001.1, read on the forward strand.
CCGATGCTGTCCTGGTTGGCGTGACAGGCCACGCAGGTTGCCTCGGTCGGCCTGATGTCACCGTGGGGCTGATGACAGCTGTGGCATTCCAGGTTGCTCATGGGCCCCCGGTCGGGAATGTCCTTATGGCAGGTGATACAGCTCTCTTTGGAGGGAGGAGAAGCGGTTTCGCCGAATGAGTGGCAGACCATGCAGGCAAAACTCTCCATGCCAATGCCATGAACCATTTTGTCCTGGTGGCAATTGAAGCACCGCTGTTCGTCGGGATAAAAATTATGGGTGTTACCGTCATGGCATTCGCGGCAGGAAAGACCTTCCATGAAAACATGGCGGGCATGGCCATAGGACTTGCGCAGGCCTAATCCGCCCTGCCTGGCGACGTCGAGGTGACATTGGCTGCAGTTGGCCCAGGGCTTTTCCCGGGCGTGCTCATGGCGAATCTCGCTATGATCCCAGGTGAAAATATAGGCAAGCAGCAACTTGTTCTGGCTGATCAGGCTCATCGAATGGCAACTCTGGCAAACGAAGTCGCGGTGGCCGCTGACCCGCCACTCCCGGTGGGCTTCCTCCACCACATGACAAAGCTGACAATATTGGGGGTCCTGATCGACAAATTGATAGGTTTTGTAGCCGTTAACTATGATCAGGGCGATAACCACCAAGGCAACCGGAATCAGGATCGGATGGGAAGGCTCGACTATTCGCCCGATTGATTTGATCAGGTCTTTGAGTGGCTTCGTCATCGATTCGTCATCGCGGTGGTTGGTGATCTTTAGTCGGGGGAGAATTGGTGAAAAAAATTTTCAAACTGTCCGTCGTTGTAGGATGCAACTTCGGGGCGGTTCTCGGGATCCTGGTTGCGCTGATGATCAATTTCCTGGGCGACGGCTCGTTTGGCGGCGGTTGGTACGAAGCCGTCGAACACGACCTGGGGCGCTGGTTCGGCCCTGATTTGGCCGCCATATCCTGGGTAGTATACAGCGGCATAGTAATGGTCATCGTCATGATCTCCGCCATCGGCGCCTTGCTTGGTGCCTTTTTCGGGGCGGTTGTGGGCAAGTTGCTGAGCGCCCTGGACTGAAAATCCCTCCTCCTGCCAGCCCCGGCCCGATCAACTGCCGGTCCCCCTAAAGTGCCGAGTCAAGTCCGAAAACTAGTGACACATTTTTTCGTTGCTGTCAATCTTGATACCCATTGTGGCACAAACACAGGTCTTAATGTGAAGATGTCTGGCTGTCAGGCCGGCTTTTTAGCTTTAATTCGATCATCATCAGTACCCGGGAGGAGACGCTGCGAAGCGGGGCAGCGAGATGTGCCCGCAAACCCCCAAAGAACCCCAAGCCAGCCATGACAACAGGCCGAATGGAGTGTATGATAACCCTGTTCCCCTTGAATTTGCGATCGGGCCTCTTTGGCCAATTAATAAAACGTCTCCGAGCCCATACCCGCCTATGAATCGGCAATCAATTAAAGATTGGTTGTTTTTTGACCTCAAGGACCATGAACTGCTGGGCATTGTCAACGACGTCCTGCACGGCGAAGACGCACCCAACCTGAAAAGTCTGCTGACCCCCTATCTGCATCCCCATGGAATCAAGGAAATGGCCGCCACCAGAGGGTTGCGCATCGCCTATGCCGTGGTCAAAATGTTTCGCTCGCTGGAGCGGGATACTGTCGAAGAAAGGTTGCGCACCCTGCAGGCTCTGCGGGAAGAGATTTTTTCCTCATCCGAGGGCAATCTGCGCAAGAATACCGCCCGGGTTTTACTGCAAATCATGAAGGAGTTGGTTCGGGCCGGCGACGATGAGCGCAAACTGTCGCTGGCCCGCGATTTCCGGGAAGCGGCCACGGGCCGGCCCCGGGCCATTGCCCGGCAACTGGATCGGTTTCATTTGGTTAAGATGCCGGAGGAATGGAATCAAATCGCCTTTGATGATCATGTGCACGATGCCAACACCAAGGGCCGCAAATCCGCCACCCACTTGATCATGGATGCCTGGATCAAGGGCATTCGACGCCTGCGGGTGATCTACTATAATTTCTTGTCTCCGGAAGTGGCAGAGGAGTTGCTGCGGGCCGCGGAAATCATGGGGGTCAACGTCCGCCTGGGCCTTGAATTAACCCCGCGTTTCCGGGGGCGTTACATTCGGCTGATCTGGACCCCCCGCGGCTTCACCGATACCAGAGATTTCCTTGGGTTCGTCCGTCAGCCGGAGGTGCAGCAATTCATGGCCGCAGGCCGGGTTGCCTCCGAGTATCAACAGGTCTATATTTTCGCCATTCTCGAGGCCTTCAACCGAGCTCATCGCCAGGCGATCAATCAACTTTTTGGCATTCAGATGCCGACCCTTGCTGCCGGCGAGTTCCTCAAGCTGGTGGGCAGCGGGCAACCTTCCCTGCATCATCTGGCAAAATTGATCCACGACCAGCTGGTGCCGCTTTTTCGCGAACGGCTGGAGGGACTGCGTGAATGCTGCGCCTGTGGTGACGAGCAAAAGCGCCGGGCGGCGGAAGAGCTGGCGACCAGAATGAATAGCCTGGACATCGAGACAATCATCGATGACTACCTGCGACCGGCCAAAAACCCCAATATTCACAATCCCTTTGTTCCTTCGCCCGATGATGGGGCTCCCCCCCTGCTGCGATTATCCCTGGAAGAACTTTTGGATCGTCTGGAAAGGCTGCACACCCGTCACCGCATCACCTTGAGTTTAAGTGGTTTGTGGGCGGTGGATGTCCTGGAATTGCTTTATCGCAGCCGCGGCCGGATTACCCGCCTGGAGGCTTTCAACTTCAAGGATGCGGCTTTCGGGCGTTGTCCCGATAATCCCCGCATCCTGGAACTGCAATCGGCCTTGAACTCAGGCAACGCGGTTCGTTTGAAGCGCAATGTCATAGACCTGGTTTTTTCCGCCGAAGAGCACGAGGAGTTAAGCGAGGATCAGAAACGAACCCTGCGGGCCATTCTCAGCGATCTCGAATCATTGCGTAAATATTACGGCAACACCACCCTTAAATCCCGTATTGGCACCGATTCCACCGGGGGCTCCGCCAGGGTGCCGGGCATGGGGCTGGTGGTCGTGGATTCCTTGCCCGGTAAATGCCGGCGCCAGATGGAACGATTGGTTGCCGATAACCTTCGCATTCCCATTAGGATTGAGGTGGCTCGCCGCCGGACTTACCGGGTTCCCGGGCAGCGGGAAGGGAGCGAGCCCAGACTGAGCGGCCCCAGTAAGATCAGTGAGCTTCCCTTCCTGCAAAGAGTTTTTCGTCCATTTAACGACGAATGGGTGGTGGGGCGGTACCAGAATGTGCCGCCGGAAGAGAGCAATATCCGGACATTGGGGGGATTTGCCAGCGAGGACGCTAAGCTGCTGCGCCTGGATTGCCCTGAGCAGACCAAAGTCAAACCTTGGCCGGCTCCGCGCTACCTGAATACCAATATCAAGAATTTGCTGAAAATTCTGCTGGGTTTTATGCCGGCATACGCCACCTTCGCCCTGACTCAGGACTGGTGGCTGCTGGCCTGGTTCGGCGCCCTTATCTGGTTCGGGATCACCGGGATCCGGAACATCATTCAGTCCGTGTTGGGGGCCGGCGGGCTGCGCCGCACTCCTTTGCTGCACTGGAGCGACTACGTCAAATGGAACCGGCTGGCGGATTCCTTGATGTACACCGGTTTTTCCGTCCCCTTGCTGGACCTGCTGGTTAAGACGATCCTGATGCAGAAGGGCTTTGGCGTAACGGTAGAAACCAATCCGGTTGCCCTGTATGCCTCGATGGCGGTGGTTAACGGACTTTATCTGATGGGGCACAATCTGTTCAGGGGACTGCCCCGGCAAGCGGCGGTGGGCAACCTGTTTCGCACCGTGCTTTCAATTCCGGTGGCCTTGAGCTTGAATTTCCTGATCGGATTCAGCCTGGGCCTGGCCGGAGTACCCGCCGCCGGAGCCATTCTGCAAAACTGGGCGGCGATTATTTCCAAACTGGCCTCCGACCTCGTGGCCGGGTTTATCGAGGGTCTGGCCGACCGGGCGGTGAACTTTCGCGAACGGATGAGGGATTATACCGACAAACTGCGGCAGTTGTACGACATCTTCGCCCGCCTGGAACTGCAAAACCCGGAAGCCGAGGTGTTGAGCCAGCTGGAATCCCCGGAGCGTTTTGTCTGCGCGATGAGCATGGAGGAGGAAAGCGTTAACCTGGCTACCATCGTCAATGCTCTGGACCTGATGTACTTCTGGATGTATCAGCCCCGGGCCAGGCATGTCCTGGAAGGCTTGCTGGAGGAAATGAGCACCGAGGAGCGGCGGGTTTTTCTGCTTTCTCAGTACGTCTTGCAGCGCGAACGGGATATTTCCCAGTTGTTTCTCGATGGCCTGGTGGGTAAGAACTTTTCCCAGGCTCTGGCTTTTTATCTCCATACCTGGCGCGACTATCTGGATGACTTGCAACGCATGGCCCTGCGTCTGGCCCCGGCGAGCAGGTAACCGGCGCCGGTTTTGGTGGTTGTTGCCGGCGGTGATGGTGAACTGAGCGGAATCTGCTTATCCATCGCTGGGCCGGCAAGGGGGCAGGCCGCAGCCTGCCCGGAAGTCTGGCGCATTCGGATAGCCCAGTTGGTGCTTGATCCTTGGCCGGCCCTGAAGAATAGGTTGATCCTGGCCCGTAAATAATTATACGATACCCTGTAGTAACGGAAGCACATTTATAATGTGCAGGAGGACTAAGATTTCTCAACCAGGGGAATGAAACGATGGCACCTGAATCCGGCGCGAAACATCCGTTTGAGGCCCGAAAAGCAGGAGCAGGAGAACGCAACGTCTTGGCCGTTGCCTCTTTGACGCTGGGTTTGTCCGGGTTGTTGGCCTTTGTCTTGATCCGGCCTTTAGCCTTTCTGCCGGCCATCGCCGGACTTGTCCTGGGCATTCTAGGCCTGAGGGTGCCGAGCCAGCGTTGGATGGCCATCGTTGGCATCGTTTTGTGCCTGTTGCTGCTGGTCGTGGAGTTTGGTCTCTTAGCGTTACTACTGAAGGGGGCTTGATAAAGCTATCCTGCCGCCGAACGGCTTATCTGGCCCGATATGCTTCAGGGCGGCGGTCCCGTCCGCCAAGAGCCTCGCCGATTTTTAGACTGAAAACCCCGCCGATCGGGCGCTTGCCGGCACCATCAGCAGGACTCCGGTCGCTGGTCTTCCCGGAAGTTTCTCCCAGGCAGGCTTACAGGGCCTGGCGTGATCTTCCGGCCCGCATGCGATAAAGAACCCACTCAGCGTCCGCCGCCGAACGACACATGCCGTAACGGAACGGGGACTCCCGCCCCTCCAGCTCGAAGCGCAGATCCGTGAAGATCACGCACTGATCGCCATTATATTGGTCTATGGCCTGTAAGGCCGGATAGTTGGCGAACCAGCGGAAGAAGGCCAGGTCATCGTGGCTCCAGACTTCCCGGGCCAGAGGGGCAGCTTCATCGGGCCCGAACTGGTCGTAGCGGCGCCACGCCAATTGGTCAACGGGCAGGTAGCTTTCCCGGATCCGCCAGAGCGGGTGGGCATCCGGATTCATGATCAGCGGGGTTTGGCGGCGCAGATTAACCCGGGCCAGGTGATAGCGTTCTCCCCGATCGACCACCAGCAGCCAGTTGAGGGGCGACCAGGGCTGGGGATAGGCCTCAGCGACGTTTTCGGTGTAACCTTGCTCCCGGGCCCAACTGTCCGCCAGTTCAACCGCGTTGCGGTACTGGGTGTACTGAAACAGCACCAAGGCCGTCACCGCGACCAGGCCCAGGGCGGCGCCGGTGCGCGGCCGCCAGTAAAGGCTGGCCAGCAGACCGAGAGCCAGCAGGCCGGAGAGCCAGAGGTCGATAATAAAGGTTGTATTCCAGCCGGGCGCCCAGTTGCTCAGGGGCGCGAAGATCTGGGTTCCGTAGCTGGTGATTAGATCACCGAGAATATGGGCCAGGATGGCGAGCAGGATCACCCCGTAGTAGGCGCGCCAGGGGTAACGGCGGCCGAGAACGAACGCGCAGGCCACGGCCAGTAGCCAGGCCCAGACAGGCATGAACAGCAGGGAGTTGGCCACCCCCCGGTGATTTTCCAGATAGGCGACATGATCGAAGAGGGCCACCACAAAGTCGATATCCGAGATGGTGCCGGCCAGAACGCCGATCCAGGTCCGCTCACGCAGGGACAACTGATCGGGGCGCGGCTGGCGCGGAGCCGTGGCCCGGGCCACCAGGGCGCCACTCAAGGCGTGGGTCAACGTATCCAGTTGTTTCTCCTGTTTTCCTGTAGCGTTTCAGCTCGTATAACCCGTTCGGGAGTGAGCGGCGAGGGTTGACCGGTCCGCCTGGACGGAGGATCGGTTTCCGCCGCGGGCAGCCTTCCGGCGGGGCCGCCTATCACAGCGTCAGTTTAACCAAATAATTTTAATCAGGAAATCTTTTCCTCGGTTGCGCTTTTGGAGAGGTATGCCGGTCGGCAGTTGCCGGATTTCGGCAACTGCCCGATTGCATTCCGGGCGGCCTTTAATTATAAGGGGAAAACGATAATCCGGCCGCCAAGCCCACGCGCTGGCAACTTTTGGCGCCTATAACAGCTTGCCGGGGGTGCCGGGGCGGTTTATTGGCTCCGGAGCCAATAACCGCGATAACAACAAGGAGGAACGATTACATGAAGCGTTTGGCTCTTCTGGCTGGAGTTCTACTGTTTGCCTTGCTCCTGGCGGGCTGTCAATCCGATGATGACGACGATAATGGCAACGGCGGAACCCTGGTGGCCTTTTCGGTCCTGCAGACCGGGCAAACCAGCGGGATCGGGATGGAGCGATTGACGGTAATCAGGAACCAGGAAGCCTACGACGCTTTATGGCGGGAGCATGAAACCGCTTTTGTAATTCCCCCCGCCCAGCCGGCGGTGGATTTTGCCCAAAGAAAAGTGGTGGCGGCCTTCCTGGGCCAGCGGACCACCGATCGCCACCGGATCGAAATTGTCGAAATCCGCGAGCGGACGGCCAATTTCATGGTCAAGGTGCGAGCAACCCTGCCGGATGATGAGTGCACCGTAATCGACGAACTGGTCGAGCCATACCAATTGGTGACCATCCCCCGGTCGGACAAGGTGGTGGGCTTTACCACCGAAATCGTCAGGGGCTGCCCCTGAGGCGAAGTTTTGATCCCGCCCCGCATTTTGGCAATGACCGGCCAACGGAAGCAAGGTCTTATTCTTTTGCCTCCGGCCCGACAATGACTACGACGTGTGCCGCAGGATCGATCCTGGCGCGGAAAGCCTGTTGCACGGCCTCGGGGTCGAGAGCGGCTATTTTTGCCGGATAGTGAGCGAAATAATCGGCCGGCAGACCCATGACCGCCAGGTCGCCAATATTTTCGGCGATCTTGGCGTTGCTGTCCAGGCGCAGCGGGAATCCGCCGATGATGTTGGCCTGGTGGTCCGCCAGCTCGGCTTCCGTCGGGCCGGCCTGGATAAACTGGATCAGGTCGGCCTGCATCAACGTCACGGCATGGTCGACCTGATCATGGCGGGTCTGGATTCCCATGACCAGGAGCCCCCCGCTCCGCAACGGGACCAGGCGACTGGAAACGCTGTAGGCCAGGCCGCGTTGTTCGCGCAGGTTGGTCATGAGCCGGGAGGCAAAACCGCTGCCGCCCAAAATATGGTTGCCGACAAACAGGGGGTAATAATCGGGATCCCGCCGCTCGACACCGTTATAGGCCATCTGCACCGTGGCTTGCTCGGACGGGAACGGCACCCGGACCACCCTGGAACCCTCAAGAGGCGGCGGCGGCGGCAGGGGAGCCATCCGCTCTCCGGCGGGTAGCCCCCCCACCAGTTTGCCGGCCAGATCTTCGGCCTCCGCGCGCTTCAGATCCCCCACCAGTACCACCCAGGCATTGGCCGCCGTGTAATGGCGGCGGTGGAAATCCTGTACCGCGGTCCGGGTCAGGGCGTTGACCGAGGCGGTGGTTCCGGTGCCGGGCCGGCCGTAAGGATGGTCGCCGAAAGCCGCCGCCCGCAGAGCATCGGCGGCCAGGGCGGAGGGAGATTGCTCCTTGGCCCGGATGCTCAGCAACTGACGCTGTTTTTGGCGCTCAAAGGCCGCGGGAGCAAAATCGGGGTTCTGGATTACCTTGGCGACCAAGGAGGCGGCCGGGCCCAGGCGCTCCGGATCACTCAGGCTGCGCAGCCGCACCGTCGTCGCTTCCAGGGTCGCCCCGGCGGCAAACTCGGCCCCAGTGCCTTCCAGTACGCTGGCGATTACCTGGCCGCCGAGTTCTCCGGCCCCTTCGAAGAGCAGGGCGGCGGTCAAATGGGCCACTCCCGCTTGCTCTCCGTCCCGGGCGCTGCCGGCATCGAAAATCACCCGGGCATCCACCATCGGCAGATTGGCGGTGGGGTAAAACAGGACCCGGGCGCCGTTGTCGGCTTGCCAGCTTTGCAGCTCCAGCGCCGCGGCGGCCGGAGCCAGAGCGGCGCAACCAAAAAGCAGGACCAGGGCCGGCCATAGCTGGTGTTTCAGCAACCGACTCATTTTAGTGAACACGGTCGGTACCTCCGTTATCGTATGGGGCGGCGGCCGGGGGGCTGCCCGGCGCCAGCGGCAACGGTTTTAGTTCGGCAATGGTCAGGGCCTGCTCGGTCAGATACTTGCGGGCAACTTTTTGGACCTGCTCAGGAGTCACCGCCTCGATCCGGGGGACGTACTCGGCCAGCCGGCGATGATCGAGGCCGATGGCTTCATAGATGCCGATCCGCATCCCCTGATAGAACATGGAGTCGCGCTCATAGACATCACGGGCGACCACCTGGGTTTTGACCCGTTCCAGTTCGGCGGCGGGAATCGGTTCCCGGCGGACCCGCTCGATCTGTTCCCGCAGCAAGGCCTCCACTTCGGCGGTATCGCCATCCTGGTTGGGCACCCCGGTCAGGACAAAGAGGGTCGGCAGCCTGGCCGTCAGGCTGTAGCTGGTCCGGGCCTGGGCCAGTTTGCCGGCCCGTTCCAGTTCGTTGCTGAAGCGGGAACTCTCGCCGCCGGCGAGTACCCCGGCCAGCACGGTCAGGGCATAGGGCTCCCAGTCCTCATCGGCCCCCGGCAGCGAGGGCACCTTGTAGCCCATGGCCAGCAGAGGCAGCCGGGCGGGAAGTTCGAGTTCTACCCGGCGGAGGCCCTGTTGTTCCAATTCGATCCGGGGCTTGGCCGCCGGCAGTTCCCGGGCCGCGATGGGGCCGTAATATTTCTCCGCCAGGGCCATAACCTGCTCGGGTTCAACCGCTCCCACCACCACCAGGACGGCATTGTTGGGGGCGTAATAATCATGCCGCCACTGCTCCAGATCGGCCAGGGTATAGGCATCGATATCGGTTTTCCAGCCGATCACCGGGTGGTGATAGCCGCTGTTGACGAAGGCGGTGGCGTAAAGCAGTTCGTAAAGCCGGGCATTGGGGTTATCCCGGCTGCGCATGCGCCACTCTTCCTTGACCACCTCCACTTCCCGGCGAAACTCCTGCTCGTCGAGGACCAGGTTCGCCAGCCGATCCGCCTCCCAGCGCATGACGGTTTCGAGATGATCCGCCGCCAGCGTCTGAAAATAGGCGGTATAATCGCGACTGGTAAAGGCGTTCTGCTGGCCGCCCAGGCGGGCGACCAGGGTGGAAAATTCGCCGGGGGCCAGGTTCTCGGTTCCCTTGAACATCATGTGTTCAAGCATATGGGCGATGCCGGTAACCCCGGAAGTCTCATGGGCCGAGCCTACCTTGTACCAGATCTGCGACGTGACCACCGGGGCCCGTTGATCCAGCCGCACCAGCACCTTGAGGCCGTTGGCCAGTATCTTCTCATGTACTGCCGGTTCGCTTCCCCCGGCCACGGGACTGCCCAGCGACAACCCCGCCGCAATCAGCAGCGCCAGCAGTATGACCGTTGTCTGCAACAGCTTCATTCTCGGCAACCTCCACTTGCAAGTTCAGCCGCCCCGTTTGAATCGATGTCCGTCGGCGGGCCTGTCCCCAAAAGACACTTCCGCGGCAGAGATGTTCCCCTTCCTGCTGCTAACCTTGCTTTTTCGTCAGCTATCTGGGGAAGCCAACGATATTATGGTCGGGGAGGCGGATATTTGCAGAAATATGAGCAGAGCGGGCGACGCCCCGAGAGCCGGGTCGCGGATCGCCGCATAAATTTGCGGAGGACCGATTCAGGGTTGACAAAAGCTGCGTTTTGCAGCACCATATCGCCATATGGCGATATGGTAATCCAAAGGGACCAAATGGAAACAAAAAAATTTACCCGAGTGATGAAAGCCCTGTCCGATCCCAACCGGGTAACCATCCTCAAGATCCTGGCCCGGCGCCACCTCTGTGTTTGCGAGCTTACGGCTTTGCTGGGCCTGGCCCAATCCACGGTTTCCAAGCACTTGCGGATCCTGGAGGAAGCCGGCCTGGTCGCTTACGAAAAAGATGGACCCTGGATCAACTATTACCTGGCCGATGGCAGCGACTCTCTCTATGCCGCGACCCTGTTGGGGCAGCTGGAAACCTGGCTGGAAGAAGACCCCCGGATCAGGAAAATTCTGACCGGGCTGGCCCAAGTGGATCGTCGCCGCCTGTGTTCCGGCCTTGCTCCTCCTCCCAGGACAAGAGGCTGACACATGGACTGGCAACGCGAATGGAAGCCCTTGGCGGCTATCGTCGCCGTTTTTCTGGCTGTCTATTACCTGCCGTTAGGGGCCGAGCGCTTTGACAACGCGATCTTTGAAGCCCTTGAACTGGTGCGCTGGTATGCCCGAGAGCACGTGCTGCTCTGCCTGATTCCGGCCTTTTTCATTGCCGGGGCCATCGCGGTTTTTATCAGCCAGGCATCGGTGCTGAAATATCTCGGCGCCCGGGCCAACAAGGTGCTCGCCTACGGGGTGGCCTCGGTATCGGGTACGGTGCTGGCCGTCTGTTCCTGCACGGTGCTGCCGCTCTTTGCCGGCATCTACCGGATGGGAGCGGGCCTGGGGCCGGCCACCGCCTTCCTCTATGCCGGCCCGGCCATCAATGTACTGGCCATTGTCCTGACCGCCCGGGTGCTGGGACCGGAAATGGGTTTGGCCCGGGCGGTGGCGGCCATTCTTTTCAGCATTGTCATCGGCCTCTGCATGCACTGGATTTTCCGCAGGGAAGAACAGGCAAAACTCCAGGACCAGATTCCCCAGCCCGAACAGCAGACCACCAGGCCCCTGTGGCAGAACGCCCTTTTCTTCGCCGCCCTGATCGGAATCCTGGTCTTTGCCAACTGGGGCGATGGAGGTGGCAGCGGTTTCTGGGCCCTGCTGGGGGTCCAAAAGTGGTTACTCACCGGCCTGTTTGCCATGCTGTTGGTGATTATGCTGATGTTCTGGTTTGGCCTGCCCAAGTGGCAGGTGGTCCTGGCGGGAGCGCCGGCGGTGGTGCTGGCCCTGGTTTTTTCCGGTCATCCCACCCTGGCCTTTGTCGCCGGTTTTGTCGGGCTGAGCCTTTTGCTCAGTCGCCGCGAGGATGAAAACGGGGAGTGGTTCAAGGAGTCCTGGGACTTTGCCAAGCAGATTCTGCCCCTGCTGCTGATCGGGGTCTTTGTTGCCGGCCTGCTCCTGGGCCGGCCGGGCCAGGAGGGCCTGATCCCCGCAGCCTGGGTGAGCGGAGCCGTAGGGGATAATTCCTTGGGGGCTAATTTCTTCGCCTCCTTTGTCGGCGCCTTCATGTATTTCGCCACCCTCACGGAGGTTCCCATCCTCCAGGGGCTGATCGGCAACGGCATGCACAAGGGGCCGGCCCTGGCCCTGCTGCTGGCCGGTCCGGCCTTGAGCCTGCCCAACATACTGGTCATCCGCAGCCTGATGGGCACCCAGAAAACGGTGGTCTTCGTCACTCTGGTGATTGTCATGGCCACCATCAGCGGTCTGCTTTACGGGACCTTTTTCTGAAATAAAAACAAATTTAACCTGGAGGAGCCAAATTATGGAAATCAAGGTTTGCGGCCCCGGCTGCCCTAAATGTCATGAGACCGAGAGAATCGTCAAGGAAGCCCTGGCGGAGGCCGGGGTCAGCGCCGAAGTAGAAAAAATCAGTGATTTCAATGAAATTGCCAAGCTTGGCGTGTTCACCACTCCGGCGGTGGTAATCGACGGCCAGATTAAATGTTCCGGCAAGACCCCCAGCAAAAAGGAAGTCCTGGCCTGGCTTGGTGGATGATCTGCGCGCCTCGCCCCCCTTTTCAGGCAGGTTTGCTGTTTTTTGAGGAGCATAAAAGGCACGGATCGTTTGAGTCCCGGCTTATTTTAAGTTATAGTGCCGGGCACAATCTTTCCATTCCTCAAAACCAAGACAGGTCGCCATGAAAAAAAACAGGCCGATATCAGCACCTGGTCCGCATATATTCAACCTCCAATTGCTGCGGGGCCTGAGCTGGGCAGCCTTACCCCTGCTTTTCCTGGCGGGGGTTATGGTTTTATCGGCCAGCCCGCCCCCGGAAGAGCTTGCCGCCAGTGAAGTCAGCGTCCCCGCTTCTCAGCCTGCTGCGATTCCGGCCGTTGCAACCGTCGTGGAACCGCCGGAACCCGAACCGGTCCACACTTATGCCATTAAGCCCGGCGACACCCTGGGTTCTATTTTCGATCAATTCGAGCTCAGCCACCAGACCATGTACCATATCCTGGAAGCGGACGAATCGCTGCTGGCCCTGGATACCCTGCGTCCCGGCAATCGGCTGACCTTCCGGCTCGCTGCCAATGAACCGCAACTGGAGGAAATGGAGCTTTTCATCCACGCCGGCAACAAGGTGGTTTATCGGCGCGTCGACGAGTCCTCTTTTGAATACGAAGAGTTGATCAGCGAGGGAGATTGGGAGCAACAGATCCTGGTTGGCGAAATCAACGGCAGTTTTTATCTCTCCGGCAAAAGCGCCGGCCTGAGCGAACGGGAAATCGTTCAGGTGGCCGAGTTGTTTGCCGACCAGCTCAACTTCGCCCGCCAGATCCAGGCCGGGGATCGTTTTCAGATCATCCGTTCCCGGCAAAGCGTGGCCGGCGAGCCGACCGGCCAGAGCCGGATCGACGGGGTCCGCATTCTGCGCCGCAACCACCACCACAGTGCCTTTCTGGGCGATGACGGCAATTACTACGATCAAAACGGCGACAGCCTGATGCGTGCCTTTATGCGCTACCCGACGTCCCAGCGCTACCGGATCAGCTCTTCTTTCAATCCCAGCCGCCGCCATCCCATCACCGGCCGGGTTTCGCCCCACAATGGGGTTGATTTCGCCACCCCCACCGGAACGCCGGTCCTGGCCGTCGCCGACGGAGTGGTGACCCGGGTGCTGACCCATCCCTTTGCCGGCAAGTATATTGAAATTGAACACGGCGGCAAATACGTCACCCGTTATCTCCACCTGCATCGCTTCCTGGTCCGCAAAGGGGAGAGCGTGGCGCGGGGGCAGCGCATCGCCCTCTCGGGCAACACGGGCCGCTCGACCGGACCGCACCTTCACTTCGAACTGCATGTCCGGGGCCGGCCGGTCAATCCGCTGACTGCCGATATTCCCCGGGCGGCCTCGCTGCCGGAGGAGGAGCGGGAACGGTTCAATCACCGGGTGGCGGAAATGGTCGCCCTGATGGAACAATCCGAGCGCCAGCTCGCCCGGCTTGACCTCCAGCCCTGACGGCGGCAGGTCCGAATAACCCGCCGCGAGCAGAGACTGAGTGGCGCCGCCTTAATCGCCAAAAACCGGACCCTGGTTTTCCTCTTGCAAGCACCAAAGCATAAAAAAGGCCGGCCAGGCAGGAAGGGGAACTTTTTTCTTTGCCTCTCCGTGGGAGAATGGAGTTATTTTCTACTTAAAACTATACCCGATGCCCATGATGCCCCGCACTTGATGGGCGGAACCCTCCTGGCGGACGATCGGGCTTTGCGCCGCATCGCCCAGCAAGCGGCTGTAGCCGATCAGGGTGGTGAGCGCTACCCGGGGCGTGATCGGATAGCGCAGCTGCCAGGCAAGGCCGAGATCTTTAATTCCCGCGTCGGCCTGAAACGGGGCGTATTTCGAGCGGAGCGCCTGGCCGGCATCTATTTGAAATCTGGTTTCCATATAGTCACGATTAGCCCAGGTAATGCTGGGAATCAGGGTCATAGAAGCCTTCGCGCCGGGACCGGGGATGCGCCAGGCTCCTCTGAGACCGACCAGCATCCCCCCGGCTTGATGGTCCAACTGTTGCCGGAGATCGGCGCTCAATACCCAGGGAGCAAGGGAGTAGCTGCCGGTCAGAACAAGTTCCGCCGCTCCCCGGATATCGCCCAGACCGGATAAAGCCGGATTATCGCTTTCTTTTCGGCCAAAACGGTAAGTCACCGCGCCACTGGCATCCCAGTTGCTTTGGGTTGGAGCCCAGCGCCAGCCAATCCCGCGATGAGTCTGGATAAAGAAATGGCGCCCGTAGGTCAGATCAATGAGGGGAAGCATGCGCACCCGGTATTGATCAGAGCCCTCATAATCCGGGGCTATTATCACCACCCCGCCGCCGGTGAAGCGCCACCGGGGCGCTTCCCGGGCCTCTTCCATTGTTGCGGCCGAGGCTTGCGAGGCCATTAAAATTAAGCCCAACGTGCAAAAGCATGCGGACTGCATAAATCGTTTCATCTATTCTTCCTTTCAGCCAGGGTTAGCAGTTGCCCCATCAAGGTTTACCGGGACTCCATTGGAAGACCTCCTGGAAGCGCCTTACATAGAAAAGTCGCTCTGCCTCGATCAGGATCAGCCGGAGTCTCTTTTTTCCCGAGGGCAACATCAACGAAGATCGGTTCATAATATTGGTCCTGCACCGCGCCGTCCCCTCACGTCCTGAATGATCAAAGTTTGCCCTTCGGAGAGTCTTCTGCCCGGGCAAACTCCCGCCTGATCTCTTCCACTCTGCGGCGGTTCTTGCCCAGATCCCAATATCCGAGGCGGGAAGCGGAGCGCACATGGATCAATCGTCGCTCTTCGTCCAGCAGGAACTCTCCGTCATCGACGAAAAGGGCAGTTCGAAGTTCCACGCGCAGGTAACCCGGTTTTTCTTCCTTGATGGTCGCGTCGTTTCGGCGCTCCAGGATCTGTTGCAGGCGGGCAAAGGCCCGCTCCGGTCTGTCGTCCCGAAAAACCAGCGGGTCAATCCTTTGTCCGGCATCCGACGCCTGGCTCGACACGCAATTGGGGGAAGGTGGACATGGTCGGAGTTGGTCGTTCTGGACCCCCAGTTTGTCCGGCGGGGTTCCGCCACAGGCGACCAGGATGGTTGAGAGCAAGCTCAGCAAAGTGATTTTGGGCAGCGGTGGTCGCATCGGCGGCCCGGCCTCAGCGCCGTTTCTGCGGGATACGCGGCAGGGCGGTTGGCGGCGGAGCTCCGGTGCCGGGGGCAATGAATTTTTCGGCCGGCAGCTCGGGCCCGACCTGGAGCCGCACCTTGATCGTTGTCAGGACAGAACGGCGTAGGCGTGGCATGACATCCTCCCGCTGGGGCTTGCTTATTAAGCCAATCAGGGCCGCTACTTCACGTTGGAGCTTGCCGGCCGGATTGTCAATCTGAAAAACCTGATCTGGAACTAACTGAATAAGGGCTGATTTTTCCTCGCTCTGGTGTATGATCTATTAGCACGGTAGTCCTCTTTTGGGTTGGAATTTACGTGCGCCAACGCAATTCCAACCCACGGGGGGACTGCCGTTCGCCTAATAAAACGACAAGGATTTCGCGTTATCCGATTATGCCGGCCCACCCAAAGACCACGGAAACCATGAAAACCCTGCATCTGCGCAATACCATGAGCCGGCGGCTCGAGCGGTTCAGGCCGCGCGCCAAAGGAGAGGTCAAGATCTTCACCTGCGGCCCCTCGATTTACGACCGGCCGCACATCGGCAACTATCGGACCTATATCTACGAGGATATCCTCGAGCGCTATCTGCAGTATCTTGGTTATCGGACCAAGCGGGTCATCAACTTTACCGATGTGGAGGATAAATCCATCGCCCGGATTCAGAAGTTGGGCAAGAACCTGGCCGAAGTGACCGAACCCAATGCCGCCATCTTTCGCCAAGAAGCGGCAAAGCTCAACATCAGGCTGCCGGCATGCATCCCCCGTTCCTCCACCTGCATTGAACCGGCGGTAGAACTGATCAAGGTGCTGCTCAAAAAAGGATACGCCTACCGGCATGGCCGGGATATCTTTTATGACCCGCTCAAATTCAAAGGATTCGGCAAACTCTACCGGCTCGATATGAGCCGGTGGCCCGCCCGCAAACGCCGTTTTGCCAAGGATACCTATCCGGGCCGGCGCTGGAACCTGGGCGACTTCATCCTCTGGCATGGCTGCCGGCCCGAATGGGGCGGCGGGGTCTGCTGGGAGACGGAACTGGGTAAGGGCCGGCCGGCCTGGAACGTCCAGGATCCGGCCGTAATTGCCGCCCACCTGGGCTACCAGGTGGACATCAGCTGTGGCGGCATCGACAACATCTACCGGCACCATGACTACAATATCGCGGTGATCGAGGGGGTGTCCGGCCAAGAGTTCGCCCGCTACTGGCTGCACGGCCAACATGTGTTGCTCGATGGCCGGAAAATGTCCAAAAGCAAAGGCAACATCCTCTATCCCGACGATCTCACCGCCAAAGGGTTGAGCTACAACCATATCCGGTTTCACCTCCTGCGCACCCATTATCGCCGGAAGATCAACCTCACCGACCGGAAACTGAGCGCGAGCCGGGAATTGCTGGACGCCATCCAGATTATGGCGCGCGGGATTATCGAACCCCGGCTGGTTCTGCAAAACGATACCGCCCATTGTGCCGGGCTCATTGCCGTCTTGGGTCGCGATTTTGAACTGGCTATGAACAACGACCTTGACACCAACCGGGCCGTTAAGGGTCTTGGGGACAACCTCGCCAAACTGGCGGCCTTTGAGGAACGGCAGGGCCTCAAGGGGGAGCAGGCCGCCGTAGCGGCAGAGGTACTGGCGGGAATCGATTCGGTGCTGCAAGTGCTTAATTTATGGGAGGAGCCGGGTGACAAGCGGCTGCCCGTAATAATATCGGAGAACCGCCCGGACCAAATCCCGATCAGAATGGATCGCACGGTGTTCCAGGCTTAAATGCCGGCCGGGAATCAGGACAGGCAATCCTCGACATGACTGCCGCAGAGCAGCAGCTCGGTGTCCGAGACCTTGCCCTGGTCGGTTTGCTTGCTTAATCCTCGGAGGGCGGCTTGAATTCCCTCCTCGATCACCGGATGATAAAACGGCAAGCGCAGCAGCTCGTTAATCGTGGCCTTTTGCTGGATCGCCAAGGCCAGCAGATGGCCGACATGCTCGGCGGCCGGAATCGCCATCTCCGCTCCCAGCACCAGGCCGTCACTCCGGCGGGCATAGATGCGGACGAGGCCCTGGTTGCTGTTGCTCATCCGGGCTCTGGATTGGCTGGAGAAATCGTGGTTGCCGATCACGCAGTCAGCAAGATTGCTGATCTCTTCGTAGCGCTGGCCGACGGTGACGATATCGGGTTCGCCAAAGGTAATGGCCAGCGGCGTGCGCCGCCGGAAGCGCGCCACCTGATCTCGGGCGGCATTGAAGCCGGCGATCCGGCCCTCATCGATGGCTTCGTGGAGCAGAGGCCGGTCGCCGTTGGCATCCCCGGCGATGAAAACCGGCAGATCCCCCAGCTGCATGGTTGCCGGGTCATGGGGCAGCCGGCCACCGGCATCGCTTTGCAGGCCCAGGTTTTCCAGGCCCAGATCTTCCAGGTTGGGCCGCCGGCCCATGGTGGCCAGCACCTTGGCCACCCGGACTTTTTCTGCGCCGGAGATGACGGTCAGGCCTTCAGCTGTTGCCTCGACTTCTGCCGTCATCCCGATATGAATCTCCATCTCCTCCCGCAGGATCTCCACCATGCCGGCGGCGACCTCGGGATCGGAGAGGCCGCCGACCGTTGCGCCCTGTTCAACCCCGGTAACCTTGACTCCCAAACGGGCCAGGGCCTGGGCCATTTCCAGGCCGGCCGGCCCCAGACCGATGACCGCCATGGTGTCCGGCAGATCGGTGAGTTCGAAAATCTCCTCGGTGGTAATGACCCGGTTTCCCAGTCGGTACCAGGCTGAAGGTACGATGGAGCGGGAGCCGGTGGCGATTACGGTTTTGGCGGTCTGGTAAATGCGGCCGGCAACCTCGATGGTGCCGGGATCAATGAACCGGGCCGGGCCGGTGATCAACTTGTCGCCGAGTTTCGCGGTGGAGTTGATCATCCCGCTGGTGAAACCATCCCGCAAGCGGCGGACATGGGCTAAGATCCTGGGACGGTCGATGGTCAGGCTCTCGGTGCCCTGCACCCCCAGGTATTTGAGAAAATGGCGGCCATGACAGGCCCTGGCCGCCTCGATCAGCGCTTTGGTGGGCATGCAGGCCACCCGGGCGCAACTGGTGCCGTAGGGGCCTTGGTTGACCAGGATAAAGTTGTCGGTTTTTTTCCGGACTTCACTCATTGCCGAAAGCCCGGCGCTTCCCGCTCCGATTATGACGACATCCACCTGTCTGGCCATATCCCCGCCCCCGATTATTATTTTTTAAACATGGTCCCAGAAAAGTACCCCGGATCTGCCAAGATTTCTGATTGTCCAATCTGATTCTCCAATTTTTTTGTAAGTTCTGCAAGACCTCCTCAAGCAACGGGCGCCGGTTAGCCGTTTTGCAAAATGTTTTTTCCTGGTAGATATGGTTGCTGGCCGACCCCATTTTCGGCCACTATGCCAAAACGAAGCCCGTGGAAGTCTTCCGCCCGGATTACCGGGCTGGAGATCGGGCAATGGAAAGGAGAACCTGATTAATGAAACCGGCAGAGGACCAAGGCGATGACCGGGGCACAGGGCGCTATCGGCGAACTGCGGGGAGGTTCAACCCGCTCCCATGATGCCCTACCGCCTGCTGTTGCCCCTGCTTTTTTCGGTTTTTATCGCCCTGTTGGGGATCGGCATTATCGTGCCGGTGATGCCGGTCTTTGCCACCAGTCTCGGGGCCAGCGGTTTGGCCCTGGGGTTTATTATCGCCTCTTTCTCCATCACCCGCGGGGTCTGCATGCCGGTGGTGGGCTCGCTTTCCGATCGCTGGGGCCGCAAGGGTTTTCTCCTGGGCGGTCTTTTCGTTTTCGGGGTGGTCGGGGTGCTGATTCCTGCGGCCACCTCGGTGGAAAACCTGGTCCTGATCCGGGCTCTGCATGGAGTGGGTTCGGCGATGATTGTCCCGGTGGCCATGGCCTATGTCAGCGATCTGGCTCCGATCGGCGAGGAAGGGCGCTACATGGGCCTGCTCAACACCGCCATCTTTGCCGGCATCGGCAGCGGCCCCTTACTGGGCGGGATTTTCACTGATCTTTGGGGAATGGCGGCGGCTTTTTATGCCATGGCCACCTTGAGCTTTCTCGCCCTGGGCCTGGTCCTGCTCCAGATGCCGGCCATGCCGGTCGCCACCGCCCGGGCCGGCAACGGCGACGGCCTGTTCGCCGCCATGGCCAAAATGCTGGCCAGTCGCCGCACTTCCGGCCTGTTGCTGGCCCGCCTGGCAACCATGATTATCATGGTGCCGACCATGGCCTTTCTGCCCCTCCTGATGACCCAGGCCTTCCAGGCCAGCGGGTTCCAGATCGGGGTGGTGATCGCCGTCCGCACTCTGATCAACGCGGTCCTGCAAGGCCCCTGCGGCCGGCTGGCCGATCGCCGCGACAAGCTCCAGTTGCTGCGGGTCGGCTGCCTGACCATCAGCGTCATCATGTGCCTGATTCCCCTGGCCGGTAATTTCTGGAGTTTGCTCTTGCTCTTCGTGATTATGGGGCTTGGCGAAGCTCTGATCTGGCCGACTTTAGGAGCGCTGGCCACCGAGGAAGGGCGCAAGTACGGGCAGGGCACCATGATGGGGGTTTACAACCTGGCCATGAGCGGAGGGGTGCTGACCGGGGCCATGGCGGCGGGAATCGCCACCGACTGGATCGGCCTCAAGTGGTCATTCCCGCTGATCGGCCTCACCGTGCTGGTTCTGACCATGGTCGCCATCGCCGCCTTGAAAAATCCGCCCCAGTCTTGAGTCTGTCAGGCTGCTAAAGACAGACAGCACCCTAGCGGGCGCCGGCCACTACCTTAAGGGGAACTTCGGTTTCCGTGCCCTGCCTGATCCGGAAGGCCCGGACCGGAACCACCCCCGCCATCAGGCTGACGATGACATAGATGACCTTGGGGTCATGGGCCAGGCGCAAATCCTCTATCGAAGGCCGGGCGGGAGTTTCGGGATGGGAATGGTAAACCGCCGCCAACTGTAACCCCTCTGCCCTGATCTGGCGGATCACGGCAAACTGCTCCGCCGGGTCCATGGCGTAGTGATCGGGGGCGGCGTCGATGTTGGTCAATTCGAAATGACGGCACACCACCCCGTCTTTGGCGGCCAGGTAGCCGCAGGCCTCGTTGGGCTCCTCGCGCCGGCCGTGGGCCAGCAGGGCGGCTATGATTTTTTCTTCAATCGCTAAAACCATGGCGAATATCCTTTCCGCGATGGACATTTCCTCGCATTAACGTTTACGATTGCGCCGCCTGGTCGCGCTCGGCAAACATCTCATCCAGGTGGGTGCGGGCCAGTTCCATGTAGGGTTCCATGGTCAGGGCGATCTTGAAGTTGTGGGCCGCCTCTTCGATCCGGTTGAGCTTGCGCAGGTTGACGCCGAGATTGAAGAAATCGATGGCCGAGGCCGGCTCCAGATCGATGGCCCGGGAAAAGTGGCCGACGGCGGTCTCGTGGTCTGCCAGCTTGAAATGGCAAAAACCCAGCAGGTTGTGGATATCCGCCCGCTCCTCGTCCAGTGCAAGCCCTTTACCCAGGACCCCGATTGCCTCCTGGTAGCGGCCCATGTCCTTCAGGCATTCTCCCATGAAGGAATAGATGTAGGGGAGGTCCTCCTCCTCGGGTTTCAGCTCCAGGGAACGGTTGAAATGGGCCAGGGCCTCTTCGAAGCGGCCCAGGTAGGCCTTTTTCTTGGCCAGGTAGAATTCTATGAAATAAGCGCCGGGCAGGATCTTTGCCATCTTTGCAAGTTGTTCGATCTGGGCGGCCGGGTCACTGATCTGCTCGTGGGCCAGCTTGGCGGCAAACAACCCGGCGTTTTTGCTCATGGAACGCTCCCGGAAGTGGGCCCCGGGCACGATGGTGTAGATCGCGGGAATTTGCAGTTGCGGGTGGCGGGTGTTGATCAACAGCACTTCCATCCCCAGCTTGTCGAGGGCGGCCAGGCAACGGTCGATCTCCACTTTCATGTTGTGGTCGCCCAGATCGGGCAGGTCGCTCAACTTGACGGTCCGGCCGGGATCGGTGATGTAGTCCACCTCGGAAAGAGAAAGGGGCTTGGGCAGGCCGCTGGCCAAGTAGTTAGACTTGCTGTGGAAATCACCGGAAAGCTGGGCCACTTCAGTGAGAGCCCGGATCAGGGCCTTGTTGGGCTCCGGGGTGGTGCCGGCGGTATAGACGATCTCGCTGGTCTCGGGGAAAGTGGAGGGATCGATGGCCAGGGCGGCAACGGTGGGGATGCCGGTATCCAGGGAGAAATCGTTGAGATAAACCTGGATCCCGTGGCGGGTGAATTTTTGTAACAGTTCGGCGGCCACCGGATCGGTGATGGACTGGGGATCGATCCGCGGGGCCTTGATCCTTTCGCGGGTAACCACCGCGCAGACGTGGCGCTCGACGATTTCGCAGAGCCCCTGCAGAATTGCCTCTTCATAGGAGTTGCCGGCGGAAGGGCCGTTGAATTCATTGATGGCATAAAACCAGGAGTAGGGCACTAAAACCAGCTCGCCCCGGCTCAGGTTGGTGGCCCAGGCCCAGCGGATGGGGATATCGGCCAGCAGTTCGGCCAGGGTTTCCTCGCTGGTGGTCTCGTCGTGGACCGACTGGAGCAGGTATCTGAGCGGAAGCAGGGGTTGTCCCTCGGCCTGGAGTTCGGCGTAGGTGGCCCGGATGAAATTGGCCGGATTTTGCCGGAAGCTGTAAAAGCTGAAGCGCTCGATCAGCTCCATGCAGGCGCTGGCCTGGGACTGGGCCGGGGTGCAGCCCTTGCCCAACTGCTTCTTGTTGCGGATCACCTCGTAGGCTTCCCGCCCGCACACGCTGAAGTAAACCGGGATATCCAGCCGGCCGGTGTCGACCCGCTGGACATCCTTGAGAATATCGAGCTTGACCTCGGCCAGTTTCCGCTTGAGTCTGGTGATGGTTTCTTCGGGGCTGCAGACCTTGTCCTGGTCGTAGGTATAGGATTTGCGGCAGTCGTTGCAGGTGATAAGTTCGGGGATTGGTGGCCGTTGGGCGCTCTTGCTCATCAGCATCTTCGGGGCTCCGTAATCAATGGCTGGGGTGATTCGCTCTTGACAGAAAGACGGAGTATCGCCAAGCTGATTTCAATTGTCAAGCCTATATGATACAAAGTGGCAATATTGCGCCATGACGGGCAACCAGGGGGGGCCATTTTGAAACCGGGCTTCATTATGTCCTGAATGGGATTTCAGACGTTGACTTCGACGCGGTTGCGGCCGCCGGCCTTGGCTCGGTAGAGAGCTCCATCGGCCCTGTTGAGCAGGTCCACCTCCGCCTGGTCGATGTTCCGGGGGGCTTTGGCCAACCCGGCGACGCCGAAACTGGCGCTGAGGGTCAATACCTGGCCGTCGGCCAAATTTATCCGGCAGGAGAGAATTGTCCGCCGTAGGCGTTCGGCAATCTCCCGGGCCCCGGCCGGATCGGTGTCGGGTAGGAGAACCACGAATTCCTCGCCCCCAAACCGGCTCAGAATATCGTTGGCCCGGCACTGTTCCTGAACATGGGCGGCAATCTCCCGCAGGGCTTGGTCTCCGGCTTGGTGGCCGAAGGTATCGTTGACCTGCTTGAAGTGGTCGAGATCGAAAATGATACAGGCCAGCGGTCTGCCGTTGCGGCCCATCCGGACCAGTTCGGCATGCAGCCGCTCCAGCAGGTAGCGGCGGTTTTTCAGGCCGGTCAGCTCATCGGTGATCGCTATCTGTTGCAGTTTCTGTTCGGCCCTTTTCAGTCGCCCTCTTAAACGGTTCATCAGGCGGGAGATGATCAGGAATAAGGCCAGAATGGAGATCAGGACCAGGCTGATGAGGACGGCCAGGTTGCGGGAGTGGGCGGCCGCGATGGCATCGATATTGAAGCGGACACTGATGCCGCCCCTTATATCGCCTATGCGATAACCCTGGCGGGCGTGGCAGGCCAAACAGGCATCCTCAACGATCAGAGGAGCCATGTAGCGGAAATAGGTCGAAGAGTTTTGCTTTTCCCTGGTGAAAAGTTCCGGGATGCCGGTTTCGAAGGCTGCCAGTGCTTCCCCCTCGAAAGGATCAGGTTTGTTGGCCGGATTGATGGGATTGAGGCTCGTCACGTTGAACTGGAAGCTGCCCTCCTGCGCGACGATTTCCGAGATTTCCCGCACCATCAGGGCCGGGTTTTTCTTGGTGTAGATCCGACCGTCGGCGGTTTCCAGGTCGGGATCTTCAAGATAGGGATTGGAGATCATCCCCGGGGTTTTCAAAACATAGACCCCCCCGTGGTTGGCGTTCCATTTTCTGGTAATAACGATCGCTTCGACGATGGAACGGGCCCGATTTTGCAGCTCCTGTTCAAGGGCTTGCCGGTTATTGAGAAAGATGCCGAGATAAATCGCGGCGATAAACCCTAACATAATCAGGACCAGATTGAGGAAAAAAGAGGTCAGGGCTTTATCGGCGATTCTTTTCATTGGAGTAATCAAAGCGATATCATTAATTAAAGAGGCTATGGGCTGAATAATCCGGCATCCGTCGGCCAGGCCATGGATTTTGCCGGACTTTTAATATACAATCAGCACCGGCCAGCTTTATTGAGTTTAATTATTACTTTTATCAAATGTTGTCAATAAGGGAAGTCATCGCCGTGGAGCTGTGGCATTGTTGAGCAGGGCGTTCCGAGTCTTCTGTTTGTCAGTATGATGGCCGGGCTCCAGGGGGGGGAAGGGGCTGGATGTAGTCAATAAAAGTCATGTGTCCGGCTCAATAGTAAATTGGCCTACTCTGGGTCCGGGGCAAAAGCACAGATTTATGGCAGGCATCCAGTCGCCGCCCCCGGTTGGGATAATTTTATGGCGACTTGATATTAAAAGGGACGAAGAAGGCTGCTTTGCCGCCGGCACCAGCCCCTCATTTTAATGGTAGGGTCGGGCCTGGAAGTCTTCTCCCGGCCGCTTATTTTTGTTTGACAACTCCACCTCCGGCCGTTAGAAGAAGCGGATGATCAATCTGTAGGCCAGGGATCGAGGAGGGATAACTTTGATTGGCTCCTGAAACTGAACAGGGGCGGAAACGGTACCTCGACTGCCTCCCTCGGGGCTTAATTTCGTTCAGTGAGCCTGATATTCTGCTATAATAAAAAAATACTGGTTGGTGGAACTTCTTCGGTCTGTCGACCTTCCTGGAGCAGACCTCCCTTTAATGCGGCGGGTCTCTCAACCCTAGCCTCCACCGGGAGTACACCTCAGGATGAACCCCAAGGCCGAGGAGAGTTTTTTCAAGACCATCGTTGATGCTTTTCCCTCGCCGGTGTTCGTTATGGACAGGAGCGTCCGGATTCTTGCCCATAACGCCGCCGCGGCCCGGATGCTGACCATGGATATAAATTACATTCCGCAGGAACGCGCCGGGACAGTCCTGCACTGCATCCACTCAACGGAAACCCCGGACGGTTGCGGCTACGCTCCCTCATGCCGGGGTTGCGTGGTGCGTCAATCGGTAGGCAGGTCCTTTCAGGGCCAGCAGATCGTGCGGGAACGGGTGAAGATGGAGTTAATGGGGACAGACGGCGAGATCAAGGAGCGTTACCTGATGGTGACCACCTCCCTTTTCGGCTATGGCGATCAGGAGCTGGTCCTGTTGATCATCGAGGATATCAGCGAACTGCTCAAGGCCATGCTGCCGATCTGCTGCCATTGCAAGAAGATCCGCGGTGAGGCGGCCCATTGGCATCCCATGGAGGCCTATTTTATGGAGCACCATAATATCCAGTTCAGCCATGGCATCTGCCCCGATTGCGCCAGGAAGTATTATCCCGAGATCTACCATAACCGCGGCCTGCCGGCCAAGTAGGCTTTACCCCGAATCATTGCCTGGCCTCCGGCCTGTTTTCCCTTTTGCTTGCCGGCGCCGGGCGCTTTTGGCCTCGAGGGCGGCCAGGCGTTCCTCCAGTTCCTCGCTGAGTCTGACCTTGCCTTCGAGTACACAGCCGCGCCGGCCGGGGATGCAGTCGGCATGGAGTTTCCGGCACTGGTTGAGATTGAAATCGTAGTTGCGGCAGGAAAAAGTCATAAGCTGAATTCCGTTTTGGCGGTTGCCGGTCCGGCTTTGGCAAGCTGTCCGGGGCGGTGGGCTTTGATAATCTGGCTCAGGGTTCCTTGCTCCATTTTTGCCGGGGAATGCCGCCGGTCATTTCCGCCAGCAGGGGCTCCACCTGGGCGGCGAAGCCGGCTCCGGCGCCTTCGTAAAGATTGAAGGCAACCTGGGCTCCGGCCTCCTCCAGTTCATAGGCCTCGTCGGGGAACTGGGCCAGAGCGGCGATAAAGCCGCTAAAGCCGGTCTCCTTCAGCTGGCGCAGGGCATAGAGGTTGGCATGGTGTTCGGGCATGGCCAGCAGGACCATGCGCAACCGGCCGTGGCGGGTGCGGGCCCAGAATTCGGGATCGGTGGCGTCGCCGTGGACTACCCGACGGCCCTTGGCGTGGTGATCGACGACCTTGTTGGCGTTGCTTTCCACCCCCACCACCAGATCCCCGAAATCTCCGCTGATAAAATCGTAAGCCCCGCTGCCTACCCGACCCATGCCGAAAATGGCCACCACCGACTCCCCCAGATCGATAATAGTCTCTTCCGGGTGGCGAATTTCCCCTTCGTAGCGTTTAAGATAAGCACGGCCGAAGTTGAAAAGCTTGTAAGAAATCTGGTTCAAGGGGGCCGCAGCCACGAAGGAGATGGACAGGGCGATGGCGATGATCAGCATCCAGGAGGAGTCCATCCAGCCGTTGCTGACCCCCACCGCCCCAACGATGAGGCCGAATTCACTGTAGTTGGCCAGGCTGAGGGAGGCGAGAAAGGACGAGCGGGCCCGCATCCGCAGCCGGGTGAGCAAGAGAAAAAAGAGGGCCACCTTGAGGGGAACCAGCAGGACCAGGAAAAAGGCGATGCCCAGATCATGCCAGGTGGGCAGGCCGGCCAGGCCGATCTGGACGAAGAAGCCCACCAGGAAAAGCTCCTTGAGACTGAAAAGATTGTCGGCGATCTCCGAGGCCCGCTTGTTGTTGGCCAGCAGCATCCCGATGACCAGGGCGCCGAGATCGGGCTTGAGTCCAACCAGGTCGAAAGAGGCCACCCCGATGGCCAGGGCGGCGAAGAGGCCGAACATCGGCAGCAACTCACCGTGGCCGCAGCGGTTGAGAATATAATAGATGCCCGGACGAACCAGGACCAGGGCAACCAGCAAGGGCAACGCCCAGAGCGAAGGCAGCTTACCGGTGGAAGCGGTGAGAAAAAGGACGGCGAACACGTCCTGCATGATCAGGATGCCGATAGCGGTGCGGCCGTGCAGGGAGAGCATTTCCCCCTTCTCTTCGAGGATCTTCACCGCGAAGACGGTGGAAGAAAAGCAGAGGGCGAAGCCGATCAGCAGGGCCCGGCCCAGATCGAGGCCGGCAAAGGCCTGAATGCCCAAGAGGCCCAAGAGGGTGAAGGCTAGCCCGAAGACCAGCACGGTGATCAGGGCGTGGCCCGTGGCCCCGGCCCAGACTTCGGGCCGGGTCAGGTTTTTGATCTTGAGCTTGAGCCCGATGGTAAAGAGCAGCAGGGTAACACCGAGGTCGGCGACTATTTCGATGGAGCTGTC
The DNA here is from genome assembly GCF_044068515.1 of Desulfurivibrio nitratireducens. Taxonomy (NCBI): domain Bacteria; kingdom Pseudomonadati; phylum Thermodesulfobacteriota; class Desulfobulbia; order Desulfobulbales; family Desulfobulbaceae; genus Desulfurivibrio; species Desulfurivibrio nitratireducens. Next base: position 295,820 of record NZ_JBIPKI010000001.1, read on the forward strand.
GGACTCGACGCCGAAGGCATTGAAGAGAAAGCCGGCAACCAGAAAGCCCACCAGGGGAGGCAGCCCCACCTGGCGGGCGATGAAACCCAGGAGAAAGGCGACGGAAAGCGTAACCGGGTAAGCGGAGAGGACGGAGATAGGTTCCATGAGGTAGATTGTTTAAGGTTACCCGGGGCCCGGGCCGGAAATTACGGGGCGATCAGGGCCGCGAGCGGCGGAAGTCGAAGAGGATTTCATTTTCCTTGAGCAGGCCGTATTCCCGCCGGGCTACTTCTTCGATATAGGCGGGATCGTTTTGCAGCCGGGTGATTTCCGTCAGCAGTTCGCGGTTTTGGGCTTCCAGGCGCTGGCTATCGGCCCGCAGTTCTTTCAGTTCCCCGCTAACCTTGGCATAGCGCCAGAGTCCGTAGGGGCTCAGCAGCAGCCAAAGGGCCAGCAGGGCCAGGAACAACAGGGCCGGTCTTTTTAAGGGCTTTCTGCTCTTATGCTGGTAAAGACTCCGCATGGTTTTTATATACCTGCGTCATCCGGTGGTCGCAATGGTAAAGGTGGGCCGGAGCACGCCCCGGAGCCGATCAGGGGGGGCCATCGCGACGGTAGAGCGGTGATAAGGGCCGGGCCGGTCCTCGGTCCCGGTGCTGAAACCCGGCCAGGGGGCGTAATGCCCCGGGCAATCATTCAATTTTCAACAGCTTGATAATGATGATCCCCGACTCATAGAGCAGGTACATCGGTCCGGCCATGAAGGAAAGATTGACCACGTCCGGGGTCGGGGTGATCAAGGCGGCGATGATGGTGATAATCAACACCGCGTAGCCCCGGCCGCTTTCGAATTTGCGCCGCGAACAGAGCCTGGTCTTGGCCCCGAAAATCATGAAGATCGGCAGCATGGCGATAAAGCCGAAGGCCAGCACGAAAACGGTGACGAAGGAGACGAATTTGCCCACCGCGATCACCGCCTGCAACTCTTCGGACTGGTAGCCCAGGAGAAAGTTGACCCCCAGGGGCAGAGTGACGAAAAAACAGAACATGGTGCCGCCATAGAAGAGCAGGCAGCAAAAGCCCACGAACCAGGCCCGAGTGGTCCGGGTCAGGCCGAAGGGTCCGGCCATCGCTTTCCAGAACCAGTAAGTAAAAAAAGGCACCAGGCTGAAAAGGGCCAACCCCACGGCCAGGCGAACCTGGGCCAGGAAGGGGTCGCTGACCGTGAAAAAAGCCAGTTCCTGGCCGAGATGAGCCTGGAAGAAACGTAAAATTTGGGGGGCAACGAAGGTGAAGGCGACGGTGGCCGCAACCAGGGCCAGCCCCAGGTAATAAGCGGGGCTGCGCAGTTCCCTGATGATTCGCGCCAGGGGATGACCTTGCCGTCGTGTCATAGCGGGCTAGAGCAGGTGGGCCCGGATGAAATTGACGCCGTTGCGGAAGAGCAGCACCCCCTGGCCTTCTTCCGGGAGTTCCTCCCGGGTCCAGCGGGGGTGGTTGGTGCGATGGAGAAAGGCTTCCGGATGGGGCATCAGACCGAAAAGCCGCCCGCTGGGATCGCAGATCCCGGCAATGCCGGCCGGTGATCCGTTGGGATTCCAGGGGTATTCCTGGGTGGCCTCGCCGCTCCGGGGATCGGCGTAGCGCAGAGCCACCAGCTTATTATCCTCCAAACGGCGCAGCACCTCCTCGTCGGCGGTTACGAACTTGCCTTCGCCGTGGCGGATCGGAAAATAGAGTCGATCGATTCCCCGGGTGAAAACACAGGGGCTGTCCTGCTCCACCCGCAGGTGAACCCAGCGGTCTTCGAAGCGGCTGGAGTCGTTGTGGATCAGGCTGACCTGGCGCAGATCGTAACGCTGCTCGAAGCCGGGGAGCATGCCCATCTTGACCATCAACTGAAAGCCGTTGCAAACCCCGATAATCAGTTTGCCGGCCCCGATGAAGCGCTTAAGTTGTTCCCGCAACGGTTCACCCTCGGGCTCGACGGTGGCATAGCGCCAGCGGTGGGCCCCGGCCTGGCCGGCCCCGAGATCGTCGCCGTCAAGAAAGCCGCCGGGCAGGTTGAGCAGGTGGTAGTCGTCGAGGCGATACTGGCCGCTGAGCAGTTCGCTCATGTGGGCGATATCCACCTGGTCGGCCCCCCCCAACCGGCAGGCCTGGGCCATTTCCGTTTCGCAGTTGGTGCCGTAGCCGGTGATGACAATGGCCTTGACCTTCTTGCCCATAATCTCCGCTCCTCTTCCGCTGTCTCGGACCGTTTGTTATGGCCCACCAAGAAAAATTCAGAAAAAATTTCAATAAAACCGTATGCCCGGCAGGCGAGCAACAGGATCAATCTCAACTGCCGGCGCAGCTGCGGCTGGCCTGAGCGTCCGGGAGCCTAGCGGTGCCAGGAGTGGTTGAGCCAGGCGATGGCGGCCAGCAGCAGCTCGTAGTCGTCCGCGGCGGCCCCGGGATCGCCGGATCCGGGCAGCACCACTCCCCCGGAACGGACCCGCTCCCGGAAATCTTCCAACTGGTAAAGGGTTTGCAGGTACTCGTCCCGCTGGGCGGCGGAGGGCCGCCAGCCTTGGAGAATCCGGCGGTGCCGGAGCAGGGGGAGCAGGGCGTCGCTGCAGCGGTTGTATTCGTTCAGGCCCTGGTCTTTCATCCAGCCGGCCGGATCGTTTTCCCGATCGGTGGCAAACCCTCGGCAGTGCTCTTCCCGCACCAGGACAAAAAGCTCCTGGGGCCGGCCGCCGCAACCGGCGGGCCGCAGCCCGCGGCCCAGGGGATAGGCCCGGCAGGCGGCGGGCCGGTCCTCGTAAACCGTGCAGCCGCCGGCGGAGACAAAGGGGCAGCTGGCCCGGCCGTCGTCGACCATGGCCAGGAAAACCAGGGGCAGTGCTTCATCCTCGCGCTCCTCGACCACCGCGTATTGCTCCAGGAAGGCGGCTGAATCGAGCCCCAGGCGTTTACGCAGACGCAGGACGTCGTAGGGGCTCAGAACCAGGTCCAGGGAGCGGCAGCATTCGGTAAAGCAGCTCAGGTCCGGCCCGCAGGTGAAGCGGAAAGACTCCCCGGGCTGCAGGGGCTGAACCTTTTCCGGTGGTTGAAAACTCATAAGGCGCCTTTGCCCTTAAACCTGGGCTTCCACCTCTTTTGAGGGCCGATCTTCCCGGATCACCGCCTCTTTGCTGCCCGGCAGGAACATCAGCAGCGGGCTGGCGATGAAGATCGAGGAGAAGGTGCCGACGATGATGCCCAGCAGCAGGGTCAGCGAGAAGTCGTGGATCACCGATCCGCCGAAGATCAACAGGGAAACCAATACCAGGGCGGTGGTCATCGAGGTGATCACCGTCCGGCTCATGATATCGTTGATACTGCGGTTGATCACGTCCTTGAGAGATTCCCGGGGCCGCTTCTTGATGTTTTCCCGAATCCGGTCAAAAACCACCACCGAGTCGTTGAGGGAGTAACCGGCCAGGGTCAAGAGGGCGGTGACGATCAGCAGGGTGATCTCGATGTTCAGCAGCCAGCAGATGCCCAGAACCACGATGACATCATGGAAGGTGGCGGCGGCGGCGGCCAGGCCGAAGCGCAGATCAAAGCGCAGGGCCAGATAGATGACCACCCCCAGCAGGGCGATCAGAATGGCCTGGATCGCCTTGTTGCGCAGGGTTTCGCTGATGGCCGAGCCGATTTCCGACTGGCTTTCCAGGTCAAATCCCGTAGCGGTCATGTGTTCGCGCAAGGCGGCGGTTACGGTTCCGGTGATGTCGCCCACCACCTCCCGGCTCTCCTTGATCCGCACGATCAGCCGGTTTTCACCCTCCACGTGCTGGGGCTGGGCCCCCTCGAGACCGGCCTGGTTCAGGGCGGAACGGACCTCAGCCAGGCTGAAGGGTTGTTCGGCCCGGTACTGGGCCATGGTGCCGCCGGCGAAATCCACCCCGAGATTGGCCGTTCCCCGGCCGACCTCGACCAGGGCCACCGCGCCCAGCAGCAGCAGAACGGCGGAAAGGCCAAAGGTAATGCGGCGCAGGCTCATGAAATCGAGGCCGGGCCGCTGCAGCAGGCTGAGGAAACGGATCTCGCCAAGTTTTCTCCGGGCGTGGAGCAGATCGTAAATAACCTTGGTCCCGAACAGGGTGGTGATCAGGTTGAAGGTTACTCCCAGCGAGAGGGTGACGGCAAAGCCCTTGATGGGCCCGGTGCCGAAAAGGAACAGGGCCAGGGCGGTAATCAGGGTGGTCACCTGGGAGTCGACGATGGTGGACAGGGCCTTGCTGTAGCCCCCCTCGACCCCTGATTTCACTGTCTTGCCGAGGGCGAATTCCTCGCGCATGCGCTCGAAGATCAGGACGTTGGCGTCCACCGCCATGCCGATGGCCAGGATAATCCCGGCGATCCCCGGTAGGGTCAGGGTGGCCTGCATCATGGCCAGGCCGGTGAAGATGAAGAGAATATTCATCAGCAGGGCCACGTTGGCGATTACCCCGGAAAGGCGGTAATAGATGACCATGAACATGGAAACCAGCAAAGCGCCGAACAGGCCTGAGTACAGCCCGCGCTGAATTGAATCGCGGCCCAGCGAGGCCCCGACGGTCAGGTTCTGAATGATATCCACCGGGGCGGGCAGGGCCCCGACCCGCAGCACGATGGCCAGGTCGGCGGCCTCCTCGTGGCGGAAGCCCCCGGAAATCTGGGCGCTGCCGCCGAGGATGCGTTCCCGGATCACCGGGGCCGAGCGAACCACTTCATCAAGCACGATGGCCAGCTGGCGGCCCACGTTGCGCTCGGTGATCTGGCCGAACACCCGGCCGCCGCGGTTGGTCAGGTCCAGGCTGACATAAGGTTCGTTGAAGGTGCCGCCCACCCGCACCCGGGCATCCCGAACCATCTCCCCGGTCATCAGGGGGGGGCTGTAAAGCAGGATCGGTTCGCTGCGTTCCTGGCCGGTCTGGCGGTCGACGGTGCGGTGGAAATAAATTTCCCGATCATCGGGCAGCATCCCCTGCAGGGCCCGGTTCAACTGCTGGCGATCGTCGCCCCATTGCCACTGGCCGGCCTCCACCGCCTGGCGGATCAGCTGGTTGAGATCAACCGCCTGGGAATCATCCACCAGCCGGAATTCCAACTGGGCGGTCTGGCCGATCAGGTCGATGGCCCGTTCGGGATCACGCACCCCGGGCAACTGGACCACGATCTCGTTGAGGCCCTGGCGGACGATGACCGGCTCGGCCACCCCGAACTGGTCGATCCGGTTGCGGATGATTTCCAGGGACTGGCGAACCGCGTTCTGTTCGATGAATTCGATTTGATCCTCGGCAAGCTGCAGGAAAATGCGGGGAAAGGTGCCCTCTTCGCTCTCCACCCGGATCTCGAGGTTGGGAAAATCGTTGGCCACCTTGCGCTCGACGGCGTCGAGGGCTCTGACGTTGGGCAGGGTGAAAACGACGGTCTGGGGATCGGTGGTCCGGGCCCGGACCAGGGTCACCTGCTCCTCCCGCATAACTTCCCGCAACTCTTCGGCGGCCAGGTCCAGGGAGTTGGCGATGGCCTGGTCAATATCGACCTGCAGAACCAGATGCATGCCGCCCTGCAGGTCCAGGCCCAGGCGCAGGCCCTCCGGGGCCAGGTACTTCTTCCACCAGTCGGGCACCGAAACCGACAGCGACGGCAGTACCGTGGCCAGGGAAAAGACGATCATAAAGAAGAGCAGGCCGATTTTCCATTTCAACGAGCTTTGCATTGCCACTCCCGCGCGGCGGCCGGGGTATTACCCGCGCCGCTTTAAGTTATAAGTCAGCTGTGCCCACGATCCGCTGGGATCGGCCGGAGGGGACGCAGCAAACCACTATCTCCCGAACGGAGAAGTTTATCAATCAAAAGTCGGAAATTATACCCCACATCGCCAGGAAATCAAAGGTCTGTTTGGCGAGGGGAAATGATCGGTGGCGGGGTAGCTGATCACGTTCGGCGGTTTTGCTCGGTTGGCCCGGGAACGGGAGAAAATCGCCGGCCTTTGCGGCTGCCAGCCGAATGATGATGGCAGGGCCGGGAACTAAAGCCCGTTTGGGGCTCGCTAGGTCCTGGGCGTAATTTCCGCCCCGTTGCTGGTCCCGATACGGCCGGGGCCGGGATTTGAGAAGTTTTCCTGGTTGCGCCGGAAACGCTGACCATAGTATGATGCCTTTTTTGTGCCCAGGCTGCCGGCGGAATCGTCGTGGCGGCGGAACCGGTTCCGCCCCCTTGAGGTCTCGGATTTGTCAATCTTTACAGTGTGAAATAGCCAAGCATGCATATTAAGACGGTAAGCAGGAAGCTGCAGGATCTGCCGGGGCTGGATCTGGCCCGGATCGCCGCTGAGGCGGCCCGGGGAATGAAGGCGGAAAACCTGGTGATTCTCGATGTCCGGGGCCTTTCCTCGGTCACCGATTATTTTGTCATCATGAGTGCCCGCTCCACCCGCCATGCTCAGAGCCTGGCCCGGGCAGTGGACGAGGCCCTTTCCTCGAAGCGCCTAAAAAGCGGGGACACCGAGGGCCTGGCCGAGGGCCTCTGGGTCCTGTTGGATTTCAATGATGTGGTGGTCCACATTTTTTATCACGAATTACGCGACTTCTACGACCTGGACGGACTCTGGCACGATGCCCCCCGGGTTACCATCTAAAGTGGACGGCAGTCATTGCTCTTAAAGGCTCCCCGCTGATCTGGTCAGTGAGATTATCCCAATGGCGAATAAGGTGCAGGAAGTGCGGCCGGTTTTGCTGGCCATTCTCGATGGCTGGGGCGAGGCGCCGCCGGGCCCCGGTAATGCCGTGCAGTTGGCCGATACCCCCAATATGGATCGCTGGCGGCGGCAATATCCCTTCACCACCCTGACCGCCCATAATGGAGCGGTGGGGTTGCCCGAGGGGCAGATGGGCAACTCCGAGGTCGGTCATCTCAATATCGGGGCCGGCCGCGTTGTTTACCAGGATTTCACCCGGATCGGCCTGGCGGTGCGGGAGGGCGATTTCTTCGCCAATCAAACCTTCAACGACCTGCTGGCCCGGCTCAAGCAAAACCAGGGCACCCTCCATCTCATGGGCCTGCTTTCCGACGGCGGGGTCCACAGCCATATCGATCACCTCATCGCCCTGCTGGAGCTGGCGGCTCGCCGGGGCCTGGAGCGGGTTCTGGTCCACGCTTTCATGGACGGCCGGGATACCCCGCCCCAAAGCGGGCTGGGTTACATGGAAACCCTGATCGCGGCCCTGGAGCGGATCGGAATCGGCAGGGTGGCCACGGTCTGCGGCCGTTATTACGCCATGGATCGGGATAAGCGCTGGGACCGGGTCCTGCGGGCCTGGGAAGCGGTGGTGGACGGCCAGGCCGAATTTGTCGCCGCCGATCCGGTGGCGGCGGTGCGGGCAGCCTACCAACGGGGCGAAACTGATGAGTTCATCAAGCCCACGCTGATCGGGGCCGCTGCCGGACAGCCGCGCATCGCCGACGATGACGGGGTTATTTTCTTCAACTTCCGGGCCGACCGGGCCCGCCAGCTGACCGCCGCCCTGACCCGGGACGATTTCGCCGGCTTTAATCGGCCCCGGCGGCCCCGGCTGGCCGCTTTCGCCACCATGACCCGCTACGAAAAGGACTTCGACCTGCCGGTGGCCTTCCCGCCCCAGGAACTGACCCGGATCCTGGGCGAGGAGATCAGTCGGCACGGGTTGAAGCAACTGCGGATCGCCGAAACCGAAAAGTACGCCCATGTCACCTACTTCTTCAACGGCGGCCGGGAAGAGCCCTTCGCGGGGGAAGAGCGGGCCCTGATCCCCTCGGCCCGCCAGGTGGCCACCTATGATCTCAAGCCGGAAATGAGCGCCCCGGAAGTGACCGAGGAGTTGCTCCGGCGTTTGGGTGGCGCGGCAACAGCCGGGGCTGCGGGTTTGCCCTATGCCCTGGTGGTCCTCAACTTCGCCAACGGGGACATGGTCGGGCACAGCGGCATCGTGGCGGCGGCGGTCAAGGCCTGTGAGGCGGTGGATCAATGCCTGGGCCGGTTGGTGGAGGCCTTCACCGCCGCCGGCGGGATCGTGATGATCACCGCCGACCATGGCAATGCCGAAGAGATGGTGGTCTCCGGCGACGGCGGCCCGATGACCGCCCATAGCTGCAACCCGGTTCCCTTTATTCTGATCGATCCCCGGGCCGAAGGCCCTTATCGATTGCGGTTTGACGGCGCTTTGCCCGATATCGCTCCGACCATTCTCCAACTGATGGGTTTACCGCTGCCGGCGGAGATGACCGGCTCCGGCCTTTTATTGGATCGCTAGCCGCGGTTCATCTTTGCTTGCTACTTGCTGATTTGAAAGGGATTGCCGATGCGCTACATTTCGACCCGGGGCGGGATCGCCCCCATTTCCTTCACCGAAGCGGTGATGATGGGCCTGGCCACCGACGGCGGTTTGCTGCTGCCGGAAAAACTGCCGGTGGCCGCGGCCGCCGAGATCGCCGCCTGGCGTGAACTGGCCTACCCCGAGCTGGCCGGGGCGGTATTGAGCCGCTTCATCGATGACATTCCTCCCGCCGATCTGCAGGAGCTGATCCGACGTTCCTACGCCGGCTTCAACCATCCCGAAATCACCCCCCTGGTGGATCTCGGGGAATGCCGGATCCTTGAACTGTTTCACGGCCCGACCCTGGCCTTCAAGGATATTGCCCTGCAACTGCTGGGCAACATGTTTGAATACCTGCTGGCCGCCTCCGGGGGCCGGATGAATATCCTCGGGGCCACCTCGGGGGATACCGGCAGCGCCGCCATTTACGGGGTGCGGGGCAAGGAGCGGATCAACATCTTCATCCTCCATCCTCATCAGCGGGTCAGCCCCATTCAGGAAAGGCAGATGACCACGGTCCTGGACGCCAATGTCTTCAATATCGCGATCAGGGGCAACTTCGATGACGGCCAGGCCATCGTCAAAAAACTCTTCAACGATATCCCCTTCAAGGAAAAGTACCAGCTCGGGGCGATCAACTCGATTAACTGGGCCCGGATTGTCGCCCAGGTGGTCTATTACGTTTACGCCGCTCTGCGCCTGACCGGGGCCAAGGGGGCCGGGCAGGTTGACTTCGCCGTGCCCACCGGCAATTTCGGTGATATCTTCGCCGGATTTGTGGCCCGGCGCCTGGTGCCCGGCCTGATTGGCCGCCTGATCCTGGCCACCAACGAAAACAACCTGCTGACCCGCTTTGTCCTCGACGGCGATTATTCGGTCAGTACCGTCCGGCCCACCAGTAGCCCCTCGATGGATATCCAGGTGGCCAGCAATTTCGAGCGTTATTTGTATTACCTCAACGACGAGGATTCAGCCCGGACCCGGCAGGAAATGGATGATTTCGCCCGCAGCGGCAGCCTGCGCTTCGGTCCCGACCGCCTGGCGCGGATTCAGGCCGATTTCGCCTCGCAAAGCGCCGATGAGCCCGCCACGCTGGCCACCATAAGTGATTTTTACCGGCGCCATGATTATCTGCTCGATCCCCACACCGCGGTGGGGGTTTACGCGGGACTGGCCTGCCGGCGGGAAAACGTGCCCCTGGTCTGCCTGGCCACCGCCCATCCGGCCAAGTTCGGGGCTGCGGTGGAAGCCGCCATCGGCCGCCCCCCGGAATTGCCCCCGGCCCTGGCCGCCTTGGAGAACAAAGAAAGCCGCTGCCAGGTGCTGGACGCCGACCTGGAAGCAATCAGGAGCTTTGTCGCCGACCACGCCGTTTAAAAAGGAACCGCGCCTGCAATGGACCGTGATCATCTTTCATTCGTTGGCCGGGTCGAGGAGGCCCGGGCTTTTCTGACCGCCCGCCTGCCGGAGCCCCCGGAACTGGCGCTGGTGCTGGGTACCGGCCTGGGCGGCGCGGCGGATTTGCTTTCCGACCGCCTGGTGATACCCTACGAGGAAATTCACCACTTCCCCCGCTCCACCGTAACCAGCCATGCGGGTAATTTGATCTGCGGCCGGCTGGCCGGCAAAAGGGTGGCGGCGCTGCAGGGCCGGTTCCATTTTTACGAAGGCTACAGCACCCGCGAGCTTACCATGCCGGTGCGGGTGTTGGCCCTGCTGGGGGCGAAAACCCTGCTGGTTTCCAATGCCGCAGGTGGGCTCAACCCGGCCTTTGACCCCGGCACCCTGATGCTGATCGCCGATCACCTCAACTTCATTCCCGACAACCCCTTGCGGGGACCCAATGTCGAGGTCTGGGGGCCGCGTTTCCCCGATCTTTCCCAGGCCTATGACCAGGAGCTGCGGCATAAAACGCTGGCCGCCGCCGACCGCTTGGGGCTGGACCGGGTAGGCGAGGGAGTCTATGCCGCCATTTCCGGCCCGAGCCTGGAAACCCCGGCGGAAACCCGCTACCTGCGCAACTGCGGCGCCGACGCGGTGGGAATGTCCACCGTGCCCGAGGTTATTGTCGCCCGCCATGCCGGGATGCGGGTTCTGGGTTTGTCGGTGGTGGCTAATGTCAACAACCCCGACAATTTTCAGCCTATCCTGCTGGAGGAGATCATCCGCGAAACCGAGGCCTGCGGCGAACGGGTGGTGCGCCTGCTGGCCGAAGTGCTGCCGACATTCTGACCAACCTGGACCCCGGTCAGGGATGGTAAAAGATGGTTGAAACAAGGTTTAACTGCCCGGCCGGAGCAGAGTTGGGCCAAGACGAGCTGGTTTGTTATTGCTTCGGCCATACCCGCAAGGATATCGAGCGGGATCTGCTTTCCCACAGCGGCCGATCCGCTATTCTGGCGGCGATCACGGCGGCCAAGCGGGGCGGAGGGTGTGACTGCGCCCGCAAAAACCCCAAGGGCCGTTGATGTCTGGCCGAGGTTCGCCAGTTGGTGAGCGAAATTAAAAAAAGATTGTCCGACAAGGCCTGAAACTTATGAACGAAACCCCTGTTGACCTGCTGCTGACCGGCGCCCTGGTGCTGACCCTGGATCAGCAGAAGCGGGAAATCCGCGAGGGGGCGGTGGCGGTGCGGGGCAGCGAAATCACCGCCGTCGGTCCCGTCGCCGAGCTTGCTCGCCGCTGGCCGCATGCCCCCCGCCTCGATACTCCCCACGGCCTGATCATGCCCGGGTTGGTCAACGTCCATACCCACGCGGCCATGAGCTGCTTCCGGGGCCTGGCCGACGACCTGCCCTTGATGAACTGGCTGACTCAATATATCTTCCCGGCCGAGGCCAAACTGACCGGGGAGATCGTCTATCACTCCACCATGCTCTCATGTGCCGAAATGATTCGCTCCGGCACCACAAGTTTCTGCGACATGTATCTTTTCGCCGCCGAGGTGGCCGCCGCCGCCGCCGCTTGCGGGATGCGGGCCTGGATCGGCGAAGTGCTCTATGATTTTCCCTCGCCCTGCTATGGAGAACCGGAAAACGGCTTCGCTTACATGGATCAGCTTTTCGCGGCCTACGCCGGTCACGAACTGATCCGGATCACCGTCGATCCCCACGCGGTTTACACCTGTTCTCCGGAATTGCTGCGCCGTCTCCATGGTTATGCCGAGCGCTACGACACCCATTACCATATCCACCTGGCTGAAACCCGGGAGGAGGTGGCCGGGTGCCTGGAAAAATACGGCCAAAGGCCGGTAGCCCATCTTGATGCACTGGGGGTTTTGGATGATCGAACGGTGGCGGCCCACGGGATCTGGCTTGAGCCTGCCGAGATCGAGCTGCTGGCCCGCAGGCAGGTCAAGGTGGCCCATTGCCCCGAAAGCAATATGAAGCTGGCCTCGGGGGTGGCCCCGGTGCCGGAACTGCTGGCGGCCGGGGTCACGGTGGGGCTGGGGACCGACGGGGCGGCCAGCAACAACGATATCGATCTCTTCGGCGAAATGGACAGCGCCGCCAAGCTCCACAAGCTCAACAAGCTCGATCCCACGGTGATGGACGCCGCCACGGTGCTGGGAATGGCCACCGGCGGCGGGGCCCGGCTTTTGGGGGCGGAGAGCCGGATCGGCAGCCTGGAGGCCGGCAAAAAGGCGGACTGCATCGTGCTGGATCTGCACCGGCCCCACCTGAGCCCCTGTTACCACGCCGCTTCCCAGTTGGTTTACGCCGCCCGGGGCGGGGATGTGGTTCACTCGCTGATCAACGGCCGCCTGGTGATGCGGGATCGCCGCCTGCTCACCATCGACGAGGAAGAGTTACTGGCCCGGATGGGGAACATCGCCCGGACCATCCGGCCGGCCTGACCATGGCCCTGGCGGGAAGTCCGGCTGCCGTCAGCCGGCGGCCCGGATTTCAACTTGAGATTTTTTTCAAGGCCAGAGCGGCAAGATAGCCCACCGCGGCCACCAGGATAATGGTCGGACCGCTGGGCAGGTCGTGGACAAAGCTGAGGCTGAGTCCCGCGGTTACGAAAAGCAGGCAGCAGAGGATGGCCCCCAACATCATCTGGCCCAGGGTGCGGGCGAAGGTGCCGGCTACGGCGGCGGGCAGGGTAAGCAGGGCGATGACCATGATGATCCCCACCACTCTTACCAGCAGCACCACGGTCAGGGCGGTGAGGCAGAGCAGCAGCAGGTTGTGGAAATCGGTGTTGAGGCCGCGCAGGCGGGCGAATTCCTCGTCGAAGCAGACCGCCAGGAACTTGTGGTAGAAAATCGCCGCCACCCCCACCACCACCAGGTCAAGTCCCAGCACCAGCCAGATATCACTTCGCGAAATCAGCAGGATATTCCCGAACAGGTAACTCATCGGCTCGACGTAGCCGGGCGTTTTGGCGATAAAGAGCAGGCCGATGGCCATGCCGGTGGCCCAGAGCGCTCCGATCACCGTGTCCTCTCGCTGCTTGGCGTGGATGCTGACCAGGCCGATGACCAGGGCGGCGACCAGGGCGGCGATCAGGGCTCCGTATATGGGGTCGAACCAGGTCAGCCCCACCTTGTGCTGGAGATAGAGCCCGGCCCCGATGCCGCCGAGGACGCAGTGGGCGATGGCCCCGGCCAGGTAGCTGATCCGCTTGGCTACAACGTAAGTTCCGACAATGCCGAAGGAAATGCTGGCCAGGATTCCGACCAGGAAAGCGTAGCGGAAAAAGGCGATTTCCGGGTGCCGCAGGGCCTCGATCAGCTCAAACACCGCAACGCTCCCCGGCGGCATTGCGATTGCCGACGCATTGATGATCGTGGCGGATCATGGTCACGTCGCCACCGTAAAGCTCCTGGATCATCTGGCCGCTGAGCTCGGAAACCGGATGGGTGACCACCTGCCGGTTGACGCAGGCGATACGCTGAAAAAAGCTGGAGGCGAAGCCGACATCGTGGGTCACCACCATGATGGTCCGGGTTTGATTGAGCTCCTTCAACAGGGCAAAGAGGCTGCTCTCCGCCTTGACGTCGATATTGGCGGTGGGTTCGTCGAGGATCAGGATTTCCGCCTCGCAGGCCAGGGCCCTAGCGATCAGGGCCCGTTGGCGCTGGCCGCCGGAGATCGCGGCAAAAAGCCGGCCCGCCAGGTGGTCGAGCTTCATCAGGGCCAGGGCCTCCCGGGCGGCGCGGTGATCGGTGGCGTTGTACCAGCCCAGGGGATGGCGGCTGATCCGGCCCATCAGGACCACATCCATGACCGTGACCGGAAAGAGTGGATCGTAATGGGCGTACTGGGGCACATAGCCCAGGCGCAGGCGGACCTCGGCGGGCGGGCGGCCCAGGATCTCGACCGAACCCCGCTGGGGTTCCAGCAGGCCCAGAATGAGCTTGAGCAGAGTGGTCTTGCCCCCGCCGTTGGGCCCGACCAGGCAGATGGAGTCTCGCGGCTCGATGCGCAGGTTGACCTTTTCCAGGACCGGCACATGATCGTAGGAAAAATCGAGATCGCGGACAACAATGACGGGTTCGCTTGCGGTCATGGATTATCTGTCAGTGCCGCGCTGATTTTAGCGGCCATTTTTTCGAGGTTGGCCAGCATGTCGGGGGCCAGGGGATCGAGGGGAACTACCTCGCCGTCGATGGAACTGGCGATGGTGGCGGCGCTTTTCTGGTCGAACTGGGGCTGGACGAAGATAACCCGAACCCCGTCATGGCGGGCCCGCTCAACCAGGTTGAGAAGCTGGCGCGGAGTCGGAGTTTTGCCGGAAATTTCCACGGCCTGTTGGCGCAGTTGGTAAGCCGCGGCGAAATAGCCGAAGGCGGGATGATAAACATAAAACGAGCTGCCGGCAAAGGGAGCCAGCAGTTCGGTGTTGCGGCGGTGGACGGCCTCGATTTCGCCTTGCAGGCGGGCATGGTTGTGCCGGTAGGCCGCGGCATGGTCCGGATCAATGGTGACCAGCCCCGCCAGGATATACTCGGCCATAATCAACAACTGGGGCGGGCCCAGCCAGATATGGGGGTCCAGTTCGCCGTGGCGGTGGCCGGAGTCGGTGTGATCGTCATGCCCGTCATGATGGTTATGCTCGAGCATGGGCAACTTGGCGATGCCCGCGCCGACATCGATGACCCGGGGGCCGCTCCCTTCCCGAGGCAGTTTGGCCAGCAGCATCCGCTCAAAGGGCATTTCCAGGGAAAAATAGATCCCGGCCCGGCTCAAGCGGCCAATCTGGCCGGGGCTGGGTTCAAAGGTATGGGGATCCTGGCCCGGCGGGAGCAGGGTGGCTACCCGGACCCGTTCTCGTCCGATCTTTTCGACCAGAAAAGAGATCGGGGCGATCCCGGTCACGATTTCGACCGGGTCCGCCGCCCGGCTTTCCCCCATGGCGGCTGGCGCCAAGTAAAGCCAGAGACAGGTCCAGGCCAGCAACCAGCCCCCAATGTTGCGGAACGTAATCGTCTTCATCGCAAAAGCAGCTCCTTGTTGCTATTTGTTTTAAAGCGCGACTTTTCAGGGGATAAACGGGCGGTCGGGTCGCCCCGGGATCCGGTGCCGCCGGCCGGTTACCGATTCTATTCGAGGGGGAGGGGCCAGGCAAGGGAAATCACGCCCAGCAACTGGAGGGAGGATCCGGACCAAATCGCGGCCGCTCCAATAATGGTTGTGAAAGAAGGTTTTTTTTCCCAACGATATAGGGTAAAAGGAAATTGCAAGCTATGCTCGGCGGCGCCGTTCTGGTTGACTTGAAAGGTGGCGCCGCTGCGGCTCAATCAGCAAAAAGCAAGGAGAAATGCCATGTTTGGTCTGGGAATGCCGGAATTGATCGTAATCCTGATTATCGCCTTCCTGGTTTTCGGAGGCAAGAAACTGCCGGAAATCGGCTCGGGCCTGGGCAAGGCCATCAGTTCATTCAAGAAAGGCGTCCGCGAGGTTGAGCAGGAGAGCGGGGTCAGCGATATAAAGTCCATCAAAGAGGACCTTAACGAAGAAGTGAACAAGGTCAAGGATATCGGCAAGACCGAAAGCAAGGTCGAAAAAAAATAGTCCTCGGTAGTTAGGCCGAGCAACCAAAAAAGCCGTTACCCCCAGGCCCGCGGGCTCCTCTTTGGCGCCGATCAGCAGATACC